>NZ_JAFEXF010000100.1 GCF_016905445.1 Streptomyces sp. G44
GGCGCCGGCCGCGCCGCGGGGGCCCGGCGGCGGGGGGGGGCGGGTGCCGGGGGGGGGCGGGGCGGCCCAGTGGCGGGGGCCGGGCGGGGGTGCGGCGGGGGGGGGCGGGGTCGTGCCGCCCGCCTCGCCTGCCCCGCCCGCTTCCAGGGTGCGCACGGCGTGCCCCACGCGGATCACCGGGTGCGTCGAACCCCCGTACATGCCGGGCAGCAGCCGCGGCCACCACCGGACGAGGACCTCGCGCCAGGGGTGCTCCGCGAGCTGCCGGTGGAAGTACGCGATCCAGTCCGCCGCGCGGCGCGGGTCGCCGAGCGCCGTGTGCCAGTCCGCGTCGGTGACCGGTGCGGACCGGGCGGGAAACTCCTCCAGCTTCGGGGCGTAAAGATCGAGCCACTTGTGGACCGCCTCCGGCCGGCCGCGCGCGGCGAGCGCCTCGACGGCCATCGGGGCGTGGTTGGTCAGCCGCCCCAGCCGCTCGGGCCCGCTGGCGTGCAGTCGCTCAAGGGCCTCGTCGAGGATGCCTGTGGTGTCGGTGCCGCCGGTGCTCGTGCCGCCGGTGCTCGTGTCGCCGGTGCTGGTGCCGCCGGTGCTGGTGCCGGTGTCGGTTCCCGTGTGGGTCATGCCGGGACGGTAGGCCGCCGGACGGCTGTTACGTAACGGGCCCGCGACCTAGGTCCGCGGGCCGAGAGGACGCTCGTACCAGGCGATGTCCCGGTACCGCCCGGACTCCCGGCGGTGTCCGGCGCGTGCTGGACGCCGACTTCCCACGGATGGTGCATAAGCCGCGCGAGGCCGGAAAGGGCTATGGGTGGCGTACCCGAGCAGCCGGCCGGGCGGTCGCCGGAATCCGGTCCCTGAGCAACCAAGAGGCGGTGGGGGCCGTCTTCGGGGGTGGGAGAGCGGCCAAGGGCGGCGCTCTTCCGGCAGGAACGCGACGGTGTCGAGGGTGACGGCCGTCTCACGTACACAGTGGTCGCAGAGCTTGGTGAGAGCGTCCGGGTCGCTCTCACTCCGGGCCTGACCTGCACCCCTGTGCGTCCGGACAGCATGCCGTCCCCCCTTGTGGCGCGACAGGGTACTGCACCGTCAGCAAAAAAGATGCGCGGCTTGGGAATTCTGTCCGGATTCCAGTCGTTGTTTCCATCGGATGCAGGGCACCCGAGGGTGTGCCATCCGCCACAGAGGCCTCAGCAGACAGGGCCGACCAGGACCACCACACACAAGGGAGCACGCATGGCAACCCGTGCCGTCGCCCGTCGTAAGTCCGCCGCCTCCGGCGAGACCGACGCGGCACGCAGTGTTCGCGCCGTAGGCGGGGAGATCGCCGACCGCGACCTGGTCGGCATGTACCTCGACGAGATCGCGCGTACGCCGCTGCTCGACGCCGCCAAGGAAGTGGAGCTGTCCCAGATCATCGAGGCGGGTGTGTACGCCCGCAAGATCCTGGACGGCGAGGTCGAGAACAGCAAGGTCACCGCGGACCGCGACGAGCTCGAAGCACTGATCGCCGACGGCGAGCGGGCCAAGGACGTCTTCATCCGCTCGAACCTCCGCCTCGTCGTCGCGGTCGCCCGCCGCTATCCGCGCAGCGGCCTGCCCCTCCTCGACCTGATCCAGGAGGGGAACGCGGGCCTGGTGCGCGCCGTCGAGAAGTTCGACTACGCCAAGGGCTTCAAGTTCTCCACGTACGCCACCTGGTGGATCCGCCAGGCCATCACCCGCTCCATAGCCGACCAGTCCCGCACCATCCGCCTCCCCGTCCACCTCGTGGAGGAGCTGGGCCGCATCCGCCGCGTCCAGCGCGAGTTCAACCGCGAGCACGGCCGGGACCCGGAGCCCGCGGAGGTCGCCGCCGAGCTGTCCTCGACGCCGGAGCGCGTCATCGACGTCCTGGACTGGGCCCGCGACCCCGTCTCGCTGAACATGGGCGTGGACGACCAGGGCGACACCCAGTTCGGCGACCTCCTGGAGGACACCTCCGCCGTCTCGCCCGAGCAGTCCGTCCTGTCGCTGCTGCGCAGCGAGGAGCTGGACGGTCTTCTCGGCCGTCTCGACCAGCGCACGGCCTCCATCATCAAGATGCGGTACGGCATCGAGGACGGCCGTGAGCGGACGCTGACCGAGGTCGGCAAGGAGCACGGGCTCACCCGCGAGCGGATCCGCCAGATAGAGAAGCACGCGCTGCTGGAGCTGAAGAAGCTGGCCCGGGACACCGGGTTCGACGCGGCGGCGTAGGCGGCCACCGGCCCTGGACCTCGCGGGCGGCCGGCCACCGGAATCCTGGTGGCCGCCCGGGTCGCCGGGTCGCACCCGGGTCGCCGGGTGCCGTCCAGGTCGACAGGTGCTGGGCAGGTCTCTAGGTGACCGCCCCCGCGTCCCCCGCCGCGCGGGTCAGGCGGCTGCCCAGTTCCCTGAGGGAGTCGACCAGCTCCGGCGGTTCGTGGGCCGTGAAGTCGCAGTCCGTCATCGCCAGGCGGACCGTCAGCCACTCCAGGGAGTCCGTGACCGTGCCGCGCAGGCGGCAATGGTGCGCGTCGGGCCCGGGAAGCGGCTCCACCGTGCCGAGCGCCGAGGGCAGCCGGGCCACGACGAACTCCGCGGGCGCGGCGAAGGTCACGTCGATCTCGTACGACTCCTGCCCGCGCCAGACCGACTGGCGGATGAACTCCGCGGCGTCCCCCTTCGGCAGCTCCCGCGGCGCGAACCGCGCCCCCGTGGCGAACGGCTCGGACACCCGGTCCACCCGGAAGGTCCGCCAGTCCTCGCGGTCGATGTCGTACGCCACGAGATACCAGCGCCGCCCCGTCGACACCAGGCGGTACGGCTCGGTGAGGCGGCGGGACTCCGTGCCGTCACCGGCGCGGTAGGAGAACCGCAGGCGTTCGTGGCCCGCCGCGGCCGACGCCATCACCGTCAGCGTCTCCGGCGCGATGCTCGCCCCGTCCCCGCTGGTCAGCGGCATCGTCGCGATCTGCAATGCGGAGACCCGGTGGCGCAGGCGGGCGGGCAGCACCTGCTCCAGCTTGGCGAGCGCCCGTACGGAGGCCTCCTCCACGCCCTCCACCGCGTGCCCCGCCCCGGCCCGCAGGCCCACCGCGATCGCCACGGCCTCCTCGTCGTCGAGGACCAGCGGCGGCATGGCCTTGCCCGCGACCAGCCGGTAGCCGCCGAGGGCGCCCTGCGTCGCCTGCACCGGATAGCCCAGGTCCCGCAGCCGGTCCACGTCGCGCCGCACCGTCCGCCGGCTCACCCCGAGCCGCTCGGAGAGCTCGCTGCCGGGCCACTCGCGGGGTGTCTGGAGCAGCGAGAGCAGTTGGAGCAGGCGGATGGGGGTCTGGGCGCCCGTCGCCCCGGTCATGCGCGGGCCGCCCGGGGCCTCGGCGCCGGGGCCCAGGTGTGCGGGGCCGAGGCGGCGTGCGGGCTCGGCGCGCCCGTACTCGACGCATCCGGGCTCAACGTGTTCCGGGTCATGTTCATGGGACCAGGATGCCCGGGAACTAGGAACTGTTATGGCCTATATGGCTTCTACTCTTCCGGCATGAGTTCTTCCACCAGCACCTTGCCCGAAGCCCGGCCGGAGGCGGACCGGAGACGTTGGTTCGCCCTGGCCATCGTGATGACCGCCGCCTTCATGGACCTCGTCGACGTCACGATCGTCAACATCGCGATCCCGTCGATCAAGCGGGAGTCCGGCGCCACGTTCAGCCAGATCCAGTGGATCACCGCGGGTTACGCGCTCGCCTTCGCCGCCGGGCTCATCACGGGCGGGCGGCTCGGTGACATCCACGGCCGCAAGCGGCTCTTCCTGATAGGGATCACCGGGTTCACCGTCGCCTCCGCGCTCTGCGGTTTCGCCGCCAACCCGGAGATGCTGGTCGCCTCCCGCATCCTCCAGGGCGGCATGGCCGCGCTGATGGTGCCGCAGGTGCTGTCCATCGTGCACGCGACCTTCCCCGCCCACGAGCGCGGCAAGGTCTTCGGGCTCTTCGGCATGGTCGTGGGTCTTGGCGCGGTCTCCGGGCCGCTGCTGGGCGCGCTGCTCACCGAGTGGAACATCTTCGGCCTGGAGTGGCGGCCGATCTTCCTCATCAACCTGCCGGTCGGCATCGCCGGCATCATCCTCGGCCGGAAGTTCATCACCGAGTCCAAGGCGCCGAGGGCCCTCAAGCTCGACCTCGTCGGCGTCGTCCTCGTCACGCTCGGCATGCTGATGCTGGTCTACCCCCTCACCCGGGGGCGTGAGCTGGACTGGCCGGCCTGGGGCTTCGTCATGATGGGCGGCTCCGTCGTCGTCTTCGGCGCCCTCGTCGCGTACGAGAGGTGGAAGACCGCCAAGGACGGCTCGCCGCTCGTGGAGCTGTCGCTGTTCAAGGTGAAGAGCTTCGCCGCGGGCATCGCCGTGCAGACCGTGTTCGGTGTCGTGATGGGCGTCTTCTTCCTCGTCTGGACCATGTACATGCAGGTGGGCCTCGGCTGGAGCGAGCTGCGCGCCGGTCTCACCGGGGTGCCGTTCTCGATCGCCGTCTCGGTCGCCGCGGGCCTGTCCGTGCAGAAGCTGGTGCCCCGCTTCGGACGCAAGGTGCTCCAGGCCGGGGCCCTGACCATGGCCGCGGGCCTGCTGCTCTACATCTGGGAGGCGGGCCGGTACGGCGCGGGCATCGCGCCCTGGCAGATGGCGCTGCCGCTCGTCGTGATGGGCCTCGGCATGGGCCTGATCGTGGCGCCGCTGACGGACGCGGTGCTCTCGGAGGTGCCGCGGGAGCACGCCGGTTCGGCGTCCGGGCTCATCAACACCGTGCAGCAGATGGGTACCGCGCTCGGCCTCGGTCTGGTGTCGGTCGTCTTCTTCGGGGTGATCGACGAGCGGGTCGCGCCGCACCGCATACCGGGGGAGTTCACGGACGGGTTCCAGAACGCGCTGTGGTGGGTGACGGGCGTGCTCGTGGTCATCTTCCTGCTGATGTTCGCGCTCCCGGCGAAGCCGAAGCAGCATGTGGAGGGCGGGGACGAGGAGGCGCCCGCGGGTGAACTCCCGCGGAAGGAACCGGCGCTGACGCCCTGACATCCTGCCGCCCCGGCGCCCCGCATCCCCGCGCCCCGCGCCCCCGTGAGGGGCGCGGGGCGTGTGCGTGGGGTGTGAGGGGCGCGCACCGATGTCCGTTCATACCCACATCACGCCCGAAGCTGTTTACTTTGTCGATATCCGGCCGTACGCTCCCAGTGAAACCACAGGATCGGGCATGCGGCGGAGGCGATCGGGCATGTACGCACCGGAGCGGCAGCAGGAAATCCTGCGGCTCGCGCGGGACGGCGGGCGGGTCGACGTACTGTCGCTGGCCGAGGAGTTCAAGGTCACCGCGGAGACCATCCGCCGTGACCTGAAGGCACTGGACCGCGCAGGGCTCGTACGCCGCGTGCACGGCGGCGCCATCCCCGCCGGACGCCTCGACTTCGAGCCGGACCTCGCCGAGCGCGAGGGCACCGCCGCCGACGAGAAGGACCGCATCGCCCGCGCGGCCCTCGCCGAGCTGCCCGCCGAGGGCAGCGTCATCCTCGACGCCGGGTCGACCGTCGCGCGGCTCGCGGCGGCCCTCCCGCTGGAGTCCGCGCTCACCGTCGTCACGCACAGCCTGCCGACCGCTGCCCGCCTCGCCGACCACCCCGGCATCCAGCTCCACCTCATCGGCGGCCGGGTCCGGCGGCGTACGCGCGCGGCCGTCGACGCCTGGGCCCTGCGGGCGTACGGGGAGATCCGCGCCGACGTCCTCTTCCTCGCCGCCAACGGCTTCTCCGCCGAGGCCGGCCTCACCACCCCCGACCTCGCCGAGGCCGCCGTGAAGCGCGCGGCCGTCGCCGCCGCCCGCCGGGTCGTCCTGCTCGCGGACTCCGCCAAGCACGGCCAGGAGCACTTCGCCCGCTTCGGCGACCTCACCGACGTGGACCTGCTGATCACGGACACGGGCCTCGCCCCGGAAGCCGCCGCGGCCATCGAGCGCACCGGCACGGAAGTCGTACGCGCATGAGCCGGGAAACGGCCAACGGGCGCACGGGCCGGGAAGCGGCCGAAGCGGCCGATAAGCGCACGGGACGGGAAGCGGCCGGTAAGCACACGAGTGCGGAAGCGACTGGTGAGCGCACGGGCACGGAAGCAGCCCGTGCACGCACGGGCACGGAGCCAGCCCGTGCACGCACGGGCACGGAAGCAGCCCGTGCACGCACGGGCACGGAGCCAGCCCGTGCACGCCCGGGCACGGAGCCAGCCCGTACACCCACGAGCACGGAAGCAGCCGGTACACGCACGGGCACGGAAGCAGCCCGTGCACGCACGGGCACGGAAGCAGCCCGTGCACGCACGAGCAAGAAAGCAGCCCGTGCACGCACGGGCACGGAAGCAGCCCGTGCACGCACGAGCAAGAAAGCAGTCGGCACCCGCATGATCCTCACCGTCACCCCCAACCCCTCCCTCGACCGCACCTACGAGGTCCCCTCCCTCCACCGCGGTGAGGTCGTCCGCGCCACCGGCGACCGCATGGACCCGGGCGGCAAGGGCGTCAACGTCTCGCGGGCCGTGGCCGCGGCGGGTGTCCGCACGGTCGCCGTGCTGCCGCTCGGCGGCGCCCCCGGCGCGCTGGTCGCGACGCTCCTCGACGAGCAGGGCATCGAGGCCGCCCCGGTGCCGGTGGCCGGGCAGACCCGTTCCAACATCGCGGTCGCGGAGCCGGACGGCACGCTGACGAAGATCAACGCTCCCGGCCCCGAACTCTCCGCGGCCGAACAGGAGGCGCTGCTCGCCACCGTCGGCGAGCGGTCGGCGGGCGCCGACTGGATCGCCTGCTGCGGGAGCCTCCCGCGAGGCCTCGCGCCCTCCTGGTACGCCGAACTGGTGGCCCGCGCCCACGCCGCGGGCGCCCGTGTCGCCCTGGACACCTCGGGCCCGGCCCTGCACGCCGCGCTCGCGGAACGCCCCGACGTCGTCAAACCCAACGCCGAGGAGCTCGCCGAAGCCGTCGGCCGCCCCCTGGCCACCGTCGGTGACGCGGTGAAGGCGGCACAGGAGCTGCGGGCGGCGGGCGCCCGCGCCGTCCTCGCCAGCCTCGGCGCGGACGGCCAGCTCCTGGTCGACGGCTCGGGCGCGTACTTCGCGAGCGCCCCCGTCGACGCCGTACGCAGCAACGTCGGCGCCGGTGACTCCTCCCTGGCGGGCTTCCTGATCGCGGGCGGTACGGGGACACGGGCCCTCGCCTCGGCCGTGGCGCACGGCGCGGCGGCGGTGCGGCTGCCGGGCAGCGTGATGCCGTCGCCCTCGGACCTGCGGCCCGACGCGGTCACCGTGACGGCCGAGGTCCCGCTGGACCGCGTACTGACGGAGCCCGCCTCATGAACCGCCTCCGCCGCCTCCCCTGTCCCCGCCCCCGCCCCCAGCTCACGGAAACGACGCCAAGGAGCCCGCGATGACCGGCATGATCACCGCGGATCTGGTCGACCTCGAACTCGACCTGTCCGCCGACACCAAGGAAGCCGCGGCCCGCTCCCTCGCCGAGCGGATGGTGGCTCTGGGGCGCGTGAGCGACCTGGACGGGTTCCTCGCCGACGTGGCGGCCCGCGAGGCGCAGATGCCGACCGGCCTGGACGGCGGCATCGGCATCCCGCACTGCCGCAGCGCCCACGTCACCGAGCCGACCCTCGCCTTCGGCCGCTCGGCGCGCGGCATCGACTTCGGGGCGCCGGACGGCCCGGCGGACCTGATCTTCCTGATCGCCGCCCCGGCGGGCGCGGACGACGCCCACCTGACGATCCTGTCGTCCCTGGCCCGGCAGCTGATGGACGCGGACTTCACCGACGCCTTGCGGGCCGCGTCCGACCCGGCTTCGGCGGCGGCGCTGATCCGTGGGGACGAGGCGGCAACGTCCCTGGAAGCATCGGCCGAAGGGCGGTCCCCCCGAGCTCCGTCCCCTGAGGGCCCGTCCCCCGAAGGCCCGTCCCCCGAAGGCCCGTCCCCCGAAGGCCCGGGTCCCGAAGGCCCGGGTCCCGAAGGCCCGGGTCCCGAAGGGCCGGACCCCGTAGAGGCGGCTTCCGAAGAGGCAGGGGCCGAAGAGGCGGGGGCCGAAGAGGCGGCTTCCGCCTTCAGGATCGTCGCCGTCACCTCCTGCCCCACCGGCATCGCCCACACCTACATGGCCGCGGAGGCACTGGAGAACGCCGCCCGTGAGGCAGGCGTCGAACTGGTGGTGGAGACGCAGGGCTCCGCCGGGTTCACCCGCCTCGACCCGGCGGTCGTCGCCGCCGCGGACGCGGTCGTCTTCGCCCACGACGTCCCCGTACGCGAGAAGGAACGTTTCGCCGGAAAGCCCACCGTCGACGTAGGGGTGAAGGCGGGCATCAACCGCCCCGCCGAACTCCTCGCGGAGGCCCGCGAGAAGGCCGCCCGCGGCGAGGTCACCGCGGACGCCAGGACCCCGAGCCCGGTCGACGAGGCCGGGGAGAGCGGTGACGGCTACGCCACCAAGCTCCGCAAGTGGCTGATGTCGGGCGTGAGTTACATGGTGCCCTTCGTCGCCGCGGGCGGCCTCCTGATCGCCCTCGGCTTCGCCATCGGCGGCTGGAAGATCGACAAGGCGCCGTCCGTCGCCGAGCACTTCGTCTGGACGGACCACGCCAGCTGGGCCGCGCTGCTCTTCCAGACCGGCGGGCTCGCCTTCGCCTTCCTGGTCCCGGTCCTCGCCGGCTACATCGCGTACGGCATGGCGGACCGGCCGGGCCTGGTCCCCGGCTTCGTGGGCGGCTCGGTCGCCGTCACCATCGACGCGGGCTTCCTCGGCGGCCTCGCCGCGGGCCTGATCGCCGGCACCGTCGTCCTCGGCATCCAGCGGGCCCGCGTCCCGGCCGTGCTGCGCGGCATCGTGCCGGTGGTGGTGATCCCGCTGATCTCCTCGGCGGTGGTCGGCTTCCTGATGTTCCTCGTGGTCGGCAAGCCCATCGCCACCCTCCAGAAGGCGCTGACCGACTGGCTGGAAGGCCTCTCCGGCGCCAACGCGGTCATCCTCGGCGTCGTCCTCGGCCTGATGATGTGCTTCGACCTCGGCGGTCCGCTGAACAAGGTCGCGTACGCCTTCGCGGTCGGCGGCCTCGCCCATCCGACCGACGGCAGCCTCAAGGTGATGGCCGCGGCCATGGCGGCCGGCATGGTGCCGCCGCTCGCCATGGCTCTCGCGACCACCGTCCGCGGCAGCCTCTTCACCAGGACCGAACGGGAGAACGGCAAGGCGGCCTGGTTCCTCGGCGCCTCCTTCATCACCGAGGGGGCCATTCCGTTCGCGGCCGCCGATCCGCTGCGCGTGATCCCGGCGTCGATGGCGGGCGGCGCGGTCACCGGCGCCCTGTCGATGGCCTTCGGCTGCACGCTGCGCGCCCCGCACGGCGGCGTCTTCGTGGTCCCGCTGATCGGGCAGCCCCTGCTCTACCTCGTCGCGATCGGCGCCGGGGTCTGCGTCTCCACGGCCGTGGTCGTCGTACTCAAGGGCGCCCGGAAGACGACGACGCCTCCGGGCGACGGGCCCGACGCGCGGCCGGCTGCCGCGGCGACCGGGGCGGCCGACACGAAGCACATGCCGACGACCGCCTGACGCAGGGCCGAAGCGGCCGTCGGAGGCAGGAAGCGAAGTGGTCGCCTCCGACGGGGGAGGGGACTTGTGCGACTTGCGTCACTTCGGGACCTAAGGCCCAAAAGCCCCCTGTTGTAAGTCCTGTCCGCTGTTGTCTACTGGGCCGCATGCTCCAGGATGTCTCGATCGTTCAGCAGGCAGGCGTGGCCGTGCTCGCCGCGGCGACCATGGTCTGGGCCATCGGCCTGGTACGGGTGTTGCGCAGGGAGCGCCCCGACGGGACGGTGCGGCGCCAGGCCCAGGGCCTCCGCGCCTTGCCCGGCCAACAGGGCCCGCCGCGCGCGGAGGCCGTGGAACTCACCGCGGACGAGCGGGCCGCTTTCGCCGGCCTCGTCCGGCAGTTCGGGAAGCGAGGCCGCTAGCCCGCCGCCGCGTCCCTGGCCCTGCGCTCCATCGCGGCGCGGGCCGCCTCCTCGGTGGCGTACACCTCGCACATGTGGCGCCGGTCGGGCGTCAGGGTGTGCTCGACCTCCCACAGGCTGATCTCGCCGCCGTCGAAGAGCAGGAACGCGTGCTCGTAGAGCGAGAAGCTCAGCCGCGCCTCGCCGCTCACCGCGGGCCGCCCGAACGCCTGCGTTATCTGGTGGGCGAACGCCGCGCGCAGCAGGCGGACGATGTCCTCGCCGGGAAGGTCGCCGTCCGGGTTCTCCGCGCGGCGCAGCAGCCGCCGCGCGTGGTCCGCGGAGTCGTCCGGCACGTACGTGTGGCGGGGGCCCGGGTCGGCGGACATGTGCAGCACGACGGGCCGGCCGCAGGCGGGCGGGTCCGGCGGCAGCGGAAGCCGCGAGGTGGCGACGCCCGCCTCCTCCTCGTCGGCGTAGACCTCGTACGCCGGGGCGCTGCCCGGCGCGGTGTTGTGGACGAGCTCCCAGAGCGTGAGCACGGACGCGTCGGCCAGCAGCCAGGTGTGTCTGTACGTCTCGCGGTGCAGGCCCGCGCTGTGGTGCGCGGAGTGCAGGGAACTGTCGTGGGCCACGGCCGAGTCGAGGCGGCGTACCACCTCGTCCGGCAGGTCGAAGGAGTTCAGGGCACGGCCGAGGAGTCGCTCGAGATGCTCCTCCGGAGAGTGTGGCTCGGGCGACTCGGGTGGCTCGTACGCCGTTTCGTACGGAACGCTCAAGGCTTCTCCCGGCGTTGCTGCATGTCACCTGGTGAGTGCATACCGTAGCCCCTGGGTCGGACATCATGCCCGGGAACGGGAAAACGCGCGAGCCACGTGGGGAAGTTCCCACGTGGCTCGCTCAGTTGACGGGCGGCGGGGCCGCCCGGGGGCGGGTCAGACCGCGCTGCCGGCCGTCCACTCGCTCCACGACATGTTCCAGCCGTTGAGGCCGTTGTCCGGGGCGATCGTCTTGTCGGGGGAGCCCTTGACCGTCACGACGTCGCCGATGAGGGAGTTGTTGTAGAACCAGGCGCCCGGGGTGCCCGGGTCGCCCGCGCCGCGCGCGTCCTGGAGGCCGACGCAGCCGTGGCTGGTGTTGGCGCTGCCGAAGACCGAGGGCGAGCCCCAGTAGTTGCCGTGGATGAAGGTGCCCGACGTGGACAGGCGCATGGCGTGCGGCACGTCCTTGATGTCGTACTCACCGCCGAAACCGACCGTGTCGCCGTTCATCCGGGTCTGGGTGAACTTCTCGGAGATCACCATCTTGCCGTTGTACGTCGGGTTGGACGGGCTGCCCGCGGAGATCGGGATGGTCTTGATGACCTTGCCGTCCCGCTCGACCGTCATCTTCTTGGCGTTGACGTCGACGGTGGAGACCTGCGCGCGGCCGACGGTGAAGGTGACCGTCTTGTTCTGCACGCCGGTCACGCCGTTCGCGCCCTTCACGCCGTCCAGGGCGATCTTCATCGTGACCTTGGAGCCGGCCTTCCAGTAATCCTGGGGCCGGAAGTCCAGGCGCTGGTTGCCGAACCAGTGCCCGACGACCTTCTGGCCGCTGCTGGACGTCACCGTGATGTGCGACTGGACGTCCTTCTTCTCCGTGATCGGCTTGTCGAAGTTGAAGGAGACCGGCATGCCGACGCCGACGGTGGTGCCGCCGTCGGGGGTGTAGCTGCCGATGAAGCTGTTCGCGGTGGAGACGGTCGTGAACGTCGCGTTCTCCGTCGCGGCGTTCCCCTTCGGGTCCTTGGCGTTGGCGGTGACCTTGTACTTCGTGCCCCGCTCCAGCTGGCCCTTCGGCTTCCAGGATGTGCCGTCCGCGGAAATGGTGCCCTCGACCGCGGTGCCGGACGTCACCGACGTCATCTTCACGCTGGTCAGCTTGCCGTTCTTGACCTTGACGCCGGTGTGGTTGATCGAGGCGTCGGTGGCACCGTCCTTGGCGGAGATGGTGATGGCGGCGCCCTTGGCGGCGGCGCTCGCGCCCTTCTTGTCGTTGCCGGAGTCGGCGTCCCCGCCGCAGGCCGTGAGGGTCAGCGCGCCCACGGCAGCGAGCGCGGTGGCTGCCAGCAGGGCACGGCGCCGGGGGTTGACTATGACTGACCTTGTCACGAGCTGCTCCAAGTACGTGTTCTGATCCAGTACGACTAAGGAGCGCCCGGATGCGCGGAGGAGTTCCCTCCGGAAGATGTGAGCGCGAGCACACTTCATGCCCAAGCGGGGTGCGAGGGCCGGTGTTTGCCCCCGTGTCACCCTCTTTGCGGCTATTGCTGCCGGCCTCCCCTCTCGGCGGGATCGGCGGGATCGGCGGGGCCGGCGGGGTCGGCGGGGTCGGCGGGACCGGCACCGGAGTGGCCGGGCTCGTAGAGGTCGCGATACGCGGGGAACGTGCCGCCCGGCGTCCGGACCGACTCCGCCGCCAGCATCGCCCGCACGATCGCCGCGGTCACCATGTCCGCCCCGGCGGCGAGGATCTCGTTGAGGGCGAGCGGGCTGTCCGAGGCCAAGGGGCGCTCTCCCGTGGCGAGGGCGAACACCGTGTCCCCGTCGTTGAGGAGATGGACGGGCCGCACGGCGCGCGCCATGCCGTCGTGCGAGGTGCCGGCGAGCTTCTGCGCCTGGGCCTTGGTCAGCTCGGCGTCGGTGGCGACGACGGCGAGCGTGGTGTTGAGGGGCGGCGGCCCGCTGTCCGCCGCGGCTTCGGCGAGGCGCCGTGCGGCCTCCTCGCGCACCTCCGGCGCCGGAAAGCCGATCCGCCGCTCCCCGAAGTACCGCCCGTACAGCGCGCCCGTCCCGGGGTCGACGCCCGAGCCCGCGGCGTTCGCCACGACCAGCGCCGCGACCGTGATGCCCGAGCCGAGCCGGACACTCGCACTGCCGACGCCCCCCTTGACGGCGCCGACCACCGCACCGGTCCCCGCCCCCACGTTGCCCTCCACGACGGGCGTGAACGGCTCCGTACGCGCGGCCGCCTCCGCCGCGGCCCGCCCGGTCGCCGCGCCGGGACGAGCCGTGAAGTCGCCGCCCCGCCCGAGGTCGAAGACGCAGGCGGCCGGAACGACGGGCACGACGTGGGAGGGGTCCAAACCGACCCGCACCCCTCGGCCCCGCTCCTCCAGCCACGCCATCACCCCGGACGCGGCGTCCAGTCCGTACGCGCTGCCTCCGGTGAGGACGACGGCTTCGACGCGCTGCACGAGGTTGCGCGGGTCGAGGGCGTCGGTCTCGCGGGTGCCGGGCCCGCCGCCCCGCACGTCCACGGCGGCGACGGCGCCGCCCTCGGGCGCCAACACCACGGTGGTGCCCGTCAGTCGCCCCTCGCCGTCCAACGTGGCGTGCCCGACGCGCAGACCCGCGACATCGGTCAGGGAGCCAGTGGTCACGTCGGTGGTCCGGCCAGTAGTCATACGACGATGCGTATCACGGACGGGTACGACGACGCGTATCACGTGCGGCGGCCCGTGCGGGCGGTGAGCGTGACCCCTGTCGCGACCGTCACCACCGCCACGATGCCCGCGAGGAGCACCGCCCAGCGCCCCGCGAAGGTACTCGCCAGTGTCGCCAGCGCACTCGCCGGCAGCACCAGTTGCTGGGCCAGGCCCACCTTGTAGTAGCGGGAGTGCAGCGCCCAGATGGTGATCAGATAGAGCGCGGTGGGGACCGTCACCGCGGCGGACGCGGCCAGTGTCGACAGGTGCGCCTCGCCCACGGCCTGCTCGACCGCCACCTCGATCCCGGCACCGATCGCGGCGGCCGAGCCGAGGATCACGTAGTGGCCGTACCCCCACAGGAACGCCTGGCGGTTGCTCCGCAGCCTTCCGTGGATCGGTACGACGAAGTAGATCCACCACGCGGCGAAGACGATGAGCAGCCCGCCCGCGGCGATGGGCACGAGCTCGTCGAGCGCGTCGTTCTCCTCGATGCCGGACTTCACGGCGATCGTCGCCGCCGCGATCGTCTCGCCGAGCACGATGATCGTGAACAGGCCGTACCGCTCCGAGATGTGATGCGGGTGCCAGGCCGTGGTGTACTGCCGTTCCGCCAGCACCGGCACGCACATCTCGGCGACCGCCATGACGAGGAACAGCCAGGGCCGGGCGTCCTCCGGCAGGAACAGCAGCCCCGTCCAGCCGATCTGGCAAACCAGCACGCCGACCGCGTACCGCAGGGTCGTGGCGCGCTCGGCGCCCGTCGCGTTCCTGGCCGCGCGCAGCCACTGCGAGGAGAGCGCGATGCGCATGATGAGGTAGCCGAGCCAGACCAGCAGGAAGTCGTGTTCCTGGAAGGCCTCGGAGACCCCGGCGGCGAAGACGAGGACGCCGGCGATCTGGATCAGCGTCACCACGCGGTACAGCGCGTCGTCGTTGTCGTACGCCGACGCGAACCAGGAGAAGTTCACCCAGGCCCAGAACAGCGCGAAGAAGACCATCGCGTAACTCAGGACGCCCTCGCCCGCGTGGCCCTCGGCGACGGCGTGCACCAGCTCGGCACCCGCCTGCGCGACCGCCACGACGAAGCAGAGGTCGAAGAAGAGCTCCAGCGGTGTCGCCGCGCGGTGCTTCTCGTCCCGCCCCCGCGCGCGGAGGGGCCGCAGCGGCCTCGCGGGGACGGACGCCGGGGGACGCGGGTCCGCCGCGGAGGAGTCGGCGGGGCCGGGGGTGCCGCGGGAGCCGCTGGGACCGGGCGGGCCGGGGGTGTCGGGTGAGCCGGGCGATGACGTCATGGGACCACCACAGCAGAAGGCGTACGCCGAAGTGGGCTGCGCCGCCCGGCACCGCGGGAGGGCCACCCGGGCGAAGCAAGGCCGCCGCCCGGCCGCGACCTCGCCGACGCGTGAAGCGGCCGGTGGGCTGCCGCGCCGCCTGAAGCACGAAATGGGCCTGCCCATCGTCCCCGACACGTCCGGCTGCCTCGGCGCCCGCGCCACCGGCGGCCTGCTCCGCGACGCCGGCCTGCGGCCCACCTCCGGCCTCGCCCGCCGCCGCGCCGGTCCCGGCAAGGACCTCGCCCCGCGCGGCACGCCCGCGCCGGGACCGGTGCGGATCGCCGCCGACCGGGGGATCTTCGCGGCCCACGGGCCGAGGGCCGTCCGACGGTGGCCGCGCGCCGCCGCGGACGTACCCTGGAGACATGAGCACCGCCCCCGCCCCCGAACCGCGTGATCCGGAGAGCCCGAGGAGTCCCAAGAGCCCGGCGAGCCCCGAGCAGGGCAAGAAGCCGCGGAACGCTCTGGTCTTCGACGACCCGCTGTCGCAGCAGTCTTCGGACGACACGGACCGAGGGTGGGGCGAGCGGGCCGAGGCCGGCCGCGACAGCGCCGCCGATCTGGCGCGCTTCCTCGACGAGAAGCCGCCGCACCACCTCTGAGCCCGGTTCCAGCAGGGGCCGACACCGCCCCACCACCTCTGCGCCCGCGCTACCGCTCGTCGTGCCCCGAGCCGCGCTGTGCCACCAGGGCGTCGCGGATCTCCTTGAGCACCTGAAGCTCGGAGACCTCGATGACCTCCTGCGTGCCCTCCTTCTCTGCCCGCCGGGCCGCGACCCGCGCGAGGTACTTCGCCATCGGCAGCACCATCAGGAAGTACACGACGGCCGCGGTGATCAGGAAGCTGAGGACCGAGCTGAGCACGGTGCCCCACATGATGGGGATGCCCTTGGAGACCTCGCCCGCGGCGTTCATCTCGCAGGGAGACTTCAGGCACGAGCTGTAGTGGTCGAGGTTCTTCGTGCCGAAGGCGCCGACCAGCGGGTTGATGACACCCTTCACCACTGAGTTCACGATGTTGGTGAACGCGGCGCCGATGACCACCGCCACCGCCAGGTCGACCACATTGCCGCGCATCAGGAAGGCCTTGAAGCCCTCCCAGACGCCCGGTTCCTTCTTCTCGCTCACCACGAGGCCTTTCGTTGCATGTGCGGGTTGCGGAACAATCGACTTCGCAACCTACGTCAGACCGTGGAGAGCCTGTCCAATCAGCCTTCCCCAACGGGCGACTTGCCCGGGTGCCAGTGCGATCGTGAACGGTGCGGTTCATCGCAGGGTCACCGCCAGGCGGGCGCTCGCCCCGGCTCCGGCCAGCCGCGAAGCCGTGGCGCGCGGCACCGAGAGCACCACCAGTGCCCCGCTCTCGGCGGGTCCTTCCGCCTGCTCGGGCACCTCGGTCACCCGCGCGCCCGCCGCCACCACGTGCGGCCTCGCACCACTCCCCGGCGGCCCCTCGGCGGCGATCACGTCGACCTGGTCGCCGGGGCGCAGCAGCGCGGCGGCCGCCGCGTCCGCGATCCGCACCGGCGCGGCCACCGTCTCCGCGGGCGCCCGCTCCCGTGACTCTTCGGCCGCCAGGGCGGGCCCCCGCGGCCGGTCGGTGTCCCGCGGGGCCGTGGTCGCGAGGGCGGCGGCGGTCATCGCGAGCCCGACGGCCAGGACCCGCCGCCGGTGCCGCAGCAGCCGGCGCAGCCATGGATGGCCGCCGCGCACCCGCACGGGCGTGAAGGGAGGGACAGGGCAGCCGTCCGACGGACGGGCCTGGGGAGGAACGTGGGTCATGACAACCACCGCCTGCGGTGCCAGAGATGGGCTTGTGCCCTCACGATGCAGGCCCGCGCCGATTCCCGCTGAGGCCCGTGGACTACCCGCCGGTTGTGGACAACTCCCTCACCCGAAGGAGAACTTCCACCAGGCCCGGCACCTGCAAGGCCTCCCGGTACCTGCAAGACCTCCCGGCACCTGCAACGCCTCCCGGCACCTTCAAGGCCTCCCGGCGTCCCCCACGGCAGCCGAAATCCCCGTCTGCGTACGCGCCCTTGTGCGGTCCACCAGCTGATCCGGCACGAGCAGCGTGCCGCCCCCGTACTCGGCCCGCATCACCGACAGAACCCGTTCGCCGTGTTCACCACGGACGGCACGGTATCGGCGCCCTGACACGCCGAGGACCCCGCCGTCGATGATCGGCGAGGTCCTTGGAGAAGAAGCCTGGAAGCCTTACGCGGCCGAGCTCGAAGCCGACGAGGAGCCGGACGACGAGGACGATGAGGCCGCCGAGGACGAAGAAGTCGAGGAGGCCGACGAGGAAGAGCCCGTCGACGACGGCTTCGCGTCGGACGTGGACTTCGACGACGACGAAGACGACGGCGTGCTGCTCGACGACGAGCCGCGGCTGTCGTTGCGGTAGAAGCCGGAGCCCTTGAAGACGATGCCGACCGCCGAGAACACCTTCTTGAGGCGTCCGTCGCAGTTCGGGCACACGGTCAGGGCGTCGTCCGTGAACTTCTGCACCGCCTCGAGGCCCTCGCCGCACTCGGTGCACTGGTACTGGTACGTCGGCACTTGCTTCCTCCTGGCACTCTCACTCGATGAGTGCTAACGACGATCCATAGTGACGTATTCCGGGGGATCAGTCCACCGTGACCGGCTGGCGGTGACCGACGCCACGCGCCACCGTGCGCCCCGAGGCCTTCGGGACCAGGCGCGAGCGCAGCGTCACGAGGACCACGAGGGCCAGTGCCGTGCCGCCCAGGGGGACCAGGAATCCGGCCCCGTCCCAGAAGCGGTCCTCCAGCTGTCCGGCGACCGTGACGGCCGCGGCCTGGCCGAGCGCGACGGCGCCGGTCAGCCAGGTGAAGGCCTCGGTGCGGCCGGTCGGCGGCACCAGCTTGTCCACCAGCGTGTAACCGGTGATCAGGGCCGGCGCGATGCAGACGCCGACCAGCAGGCCGAGCCCGGCGAGCAGCAGCGCGGAGTGCGCGGCCCACAGCCCGGAGGCCATCAGCGTCAGCGCCGCGTACGCCACGAGGAGGCGCCGCTGCGGGGAGACCTTCCAGGCGATGGCGCCGCACACCACTCCGGAGAGCATGTTGCCCGCGGCGAACGTGCCGTACAGGACACCGTTCAGGCCCGGCCGGCCGATGGACTCGGTGAACGCGGCCAGCGAGACCTGCATGCCGCCGAAGACGGCGCCGATCCCGAGGAACGTCACGATCAGCACGCGGATACCGGGGACCCGCAGCGCGGAGACGTGCTCCACGCGCGCGTGGCCCTCGGTCTGCGAGGACGGCTTCGGCTGGGTGCCCTTCTGCGCGGCGAACAGCAGGCCGCCGACCAGCGTCAGCCCGGCTTCCGTGAGGAGACCGGCGGACGGGTCGACGCCGGTGCACAGGGCGGTCGCCACGAGCGGCCCGAGGACGAAGGTCAGCTCGTCGGTGACCGACTCGAAGGCGGCCGCGGTGGTGGCCAGCGGGGAGTCCTGGAGCTTGACGCCCCAGCGGGCCCGCACCATGGGGCCAATCTGCGGCGTAGAGGCGCCCGCGGGCACGGCGGCCACGAACAGCGCCCACAGGGGGGCGTCGGAGAGCGCCAGCACCGTCAGGGCGATGACCGAGGCGGAGTGGACGAGCACGCCGGGCACCAGCACGGCGCGCTGCCCGAACCGGTCGGCGAGCTTGCCGCTGAAGGGGGCGAACAGCGCCATGGAGACGCCGGTGACGGCCGAGACGGCGCCCGCGGCACCGTACGAGCCGGTGGTGTGCTGCACCAGCAGGACGATGGAGATGGTCAGCATCGCGAACGGCTGTCGCGCCGCGAAGCCGGGGAGCAGGAACGTCCAGGCGCGAGGGGTGCGCAGGAGCTGTCCGTAACCCGGGCGGGATTCGGTGACCGTGGATGCCACGGCCGTGCCTTTCTGCCGCCTGGTAGCGCGGCCTCCCTTGTGGGGCGGCGGCGCCGAGAGCTGTCCTCTTGCGCGGAACTGCGGTAGATGCCGGGGCCCACTGCGGGGGCGCCTCGGCCGCCATACGGTCGCGCCAGCTCTGCTTCAGGCAGAGTTGGTTCGATCAGTTGGTACAGGTGCTTCGGGTACTTCAGGTGCTTCGGGTACTTCAGTACTTCAGTACTTCAGGTCTTCGGTACCTCAGTGCGGCTCCGAGCGGGACGCTGTCCAGCTTCCGCTCGGGGCGCCTTAATCGTACAGGCAAGAACCGCATTCGGCCCGATGATCGCAGCGGATGAGACCCCCGCCACCTATGAATGGTGTTTTTCTCCGTCGGTTCCCAGCCAGCTCGCGAGCTTTCCGCCGTGGCCGACCGCGCGCAGCCGCTTCTCGGCGGCGTCCCGCACCGGGTCGGTGGCCACGACCAGGAGCTCGTCGCCGCGCCGCAGCACCGTCGTGGGCAGCGGAACAAACGATTCGCCGCCCCGCACGATCAGCGTGACCGCCGCCCCCTGCGGCAGCCGCAGCTCGCCCACCTCTACGCCGTGCATGCGCGAGCCCTCGGGGATGGCGACCGACAGGAGGTGCCCGCGCAGCCGCTCCAGGGGCGCCGATTCGATGCCGAGGTCGGCGGCCTCCGAGGAGCCCCCGATCCGCAGCAGCCTGGCCAGCCAGGGCAGCGTGGGGCCCTGCACGAGGGTGTAGACGACGACGAGCACGAAGACGATGTTGAAGATCCGCTGGCTGTCCTCGACGCCGTTCACCATGGGGATGGTGGCCAGGATGATGGGCACGGCGCCGCGCAGGCCGGCCCAGGACAGCAGTGCCTTCTCCTGCCACGGGATGCGGAACGGCAGCAGGCTCAGCACGACCTCCAGGGGCCGCGCCACCATCGTCAGGACCAGGCCGATGACGATCGCCTGCCAGGTCGCGTCCAGCAGTTCGTGCGGGGTGACCAGGAGGCCGAGCAGGACGAACATGCCGATCTGGGCGAGCCAGCCGAGGCCTTCGGCGAAGCCGCGGGTGGCGGGCCAGTGCGGCAGCCTGGCGTTGCCGAGGACCATCGAGGCGAGGTAGACGGCGAGGAAGCCGCTGCCGTGGGCCATGGCGCCGGCGGCGTAGGCGGCGACGGCGATGGCCATGACGGCGATGGGGTAGAGGCCGGAGGCGGGCAGGGCCACGTGGCGCAGGCCGTAGGCGCCGAGCCACCCGACCGCGATGCCGATCGCGGCGCCGATCGCCAGCTCCAGGGCGATCGTGCCGAGCAGCACGTACCAGTCGTCCACCGGGCCCGCCGTGGAGAACGCCACGACGAGGATCACCACAGGGGCGTCGTTGAACCCCGACTCCGCTTCGAGCACGCCCGTGATGCGAGAGGGGAGCGGCACCTTCCGCAGCACCGAGAAGACCGCCGCGGCGTCCGTGGAGGAGACGACCGCGCCGATGATCAGGGCCGCCCGCCAGTCCAGGCCCACCAGGTAGTGCGCACCGGCCGCCGTGATGCCCACGCTCACCGCTACGCCCACCGTGGAGAGCACGGCGGCCGCCGGCAGGGCGGGCCGCACTTCCTTCCACTTCGTGCCGAGACCGCCCTCGGCCAGGATCACGACCAGGGCGGCATAGCCGATGACCTGCGTCAGCTCGGCGTTGTCGAAGTGGACGTCGCCGATGCCGTCCTGGCCCATGGCGACGCCGATGCCGAGGTACAGGAGCAGGCTGGGGAGCCCGCTGCGCGAGGAGACGCGGACCGCTGCCACCGCGACGAGCAGAACGAGCGAGCAGACGAGCAGGAGCTGGTTGAGGTGGTGGACAGTCAGGGGCCGTTCCTTCCTCCGTGCGCACGCAACCACTACTTCTTGCGAGCCAAGTACTTCGTTACCTTACCTAATCGTTAACGCCTCCTTGATGTCTTCGAACGCGTTTACGATCTTTCGAGGTCCGGTTCCTGACTCCGCGTCCGGAGTCCAGACGCCCTGCGCCTATGGTTGCTCCAGCGCTCCCAGAGCCGCCCGCCCGACAGCACAGCCCGCCCTGCCGCTCGCGTAAGGACAGCAAGGACAGCGATGCCCTCCAACACCACCGCCTCTTCCGGTCATAAGTCCGGCAAGAAGAAGGGGCGCCGAGCCCGCCTCGTCGTGATCGTCCTGGTCCTGGCCATCGTCGGAGGCATCGGCTTCGGCGCGTACTGGAGCGTCAGCACCGTGCGCGCCTCCTTCCCGCAGACCAAGGGGACCCTCAAGCTCGACGGCCTCTCCGGCAACGTCGAGGTGAAGCGCGACGGGAACGGAATCCCGCAGATCTACGCGGAGTCCGACGCCGACCTGTTCATGGCGCAGGGCTACGTCCAGGCGCAGGACCGCTTCTGGGAGATGGACGTACGCCGTCATATGACCTCCGGGCGGCTCTCCGAGATGTTCGGCAAGAGCCAGGTCAAGAGGGATGAGTTCCTGCGCACGCTCGGCTGGCACCGGGTGGCGAAGAAGGAGTACGACTCCAAGCTCTCCCCGGAGACGAAGAAGTTCCTCCAGGCCTACGCCAAGGGAGTCAACGCCTACCTCGACGGCAAGGACGGCAAGGACATCTCCGTCGAGTACGCGGCGCTCGGCTTCACCAACGACTACAAGCCGCAGAAGTGGACCCCGGTCGACTCCGTGGCCTGGCTCAAGGCCATGGCCTGGGACCTGCGCGGCAACATGCAGGACGAGATCGACCGTTCCTTGATGACGAGCCGCCTCGGCCCCTCGCAGATCAAGGACCTGTACCCCGAGTACCCGTACAAGCGGAACAAGCCGATCGTCCGTGAGGGCGCCTACGACGCCCTCACCAAGGAGTACGACCCCAAGGGCACCGGCACCGGCGGAACGGGCACAGGCACCGGCGGAACGGGCACAGGCACCGGCACAGGCACAGGCACGGGTGCCGGCACAGGCACGGGCACGGGCACGGGCGGTGGTACCGCGGGCTCCGGCCTCGCGGGTGGCGCCCAGGCGCCCGACGGGCTCCAGTCGCAGCTCTCCGGGGTCTCCGACGCCCTGGACGAGGTGCCCGCGATCCTCGGCCCGAACGGCAACGGCATCGGCTCGAACTCCTGGGTCGTCTCCGGCGAGCACACGATCACCGGGAAGCCCCTGCTCGCGAACGACCCGCACCTGGCCCCGCAGCTGCCGTCCGTCTGGTACCAGATGGGCCTGCACTGCCGGTCGGTCTCCGACAAGTGCCGGTACGACGTCTCCGGTTACACCTTCTCCGGCATGCCGGGTGTGGTCATCGGCCACAACGACGAGATCGCCTGGGGCATGACGAACCTCGGTGCCGACGTCACGGACCTCTACCTGGAGAAGTTCACCGGGGACGGCTACCAGTTCGGCAAGAAGGTGCTGCCCTTCGAGTCGCGCGAGGAGACCATCAAGGTCGCGGGCGGCAAGGCGAAGAAGATCACGGTCCGCGAGACGAACAACGGCCCGCTCATCTCCGACCGCGACGACGAACTGGTCAAGGTCGGCAAGAAGGCCCACGTCGACGCCGCGGCCCCCGACCGGGGCGACGGCTACGGAGTGGCGCTGCGCTGGACCGCGCTGGACCCCGGCAAGTCCATGGACGCGGTCTTCAAGCTGAACAGGGCGAAGGACTTCACAGAGTTCCGCAAGGCGGCCGCCCTGTTCGAGGTGCCGTCGCAGAACCTCGTCTACGCCGACCGCGAGGGCCACATCGGCTACCAGGCGCCCGGCAGGATCCCGACCCGTGGCAAGGGCGACGGTTCGCTCCCGGCGCCCGGCTGGGACCCGGAGTACCGCTGGACGGGCTACATCCCGCAGGACGCCCTGCCCTACGAGTACGACCCCGAGCGCGGCTACATCGTCACCGCCAACCAGGCCGTGGTCGACGAGGACAAGTACCCGTACAAGCTCACCTCGGACTGGGGCTTCGGCGCGCGCAGCCAGCGCATCGACGACCTGATCCAGTCGAAGATCAAGAACGGCGGCAAGATCTCCACCGAGGACATGCGCCTCATGCAGATGGACAACAGCAGCGAGATCGCCAAGCTGCTGGTGCCCAAGCTGCTGAAGATCGACGTCAAGGACAAGTACGTCCGCGAGGCGCAGAAGCTCCTGGAGGGCTGGGACTACACCCAGGACGCCGATTCGGCCGCCGCCGCCTACTTCAACTCGGTCTGGCGCAACATCCTCAAGCTCGCCTTCGGCAACAAGCTCCCCAAGGAGCTGCGCGTCAAGGGCCAGTGCCTGAGCGTCGAGCCGGCCGGCAACACCGGCCCCGCGGACGAGGGCAAGAAGGTGCGCGAGTGCGGCGAGCGCGACGCGGAGTCGGCCCAGCCGGACGGCGGCGACCGCTACTACGAGGTGATCCGCAAGATCATCGACGACGAGTCCAACGACTGGTGGAAGTCGCCGAAGACCCGTACCGACAAGGCGACCACGACCCGCGACCAGCTGTTCGCGCGGGCCCTCGAGGACGCGCGCTGGGACCTGACGGCCAAGCTCGGCAAGGACATCGACACCTGGAGCTGGGGCCGCCTGCACCGCCTCTCGCTGAAGAACCAGACGCTCGGCACCGAGGGCCCCGGCTGGCTCCAGTACGTGCTCAACCGCGGCCCCTGGAACCTCGGCGGCGGCGAGGCGGCGGTCAACGCCACCGGCTGGAACGCGGCGGGCGGCTACGGCGTGGTCTGGGTGCCGTCGATGCGCATGGTGGTGAACCTCAAGGACCTCGACAAGTCCAAGTGGATCAACCTCACCGGCGCCTCGGGGCACGCGTACAACGCGCACTACACCGACCAGACCGAGAAGTGGGCCAAGGGTGAACTCCTGCCCTGGGCCTACTCGGAGAAGGCGGTCGAGAAGAGCACCGGCGACAAGCTGGTCCTGCGCCCCTGACCGGAACCTCTCCGGTACCGGAAGATCCTGAAAGGGCCCTCCACGCGCGCGTGGAGGGCCCTTTTCGGCTGCCTGGGGTCAGCGGAAGCGGCGCACCCCCGACGGCGTCACCACGGCGTGCACCGGCAGGTCGTGCGCCTCCGCGGGGAGGTGCGGGACGACCTCGGAGTCGTACAGGAGCACCACGAGGGCGGGATCGGCGCCCGAGAGCTCCAGGCGGGCCAGGACGCGGTCGTACGAGCCGCCGCCCCGCCCGAGCCGCACACCGCGCCCGTCCACCGCGAGCCCCGGCAGCAGGACGGCGTCCGCCGCCAGCACGGCCTCGGGGCCGAGCCGTGCTCCGGAGGGCTCCAGCAGCTCGATCTTCCCCTGGTGCCGCACACGGACCAGGGAGCCCGGCCCCTCGTACGCGGCCCAGTCGAGGTCGTTGTCCGGGAGCAGCACCGGCAGCAGGACCCGGGTCCCGCGCGCGTGGAGGGTGTCGAGCAGCACGCGCGTGCCGGGCTCGCTCCCCACGGAGACGTACGCCGCGACCGTCCGCGCCCCGGCCAGCTCCGCGAGCTCCAGCGCACGCCCGGCGAGCAGTCCGGCCGCCTTCCGCGTGTCATCCGCGGTCAACCCGCTTCTCACCGAGAGGAAGCCTTGCCGCAACGTGCGCTTGGTTGGCTGTCCGCCGGTCTCGGTTCCGCTCATCGGTTTCTCACATTTCTCCCTGGTGGGCGCATATGCCATCGAATGATCCGGACCCACAGATTCCGCACATACGTACCGGATATGGTGTCGACATGACTGAGTCTCACCCCCCCACCCCCCGGATCACCAAGGCGGTCATCCCGGCGGCAGGCCTCGGCACCCGCTTCCTGCCGGCCACCAAGGCGACTCCCAAGGAGATGCTGCCGGTGGTCGACAAGCCGGCGATCCAGTACGTGGTCGAGGAGGCCGTGTCGGCGGGTCTCGACGACGTCCTCATGATCACGGGCCGCAACAAGCGCCCGCTGGAGGACCACTTCGACCGCAACTACGAGCTGGAGTCGGCCCTCCTGAAGAAGGGTGACGAGGCGCGGCTCGCCAAGGTCCAGGAGTCCAGCGACCTGGCGACGATGCACTACGTCCGCCAGGGCGACCCCAAGGGACTCGGTCACGCGGTGCTGTGCGCGGCTCCGCACGTCGGCAGGGAGCCGTTCGCCGTGCTCCTCGGCGACGACCTCATCGACCCCCGCGACCCGCTCCTCGCCCGGATGGTCGAGATCCAGGAGGAGTGCGGCGGCAGCGTCATCGCCCTCATGGAGGTGGCCCCGGAACAGATCCACCTCTACGGCTGCGCCGCCGTCGAGCCCACCGAGGACGGCGACGTCGTCAAGGTCACCGACCTCGTCGAGAAGCCCGACACCGCCGACGCGCCCAGCAACTACGCGATCATCGGCCGCTACGTCCTGGACCCCGCCGTCTTCGACGTCCTGCGCAAGACGGAGCCGGGCCGCGGCGGCGAGATCCAGCTCACCGACGCCCTCCAGCAGCTCGCCGCGGACGAGAAGGTCGGCGGCCCGGTGCACGGCGTCGTCTTCAAGGGCCGCCGCTACGACACCGGCGACCGCGGCGACTATCTGCGTGCCATTGTCAGACTGGCGTGCGAACGTCAGGATCTGGGCCCGGACTTCAAGGCCTGGCTTCGCAGTTACGTCACCGAGGAGATGTAGCACTTTGAGCAGCGGCAGCAGCACGACGGCACCGACCACCGGCCACACCACCCTGTGGTCGGTGGAAGAGCATCTGGACGACATCCTCACGACCGTCCGCCCGCTCGAACCCATCGAGCTCCAACTCCTCGACGCGCAGGGCTGCGTCCTCGTCGAGGACGTCACGGTGCCCGTCTCGCTGCCGCCCTTCGACAACAGCTCCATGGACGGGTACGCGGTACGGGTCGCCGACATCGAGGGGGCGAGCGAGGAGTTCCCCGCCGTCCTGACCGTGATCGGCGACGTGGCCGCGGGCGCGGGCGAGCAGCCCACCGTCGGCGCGGGGCAGGCGGCCCGCATCATGACCGGCGCCCCGCTGCCGCCCGGCGCCGAGACCGTCGTCCCCGTGGAGTGGACCGACGGCGGCCTCGGCGAGGGCCCCGCCTCCGGGATGCGCGCCCACAGCGCCCCCCCCCCGGGCGCCCCCCGCCTGCGCCTGCCCCTTATA
>NZ_JAFEXF010000101.1 GCF_016905445.1 Streptomyces sp. G44
ATACATGGCCGCAGAGCTACAGGGCCAGAACCACAGGGCCAGGACTACTGGGAGGTCGTACGTGACTCCGGAGATTTCGCGCAGACGCCTGATGGCGGTCGGCGGCGGCGCGCTCGGCGCGGCCGCCGCCGGTTCCTTCCTGCCGCCGTCGCTGCGGGAGGCGCTCGCGCACGAGCCGCCGCGCGGAGGCGGCCTCGACTCGATCGAGCACGTCGTCATCCTGATGCAGGAGAACCGTTCCTTCGACCACTACTTCGGGTCCCTGCGGGGCGTCCGCGGCTTCGGCGACCGCAACGCCATCCGGCTGCCGAGCGGCAAGTCGGTCTTCGAGCAGCCCGCCGGCCTGCGCACCGTCCTGCCCTTCCCCGTGCGGGAGGCCGCCAAGGCGCAGAAGAAGGACCTCCAGTACATCGGAGACCTGGACCACTCCTGGGGCGGCGGCGCGAAGGCCTGGCACGACGGCTGGATGGACGGCTGGATCACCGCCAAGACGGCGGCGACCATGGCGTACTACACGCGCGAGGACATCCCGCTGCACTACGAACTCGCCGACACCTTCACCGTCTGCGACGCCTACCACTCCTCCATCCACACCTCCACCAGCCCCAACCGCAACCACCTGTGGAGCGGAAAGACGGGCCACGAGGCGAACGGCAAGCGGGCCGTCGGCAACGACGCGTACGCCGAGGGCACCCACCCCGGCTACGGGTGGGGGACCTACGCCGAGCGCCTGGAGAAGGCGGGCGTGAGCTGGCGCACGTACACGGAGTGGGAGAACTTCACCGACAACCAGATCGAGTTCTTCACCACCTTCAAGGCCATCGCCCGCAAGGCCCTGGCCAAGACCGGCCTCACCTTCATGGAGGCCTTCTACGCCAAGGTGCGCGACATCAGGGACGAGACCGAGCGCGCCAAGCTGCTCGCCGCCCTGGAGGAGGGCGTCGCCACGCTGAGCAAGCACGAGCGCTCGCTGTTCGAGCGCGGACTGCGGCGCGTGCCGACCGGCGAGCTCGCCGAGAAGTTCGCCGAGGACGTCGCGGCCGGCAAGCTCGCGAAGGTCACCTACCTGGTGCCGTCCGCGGTGGACTCCGAGCACCCCGGCGTCTCGTCGCCGATCCACAGCGCGACCATCGTCTACAAGATCCTCGACGCGCTCGCCTCGCACCCCGAGGTGTGGCGCCGCACCGCCGTCTTCATCAACTACGACGAGAACGACGGCTTCTTCGACCACGTCCCGCCACCCGTGCCCGGCGGCGACTCGGCCGAGGAGAAGGAAGAGCGCTGGGAGGGCAGGCCGACCGGGCTCGGCGTGCGCGTGCCGATGCTCGTCGTCTCGCCGTGGACCGTCGGCGGCTACGTCTGCTCCGAGGTCTTCGACCACACCTCCGTCGTGCGCTTCCTGGAGAAGTGGACCGGCGTCCAGGAACCGAACATCAGTGCCTGGCGCCGCAAGGTCACCGGCGACCTCACCGGTGCCTTCGACTTCCGGCGCGCCCACCGGCAGCCGGACGTCGAACAGCCGGGCCCCATCCCGGCGTTCAGCGGCCGCTGGAGGCCGCAGCCGCCCCTGGAGCAGGCCATGCCGGTGCAGGAGCCGGGCGTGCGGCGCGCCCGGCCGCTGCCGTACCAGCCGGACGCGGACGTGCGGCCCGCCGAGGACGGCACGCTCACGGTGCGGCTGCGCAACGGCGGCAGCTCCAGCGCCCACTTCGCGCTCTACCCCTACGCCGGTGAGTTCACGGTCCCGCAGCACCAGGACGTCGTCCGCAAGGGCTCCTGGACCGTGCCGGTGCGGGGCGACGCGTACGACTTCACCGTCACTGGCCCGAACGGCTTTCGACGGGAGTTCGAGGGCGGCGCCCCGGCCAAGGACGGCAAGGGCGGCAAGGACGGCGGCGCACGGCTCGCCTCGGCGATCACCCGCCGCGAGATCCACCTCACCCTCGCCAACCGCGGCCGGGGCGAGCTGGTCTTCACGGTCAAGCCGCTCGGCTACGTGGACGAGGACGACGTCAGGCGCCGCACGCGCACCGTCCGCGTCAAGGCGGGCAGCAGCCGCACCGTCGCCTGGCGGACCGACGACGAGCACGGCTGGTACGACGTGGAGGTCACGACGGACCGCGACACCGCGTTCCGCCGCCGCCTCATGGGCCACATCGAGAACGGCCGCGCCAGCGTCTCGGGCTGACGCCCGGTGCGCTCGGTCACGTCGTGTGGTTCTGGTGCGCGGAGGTGCCCCCGGGTGCCTCCGCGCACACCTCGTCCCCCTGTGAGTATCGCCACGAAAGGGACCAACGATCTCCAGGGGCTGTCAAGGTGACTGAGGCGCTCATGTCGTCTCACATGCGTTCTTTACGGGCTGTCCAGTCGTGTCGCTGCTGTTCCCGATGAAGATCCACACATCACCCAGGGAGCCAGTACGTGGCAGCACTCGCACGATGGTGTGTCCGGCACCGCCTCATCGCCGTCCTGCTCTGGCTCCTCGCCCTCGGCGGCGCCACGGCCGCCGCCGCCGTGGCCGGATCCGCGTACTCGAACGACTACGAGGTCCCCGGCACCGAGTCCGGCCGCGCCACCCATCTCCTGGACAAGGGCTTCCACGGCCTCGGCGGCGACAGCGACACCGTCGTCTGGCACACCGGACCCGGCGACTCCGTCCGCGCGGCCGACGTCGAGCGGACCATGACCGGCGCCCTGGACAAGATCGCCGGCCTGCCCGCCGTGGCCTCCGTGACGAGTCCCTACGACAGCCAGGGCGCGAGCCAGGTCAGCCGGGACGGCCGCACCGCCTACGCCACCGTCACCTTCCGCGAGCAGGCCGACGACATCGACAGGGCCGACGCCCAGCGGGTCGTCGACACCGCCAAGGCCGCCGAGTCCGACGGCCTGGAAGTCGAGCTCGGCGGTACCGCCGTCGGCCTCACCGAGTCCAAGGGCGCCCAGGTCGCCGAGGTCGTCGGGATCGCCGTCGCCGCCGTCGTGCTCTTCCTCGCCTTCGGCTCCCTCGCCGCGTCCGCCCTGCCCATAGCGACCGCGCTGGTCTCCGTCGGCACCGCGTACGCGGGCATCGTGCTGCTCGGCCAGGTGATGACCGTCGCCGACTTCGCCCCGATGCTGGGCACGCTGATCGGCCTCGGCGTCGGCATCGACTACGCCCTGTTCATCGTGACCAGGCACCGCAAGGGCCTCAAACGGGGCCTGCCCGTGGCCGAGGCCGCCGAGAGCGCCGTCGCCACCACCGGACGCGCCGTCGTCTTCGCCGGCGCCACGGTCTGCATCGCCCTGCTCGGCATGCTCATCCTGCGGCTCAGCTTCCTCAACGGCGTCGCGATCGCCGCCTCGCTGACCGTCGTCCTCACCGTCGCCGCCTCCGTCACGCTGCTGCCCGCCCTGCTCTCCTGGATCGGGCCGCGCGCCCTGAGCCGCCGCGAACGCCGCAGGCTCGCCGAGCACGGGCCGGCGCCGGAGCTGCCGACCGGGCTCGCCGCCCGCTGGGCCGCCTTCGTCGAGCGCCACCCCAAGCTCCTCGGCGCCGTCGCCGTCCTCGTCATGGCCGTGCTCGCGCTGCCGACCCTCGCCCTCCACCTCGGCACCTCCGACCAGGGCAACAACCCCGCGTCCACCACCACCCGGCAGGCCTACGACCTGCTCGCCGACGGCTTCGGACCGGGCGTGAACGGCCCCCTGACCCTGGTCAGCGAGGTCTACGGCGCGGGCGACCGCAACGCCCTGGACGACCTCGGCACGACGCTCGGGTCGACCGAGGGCGTCGCCTCCGTCAGCCCCGCGACGTACGACGAGAGCGGCCGCACGGCCTTCCTCACCGTCGTCCCCGACTCCGCCCCGCAGTCCAGGGAGACCAGCGACCTCGTCGACCGGCTGCGCGAGGACGTCCTGCCCGCGGCCGAGACGGACAACTCCCTGGACGTGGCGGTCGGCGGCGTCACCGCGAGCTACGACGACTTCGCGGAGATCATCGTCGGGAAACTGCCGCTCTTCGTCGGCGTCGTCATCGGACTCGGCTGCGTCCTGCTCCTGCTCGCCTTCCGCTCGGTCGGCATCCCGCTCAAGGCCGCCGTGATGAACGTCGCCGCCGTCGCCTCCGCGTTCGGGGTCGTCGTCGCGATCTTCCAGTGGGGCTGGGGGAGCGAACTGCTCGGACTCGGCGCGGCCGGGCCGATAGAACCCTTCCTGCCCGTGATCATGGTCTCCGTCCTCTTCGGGCTCTCCATGGACTACCAGGTGTTCCTGGTCAGCCGGATGTACGAGGAGTGGCTGGAGACCGGTGACAACCGGCGGGCCGTCCGCGTCGGCCTCGCCGAGACGAGCCGCGTGATCAACTCCGCGGCCGTCATCATGATCTCCGTCTTCCTGGCCTTCGTCCTCAGCGGCGACCGCGTCATCGCGATGTTCGGCATCGCCCTCGCGGCGGCCGTGGCCCTCGACGCCTTCGTCCTGCGGACCCTGCTCGTGCCCGCCCTCATGCACATGCTCGGCGGCGCCAACTGGTGGCTGCCGCGGCGCCTGGACCGCCTCCTGCCGCGCATCAGCATCGAGCCGCCCGAAAGTCGTTCGGACACGGGCGGTGCGCGTGCGACGATCTCCGAGCGGCGCGGGGACCCGGCGCCGCACGAGGACGTGAGTGGACCTGAGGAGCGGGAGCGGGATGTTCGCGATATCGCTGGACAAGGGCGCTGAGCTGCGGCCGATCGAGCCGTGGCAGGCGCAGGAATTTCTCGGACACATCGAGCGCGCGCGGGAGTACGCGGGCGCGTGGGTGCCCTTCACCGTGACGGTGAAGGACCTGGAGACGGCGCGCGGTTTCCTCCAGTCGTACGCCGACAAACAGGCCTCCGACACCGGGCGCCTGTACGGCATCTGGCTGGAGGGCACCCTGGTCGGCGGCGTCCTCTTCCGGATCTTCGACACCGGCTCCGACAGCTGCGAGATCGGCGTGTGGCTGGAGCCGTCGGCCGCCGGACGCGGCCTGGTGAACAAGGCCTCGCGCGTCCTCGTCGACTGGGCGGTCGAACAGCGCGGCATGCACCGCGTGGAGTGGCTGGTGTCGTCCCGCAACGAACGCAGCAAGGCCGCCGCCGCGCGCCTCGGGTTCATCAGGGACGGCGTACTGCGGGAGAGCTTCCCCTGGCAGGGGGTGCGGCACGACATGGAGGTCTGGTCCGTGCTCGCTCCGCAGTGGCGGGCGGCGCGGGAGGCCGCCGGCGGAGGCCGTTAAGACGGCTCTCAGACTCCGTCCGTACGGTGCGGCGCATGGGTACTGAGACGAAGGACGCGGCCGGGGCCAAGGATGCCACCGGGACCGAGGAAGTGACCGGGGCCAAGGAGCCGGCGCCGGCGAGGGAGGCGGCCACGGTCGACGTCACCAAGTCCGGGGACAGCGCGGAGGACGTGGACGGGACGGGAGAGGCGAGCGAGGCGGACGAGGCGGGCGAGGAGGACGAGGCCGTGGCCCGGCCCGCCAAGGCCGCCGCCGGGGTCGGCCAGGGCGCCGCCGCCGTGGTCTCCGCCGCACTCGGCGTGATCGGCCTCTCCGGCGGCTGGCTCGGCACGGTCGCCGCCGCCCGCTCGAACATCATCGGGCAGCTGGAGACCGCCCGGTCCGCGAGCGTCGCCCGGCAGGTCCAGTCCCTGTACGGCGACTCCTGGAAGATCACCGCCCTGATCGCGGGCATCTTCGCGCTCGCCGCCCTGGTCACCGGCTTCGTGGTCCTGGCCAGGCCCGCGTTCGGCGCCCCCGGCCGGGAACAGGCACCGTGGATCAAGTCCGTGGCGTGGGCCGGTGTCGTGCTCGGTGTGATCGGACTGACCCTCGCCGCGCTGAAGTACTCGGACGTACTGCTCGGCCTCCCGTCGACACCTTCCTGAACCACCCTCACGCGCCTGTCCCCACGCGGTCCGCAGGCGTTCCGTACGTAAGGCAGGGGCGGGTCCGGGGCTAAGGCCCCCGGCCCGCCCCGCGCCGTACCTAAGGCCCCCGGTCCACCGGAGATGCGGCACTCGCCCGATGTGGGACACCCCCCTGGGAGACGAGAGTGGAGTCATCGCAGAGAGCGATGGCACCACCAACCACCCGAGGGGTACGAGATGTTCGAGTACGAGATCCACCAGATGCGCGCCGCCGAGCTGGCCCGCGAGGCCGACCGCCGCCACCTGATCCGCGAGGTCCGCAGGAACCGCCGCGCCGAGGCCCGCCGCCGCTCGGCCGGCGACGAAGCCGAGGGGCGGGTGAGCGCGCCCCTGTGGAAGTCCCGCTTCACCCGGGCCGCCTGAGGTGACCGGGCCGGTTCCGGTGCCCACGGCGCCGGCAGAGCTGCCGGGGGGACGGGTGCGCGAGACGTCCGGGCAGCTCCGCGGGGCGCCGGCCGTGACCGCATCGCGGATATCGGGTGCCGAACGGTCCGCGCACTGTGCGATGCTCGCGGACGTGGAGACCAGGTCCGTCAGCCCGGTGTTCGTCGGCCGCGCCGACGAGTTGGGCGTACTGAACGAAGCGCTCGCCCGCGCCACGGGAACCCCGCTCGAAGGAGCCGGGGGCCCCGGCACGGGCGAGCCGCAGGCATTGCTGCTCGGCGGTGAGGCGGGCGTCGGCAAGACCCGCCTCGTCGAGGAGTTTTCCGAGGCCGCCCGGAAGCGGGGCGCCGTCGTCGCGCTCGGCGGCTGCGTGGAGATCGGCGCCGACGGCCTGCCGTTCGCCCCCTTCTCCACCGCCCTGCGCGCCCTGCGCCGGCAGCTCCCGGACGAACTGGCCGCCGCCGCCGAGGGCCAGGAGGAAGAACTCGCCCGGCTCCTGCCCGAACTGGCCGGCGCCGCCTCCTTCGCCAACGGCCACGGACACGGCGCCGCCGGCAGATCCGACGAGCAGGACGTGGCCCGCCTCTTCGAGCTGACCGCCCGCCTCCTGGAACGCCTCTCCCGCGACCGCACCGTCGTCGTCGCCCTGGAGGACCTGCACTGGGCCGACGCCTCCACCCGCCACCTCCTCGCCTACCTCTTCCGCACCCTGCGCGGCGGCCGGCTCGTCCTGCTCGCCACCTACCGCGCCGACGACATCCACCGCCGCCACCCGCTGCGCCCCCTCCTCGCCGAGCTGGACCGGCTGCGCACGGTGCGCCGCATCGAACTCGGCCGCTTCAGCAGGGACGAAGTCGCCCGCCAGATGGCCGGGATATTCGCGGCCGAACCCGAACAGGCCCTGGTCGACGACATATTCGACCGCTCCGACGGCAACGCCTTCTTCGTCGAGGAACTCGCCGTCGCCTCCCACGGCAACAGCTGCGCGAGCCTGACGGACTCCCTGCGCGACCTCCTCCTGGTCCGCGTCGAGGAACTGCCCGAGGACACCCAGCGGGTCGCCCGGATCGTCGCCGAAGGCGGCTCCACCGTCGAGTACGAGCTGCTCGCCGAGGTCGCCGGGCTCGGCGAGGACGACCTCATCGAAGCCCTGCGGGCCGCCGTCGGCGCGAACATCCTGCTCGCCTCGCCCGACGGCGACGGCTACCGCTTCCGGCACTCCCTGGTCCGCGAGGCCGTCAGCGACGACCTGCTGCCCGGCGAACGCTCACGCATCAACCGCCGCTTCGCCGAAGCCCTGGAGGCCGACCCCTCGCTCGTCTCCGCCGATCAGCGCGCCGCCCGCCTGGCCACCTACTGGTACCACGCGCACGACGCCGCCAAGGCCCTGCCCGCCGTCCTGTGCGCCTCCGTCGAGGCCCGCCGCCGGCACGCCTACGCCGAGCAACTGCGCCTCCTGGAACGGGCCATGGAGCTGTGGGACGACGCCCCCGACGCCGTACGCGAACAGCTCCGCCCCGCCGACTACGTCGAGGGCTACCCCGCCTGCGGCTGCGACCCCGCCACCACCCCGCTGCACTTCCTGGACCTGATGGCCGAGGCCACCGTCGCCGGACGCCTGTGCGGTGAACGCGAACGCGCGCTGAAGATCACCAAGCGTGCCCTGCGCCTCCTGGACGGCGACAGCGACCCCTTGCGCTCCGCCTGGTTCTGGGTCCAGCGCTCCCGCCTCGTCTCCACCCTCGGCCGCGGGGACGGCTGGGACGAGATCGCGAAGGCGCAGGAGCTGATGCGCGGCCTGCCGCCCTCCGAGGTGCACGCGGACGTGCTCGTCTACCGCGCCTCCTGGGGCATGCTGCACGACCCCGGCCCGGAGACCATGGCCGCCGCCGAACGAGCCGTCGAGTTCGCCCGCATGGTCAAGGCCGACACCATCGAGCTCAACGCCCGGCTCACCCGCGGCAACCTCCTCATCGAGGCGGGCGACCCGGAGGCCGGCCTCGCCGAGATGTACGAGGTCAGGGACCGCGTGGTCGAGCAGGGCCTGGTCACCGACCTCGGCCGCGCCCACATCAACCTGCCCTCCGCCCTGGAAGGCGTCGGCCGCTCCGCCGAGTCCGTGAAGGTCGCGATGGAGGGCATCGAGTTCTGCCGGAAGTACGGCCTGATGGACACCGAGGGCTGGATCTGGGCCAACGCCGCCGAATCCCTCGTCTCCCTGGGCCGCTGGGACGAGGCCGCCGAGGCCGTCGCCCACACCCACCGCTGCGTGCACAGTGCCAAGCCGCGGGGCTCCGCCGCCCAGTGCTCCGCGCGCATGGCGCTCTTCCGCGGCGACCTCGACGCCGCCACCCGCCACCTCCAGGCCGCCCACCACCACTACGGCAGCCACGACCCACAGCCGCAGTACGTCCTCCCGCTGGCCCGCATCTCCCTGGGCATCGCGGCGGCCGAGGGCCGCATCCTCGACGGCCGCGCCGAGGTCGAACGCGGCCTGGCCTCCGGGCTCCCCTTCGGCACCTACAAGTACGGCTGGCCACTGCTGCTCCACGCCGCCGCGATGGAGGCCGACGCCCGCGGGCTGCCCGCCGCCGAGCCGGGCCGCGCCGCCGCCGTCGAACAGATCCGCCGCATCACCAGATCCCTCGCCACCCCCATCCCCCTCTGGCGCGCCTACGACGAGTGGACCCGCGCCGAACTGCTGCGCGCCGAGGGCCGCGACGAAGCCGCCGACTGGGCCGCCGTGGTCGCCGCCGTCGAACCGCTGGAGCGGCCCTACGACCTCGCCCGCGTGCGCCTGCGCCTCGCCGAGGCCCTCCTCGCCCCGGACGGCACCGACCGCGACAGCGCCACCCGACTGCTGCGCCAGGCGGGCGAGGTGGCCGAACGGCTCGGCGCGCGACCGCTCCTCGAGTCGATCACCGGGCTCGCCCAGCGCGCCCGCCTCACCTTGCACCCCACCGAGGCCGCCCCCGCCCCCGCCGTCCCGGCCGACCCCGCCGAGGCGCTGGGTCTGACCAGCCGGGAGCGGGACGTGCTGCGCCTGGTCGCGGTGGGCCGCAGCAACCGCCAGATCGCCGAGGAGCTCTTCATCTCCCCGAAAACGGCGAGCGTCCACGTCTCCAACATCCTCGCCAAGCTGTCCGTCACCGGCCGCGGCGAGGCCGCCGCGCTCGCCCACCGGCTGCGGCTGTTCCCCTCGGACGGCGCGGCCACCGTGGGCCAGAGGGCCGGCACCTGACCGCGGCCCGCCCACCGGCCGTACCTCGGCCGCACACCGGTGACCTGCGCCTTCGCGGCCCCGGCCCGTTATCCACCGCCTCGCTTACGCTTGACGGCAGAGACTCGGCTCCAGGGAGGCGCAGTGTTCAACGCGATCGAGGCGATTTTCGCGCCGGGGCGCAAGCACACCGACGACGAACAGAAGCGTCTGGAGATGACCCGGGTCGACCTCGCCGACGGCGATCCCGGGCGCGGACCGATCGACCTGTCCTCGGGCAAGGTGGTCGTACGCCCACCCGTCCCCGCACCCCGCGCGGACGAGACGCCGGACCCCGACGAGCAAGCGGTCCCAGGTGACCGGATCGCTCCCGGCGAGCCGATAGCGCCCGCCGAAGAGCCGAGCGGCTGACTCACTTCACCTCCACCACCAGGATCTTGTCGTCGCCCTGCCCCGGCGTGCCCCGCGAGTCCGTCTCGTTCGTCACCAGCCACAGCTTGTCGCCGCCCGCCGCGAGCACCGTGCGCAGCCTGCCGTGCTCGCCCTTGAGGAACGACTGGGGCTTCGGCTCGCCCTTCACACCTCTCACCGGGATGCGCCACAACCGCTCGCCCCGCAGGCCCGCCATCCAGACCGAGCCCCCGGCGTAGGCGATGCCGCTCGGTGAGGCCTGAGAGGTCTTCCACTGGGCGATCGGGTCGCGGAACCCCTCCTCGCCGGCCTTGCCCTCGGCCTTGGGCCAGCCGTAGTTCCCCCCGGCCTTGATCTCGTTCAGCTCGTCCCACGTGTCCTGGCCGAACTCCGATGCCCACAGCCGCTTCCGCTCGTCCCACGCCAGGCCCTGCACATTGCGGTGGCCCAGGGAGTGGACGGGGGAGTCGGGGAAGGGGTTGCCGGGAGCGGGCTCGCCGTCCGGGGTCAGGCGCAGGATCTTGCCGCCGAGGGACTTCTTGTCCTGCGCCAGGTCCGTCTCGCCCGTCTCGCCCGCGCCCGCGTACAGCATCTTGTCAGGGCCGAAGGCGATCCGGCCGCCGTTGTGGATCATGCCCTTCGGGATGCCCTTGAAGACCATGTCGGGCGCGCCCAACTGCTCGCCGGCGGGCTTCTTCTCGTCGTAGAGCATGCGGGCGATGCGGTTGTCGGACTCCGTCGTGAAGTACGCGTACACCATGTGGTCCGAGGCGTACGACGGGGAGAGGGCGAGGCCCATCAGGCCGCCCTCGCCGCCGGGGGAGACGCCGGGCACCGAGCCGAGCTCGGTCTTCTTGCCCGTCGTGCCGTCCACCCGGGTGATGGTTCCCTCGTCGCGCGAGGAGACCAGGAGGTCCCCGCCGGGCAGCGCGGCGAGGCCCCACGGCGAGGCGAGATCGGTGGTGAGGGTGCGGGTGACCTTCGCCGAGCCCTTCTCCGGCGGGGGCTGGACGCCCGGCTCCCCGCCGGGGGACTTGCTCGGCGCCTCCCGTTCGGAGGGGCTCCTGCGGTTCTCCGGCGCGTCCTTTCCTTCCGACGAGCACCCGACCGCGAGGACGAGGACAGCAGCGGTCAACACGGCGGTAACAGCGGGTCGTTGCACGATCAGGGTCCCTTTCGACGCAGCGCTTCTCCTGTTCATACACCGCTCGCGCCCCGCAGGTTCCCATTCCGCCACCACGAGTCACGAGCGCCGCCCGCGCCACCGCGAGGCCCACCGAGCCCCGAAGCCTCACCGAGCCCCGAAGCCTCATCGAGCCCCGAGGCCCCATCGAGCCCCGCGGTTCCCCCGCCCCCCTCAGTCCCACGACCCCAGCGCCGGCGGCAGCGCCGCGATCTCCGCCAGGTCCGTCCCGGTCAGCCGCAGCGCCGCCGCCCCGGCGTTCTCCACCGCCCAGCGCTCCCGCTTGGCGCCGGGGATCGGCACCACGTGCCGGCCCTGTGCGAGCACCCACGCCAGCGCGACCTGCGCCGGTGTCGCCCCGTGCCGCTCCGCCACCCGGCGCAGCCCCACCACCAGCGGCTGATTGGCGGCCATCATCTCGGCGGTGAAGCGCGGATGCCGGGCCCGCAGGTCGTCCGGCTCGAAGCCCTGGCCGGGCGTCAGCGTCCCGGTGAGGAAACCGTTCCCCAGCGGCATCGCCGCGAGAAGCCCCACCCCGCGCGCAACGCACCACGGCAGCAGCGCCTCCAGGGCCTCGGGCGACCACACCGACAGCTCGGCCTCGACCGCGCTCACCGGAAAGACCTGCTGCACCCGCTCCAGCTGGCGGATGGTCACGTCGTGCAGCCCGGCCCGGGGCCGACCCGGTACCGCACGCCGATGCGAGCGCGCGCCCACCGCGCACAGCCCCAGGGCCCGCACCTTCCCGGCGGCCACCAGTTCGGCCATCGCGCCCCAGGTCTCCTCGATGGGCACCTCGGGGTCGGCGCGGTGCAGCTGGTACAGGTCGATGGTCTCCGTCTGGAGCCGCCGCAGCGACGCGTCGCAGGCCCGTCTCACATAGCCGGGGCGGCCGTTGGCCACGATGTGCTGATCGCCCACGAGCAGCCCGCACTTCGTGGACACGAACGCCTCGGCCCGCCGCTCCCTCAGCACCCGGCCGATCAACAGCTCGTTGGTGAAGGGGCCGTACATGTCCGCGGTGTCCAGCAGCGTCAGCCCCGCACCGGCGGCGCCCGTGGCGTCCAGCGCGGCGTGCACGGTGCGCAGCGACGCGTCGCCGCGCTGCCGCGAGCCGGTGTATGCCCAGCTCATCGGCATGCAGCCGAGTCCGACGGCGCCCACTTCGAGCGCCCCCGCGCCGATCGTCCTGCGCTCCACCTGGCCGCACCCTCCCGCTCATGGTCCGAAGATCACCCAAACTAACCGTTGCCCCCCGGCCCCGGAGCGCGGCCTCCCCACGGGCGCCCCGCGCCGGAGGCGAATTAGCCTCCTGGTCATGACGACAGACGTATGGCTTCCGTACGAAGCGCGCGACATCCAGGGCCTGCCCGAGGCGTCCGAAACGGGCTTCACCTACCGCTGCTGGGACGGCGGCCCGGAGTTCCCCGCGGACCCGGCCGACTGCGTCTTCTACGTTGTGCCCTACATGAAGCCCACCGAGATCGCCGTGCGCCCCCTGCCCGCGATGACGTCCGTACGCGTCGTGCAGACGCTGACCGCCGGAATCGACCATGTACAGCCGGGCCTGGGGTTCCTGGCCCCCGGTGTGCGGCTGTGCAACGCCCGTGGGGTGCACGAGGCCAGCACCGCCGAGCTGGCCCTCGCCCTGATCCTCGCGTCGCTGCGGGGCGTCCCGCGCTTCGTCGAGGGGCAGCGGCAGGAGGAGTGGCGGTCCGGGTTCTACCCGGCGCTCGCCGACAAGTCCGTGCTCATCGTGGGATACGGATCGATCGGTTCCGCCATCGAGGACAGGCTCACCCCCTTCGAGTGTGCGCGGGTGACGCGCGTCGCGCGCTCTGCCCGTGCCACGGAGCGCGGCCCCGTGCACCCGATCGCCGAACTGCCGGCCCTGCTGCCCCGAGCCGACGTCGTCGTGGTCTCGACGCCGCTCACCGAGGACACCCGAGGGCTGGTGGACGCCGGTTTCCTGGCCCGTCTGAAGGACGGCGCGCTGCTCGTGAACGTCGCCCGCGGGCCCGTGGTGGACACCTCGGCGCTCATCGCCGAACTGGAGTCCGGCCGCATCACCGCCGCTCTCGACGTGACCGACCCGGAACCGCTGCCCGCAGGTCACCGCCTGTGGCACGCTCCTGGAGTGCTCATCAGCCCGCACGTGGGCGGTTCCACGTCCGCGTTCCCGCCCCGCGCCCAGCGCCTGATCGCCGCCCAGCTGACCAAGTTCGCCGCGGGCGAGCCCCTTGACAACGTCGTACGCACCACGGGCGGTTGATCGCCTGAGGTCGCATCATGCACGCTACGCGCTCGTATGCGTGCGCCCCGTGTTCACTTCGGCGTTGATCGTCACGCAGCGTAGAGGTGCTATGTCCCTGCGTGACGAAGCTGGTGTATCGTCCCGACAGGGGATGCGCCGTTGACCATTTCGGCGCGGGGATGAGACGTAGGACTGCGAGGGGGGCGACAGGCGATGTATGGCCTATGGGCGGACGATCCGACGCGGCGGGAAAGCCGTCGCCGACTCTCGCGCACGCCGGTCCGCAGGCACCGGCGCGGCGCGAACCGCACGGGCGAGCGGCCCCGCACCCCGCACCACCAGGGCCGGTACGACCGGTGCGTGCGGCGGACGGACACGGGGGCGGCACGGACGAGGGCGATCCGGTGAGCGCCCCGCCGGCCACGAGCGTCCTCGAAGGGGGGCGCGCCCCGGCCCCGCCGCCTTCGAGGACACCGCACCTCCAGCGCCCCCTGCCCGGCGGCCGCGGCCTGGTCTCCCAGGTCGCACTGCTGCTCGTCTGCGGCGGGTACGCGATGGGCTCCGCGCTCGGCTGGGGCTCGGAGCGACTCGCCCTGATCATGGGCGACTTCGGGCTGAGCGTCGCGGCCGCGGCCGCCGCGGTCTCCTGCTTCCGCTACTCCCGGACCCGCCGCAGCCGGTTTCGACCCGCATGGCTGCTCTTCGCGCTCTCTTCCGCGATGGCCGCCCTCGGCAACGGCGTCTGGGGCTGGTACGAGGTCGTGCTCCAGCGGGAGGTGCCGACCCCCGGCCTGGCCGACCTCTTCTTCCTCTGCTTCGCGCCGCCCGCCATCATCGGCCTCCTCGTGCTCGCCAAGCGGCCGGTGACCAAGGCGGGCTGGGGGTGCCTCGCCCTCGACTCGTGGCTGATCGGGGGCTCGCTCCTCACACTCTCCTGGAGCCTCGCCCTCGCCCACACCGCGCAGTTCCAAGGGCGCGACGTCGCGCACGCCGCGCTCTCGCTCGCCTACCCGCTCCTCGACATCGCACTGGTCAGCATGGTCCTGGCGCTGCACTTCAGGCGGTCATCGGCCAACCGCACCGCGGTGAACACCGCGATCGCCGCCCTCGCCCTGACCGTCATGTGCGACGCGCTGTTCACCTCGCCCCTGCTGCACGCCAGTTACCGCTCCGGCCAGCTCCTCGACGCCGGCTGGTTCGCGGGCTCCCTGCTCCTGGCCTACGCCCCCTGGGCCGCGCCCGTGCACCCGCGCGGGGAAGCCGGGACGGAGCACGCGCGCGTACCGGACGAGGCCCCCGATGACACGCGGGCCGCCACCCGGCCGATCGCCGGATCGCTGGCCGCCCTCACGCCGTATCTCGCCGCCGCGGTCTGCACCTTGGGAATCCTCTACAACGTACTGAGCGGGCGCAGCGTCGACCGCGTCGTGCTCTTCACGGCGGGCACCGTCGTGCTCGCCCTCGTCGCCCGCCAGGGCATCATGCTCCTGGACAACATCACCCTCACGCAGGAGCTGGCCCAGAAGGAGAACCACTTCCGCTCCCTGGTCCAGGGCTCCAGCGACGTCATCATGATCGCCGCGCCGAACGGCATCCTGCGGTACGTGAGCCCGGCCGCCGCCGGGGTCTACGGCCGCGACGCCGAAGAACTCGTGGGCTCCGAGCTCGCCTCGCTGATACACCCCGAGGACCTCGGCCGGGTCGTCCACGAGGTGCGCAGGTTCCTCGCCGCCAGCCCCGTCGAGGAGCCCACCACCCGCATCGAGTGCCGCTTCCGCTCGGGCAACGGCGACTGGCTGAACGTGGAATCCACCGTCAACCGCCACCACGGCGGCCTCATCTTCAACAGCAGGGACGTCACCGAACGGGTCCGCCTCCAGGCGCAGTTGCAGCACAACGCCGAGCACGACCCGCTCACCGACCTGCCCAACCGCGCCCTGTTCACGCGGAGCGTGAGCCAGGCCCTCACCGGCCGCAGGGTGACCGACCGCGGCACGGCCGTGCTCTTCATCGACCTCGACGGCTTCAAGGCCGTCAACGACACCATCGGCCACCAGGCCGGTGACGAACTGCTCATCCAGGCGGCGCGCAGACTTCAGGAGGCGGTGCGCGCGGGCGACACCGCCTCCCGGCTCGGCGGTGATGAGTTCGCGGCCCTCATCGTCGGCGACGGGACGAGGGACCAGGCCGCCAGGGAACAGCACATCTACGAACTCGCCGACCGGCTGCGCGTCAGGCTCTCCCAGCCGTACGCCATCGACGGCAACGACGTGCGCGTCGCGGCCTCCATCGGCGTGGCGTTCGCCGAACCGGGCATCGGCGCGGGTGAGTTGCTGCGCAACGCCGACCTCGCGATGTACCGCGCCAAGGCCGCGGGCAAGGGGCGCGTCGAGCTGTACGCCCCCCAGATGCAGGCCGACGTCGTCCGCAAGGCGCAGCTCGCCACCCGACTGCGCTCCGCCCTGCACGACGGCGAGTTCGCGCTGCTCCACCAGCCGGTGGTCTCCCTCGACGACGGCCGGATCACGGCGGTCGCCGCACAGGCGCGCTGGCGCTCGGCGCAGGGCATCCTCTTCACGCCCGCCGAGTTCCTGCGCGTGTCCGAGGCGGGGAACGGCAGGGACGCCGGGGCCGGCAAGGAGAGCGACCGCGCGGCCGAGCTCGGCCGCTGGATGCTCGAAGAGGCCGTCAAGCAGGCCGCCGAGCGCGGGCGCTCCGGCCACGCGGTGCCGGTGGCCGTCCGGATGACCGCGCGCCGCCTGCTGGACCGCTCCATGCCCCTCGGCTCCATCGAGGCGCTCCTGACGCGGCACGGGCTGCCCTCCGGGGCGCTCATCATCGAGCTGGCCGACAGCGACCCCAGGGTCTCGCTGGACGACCTGGAGCGCCGGCTCACGGCCCTGCGCCGGCTCGGCGTCCGCATCGCCCTCGACGGCTTCGGCAGCGGCTATGCGGCGATCACGGCGCTGCGCCGGCTCCCCGTGGACGTGCTGAAGCTGGACCGCGGCCTGATCGAGGGCGTCGTCGAGTCCGCGCGGCTGCACAAGATCACCGCCGGTCTGCTGCGCATCGCGAACGACCTGGGCCTGCTCTCCGTGGCCGAGGGCGTGGACCTGCCCGAGCAGGTGACCGCCCTGCGCGCGATGGGCTGCACGCACGGACAGGGCGTTGCCTTCTCCGGGCCGCTCGACGAGTACCGGCTGCGCCGTGCGCTCTCCCTCGGCGAGTACCCGGTGCCGCGCGGCCCGGCCGAGCCGGTGCTCGCGGGCGGTCCAGCGGGCGCGGCGCCGGTCCTGGCGGGCGGCTCCACCGGGACGGCGCCCATCCTGGCGGGCGGCGCCGCGCCCACGACCTACATGGGCGGGCCCGCCCAGGTCTTCGCCGGCGGGCCCGCCGGGTCCTACGCGGGCGGGCCGCCGGGAGCGTTCGCGGGCGGACCGGCGACGGCGTACGCGGGGGGCGCCCCGGCGACGTACGCCACCGGCACCTCGCCCTACGCCCGTTCACATAATGAGACCGCCATCCCACCTACTTGACAGGCACTGCGTGCCGGGTGGAGGGTCAATGCCATGCGCACCCGAATTCTCGTACTTGGAAAGCGCGTCGGCTGAAGCTGGGACCGACCGGTCCGAACACCGGATCCCAGCGACCGCAGCACCCGGCGCGCTCCCCTCGCTTGCCTCACGGCACGAGGGGTTTTTTGTTGCACCGGCACCCGCCGAAACCCCGCAAAACCCCCGCAAAAACCCTCAGCTTCGAGAAGAGAATGCCGATGACCGAGCAGGCCACCGGGGCCCACCATCCGCAGCCGCGGCCCCGATCCTCTGGACAGCACTCCGCCTCCGTCGAGCACGTCACGGGTGCGCAGTCCCTCATTCGTTCTCTTGAGGAAGTCGGGGCCGACACGGTGTTCGGCATCCCCGGCGGCGCCATCCTGCCGGCATACGACCCGATGATGGACTCCACCCGGGTCCGGCACGTCCTGGTCCGCCACGAGCAGGGCGCGGGCCACGCCGCGACCGGCTACGCCCAGGCCACCGGCAAGGTCGGCGTCTGCATGGCGACGAGCGGCCCCGGTGCCACCAACCTGGTCACCCCGATCGCCGACGCCCACATGGACTCCGTCCCGATGGTCGCGATCACCGGCCAGGTGTCCTCCAAGGCCATCGGCACGGACGCCTTCCAGGAGGCGGACATCGTCGGCATCACGATGCCGATCACCAAGCACAACTTCCTGGTCACCAAGGCCGAGGACATCCCGCGCACCATCGCCGAGGCCTTCCACATCGCCTCGACGGGCCGCCCCGGCCCGGTCCTGGTGGACATCGCCAAGGACGCCCTCCAGGCGCAGACCACGTTCTCCTGGCCGCCGCAGCAGGACCTGCCCGGCTACCGCCCGGTCACCAAGCCGCACGCCAAGCAGATCCGCGAGGCCGCCAAGCTCATCACCGCGGCCAGGCGCCCCGTCCTGTACGTCGGCGGCGGCGTCCTGAAGGCCCGTGCCACCGCCGAGCTGAAGGTCCTCGCCGAACTCACCGGAGCGCCCGTCACCACCACCCTGATGGCGCTCGGCGCGTTCCCCGACAGCCACCCGCTGCACGTGGGAATGCCGGGCATGCACGGTGCGGTCACCGCCGTCACCGCGTTGCAGAAGGCCGACCTGATCGTCGCCCTCGGAGCCCGCTTCGACGACCGCGTCACCGGCAAGCTGGACAGCTTCGCGCCCTTCGCCAAGATCGTCCACGCCGACATCGACCCGGCCGAGATCGGCAAGAACCGCGCCGCCGACGTGCCGATCGTGGGCGACGCCCGCGAGGTCATCGCCGACCTCGTGCAGGCCGTCCAGGCCGAGCACACCGAGGGCCGCACGGGCGACTACTCCGCCTGGTGGAACGACCTCAACCGCTGGCGCGACACCTACCCGCTCGGCTACACCCAGCCGGACGACGGCTCGCTCTCCCCGCAGCAGGTCATCGAGCGCATCGGGCAGCTCGCCCCTGACGACACGATCTTCGCGGCGGGCGTGGGGCAGCACCAGATGTGGGCCGCGCACTTCATCCAGTACGAGAAGCCCGCGACCTGGCTCAACTCCGGCGGCGCCGGGACGATGGGCTACGCGGTCCCCGCCGCGATGGGCGCGAAGGCCGGCCAGCCCGGCCGCGCGGTGTGGGCGATCGACGGCGACGGCTGCTTCCAGATGACCAATCAGGAACTGACCACCTGCGCCCTGAACAACATCCCGATCAAGGTCGCCATCATCAACAACGGCGCCCTCGGGATGGTCCGCCAGTGGCAGACGCTGTTCTACAACCAGCGTTACTCCAACACCGTCCTGCACAGCGGTCCCGAGGACATCGGCCCCAACAAGGGCACGCGCGTCCCGGACTTCGTGAAGCTGTCGGAGGCCATGGGCTGCGTGGCGATGCGCTGCGAGCGTCCCGAGGACCTCGACAAGGTCATCGCCGAGGCCAACGCGATCAACGACCGCCCGGTCGTCGTCGACTTCATCGTGCACGAGGACGCCCAGGTCTGGCCGATGGTCGCCGCGGGCACCTCGAACGACGAGGTCATGGCCGCCCGCGGGGTCCGCCCCGACTTCGGCGACAACGAAGACGACTGAGACCGAGAGCGAAAGAGAGACCACGAGTCATGTCCACCAAGCACACGCTCTCCGTCCTGGTCGAGAACAAGCCCGGTGTCCTCGCCCGGATCACCGCCCTGTTCTCCCGCCGCGGCTTCAACATCGACTCCCTCGCCGTGGGCGTCACCGAGCACCCCGACATCTCCCGCATCACCATCGTGGTGAACGTCGCGGACCTGCCGCTCGAACAGGTCACCAAGCAGCTCAACAAGCTCGTCAACGTCCTGAAGATCGTCGAGCTGGAGCCGGGCGCCGCCGTGGCGCGCGAACTGGTCCTCGCCAAGGTCCGCGCCGACAACGAGACCCGCTCCCAGATCGTCGAGATCGTCCAGCTGTTCCGCGCCAAGACCGTGGACGTTTCCCCGGAGGCCGTCACCATCGAGGCCACCGGCAGCAGCGACAAGCTGGAGGCCATGCTCAAGATGCTGGAGCCCTTCGGCATCAAGGAGCTGGTCCAGTCCGGCACCATCGCGATCGGCCGGGGCTCCCGCTCCATCACGGACCGCAGCCTGCGGGCGCTCGACCGCAGCGCCTGACCCGGGTCCGGCGGCATTCCTCTCGGATGCCGAGACCCGTGGACTTCCCTCCCCGAGCCCGCCGTACGGTGGGACGCAACACCAGCACACATAGGAGATTCCCAGTGGCCGAGCTGTTCTACGACGACGACGCCGACCTGTCCATCATCCAGGGCCGCAAGGTCGCGGTCATCGGCTACGGCAGCCAGGGCCACGCCCACGCGCTGTCGCTGCGCGACTCGGGTGTCGACGTCCGCGTCGGCCTGCACGAGGGCTCCAAGTCCAGGGCCAAGGCCGAGGAGCAGGGCCTGCGGGTCGTCACCCCGGCCGAGGCGGCGGCCGAGGCCGACGTCATCATGATCCTGGTGCCGGACCCGATCCAGGCCCAGGTCTACGAGGAGTCCATCAAGGACAACCTCAAGGACGGCGACGCGCTGTTCTTCGGCCACGGCCTGAACATCCGCTTCGGCTTCATCAAGGCCCCCGAGGGCGTCGACGTCTGCATGGTCGCCCCCAAGGGCCCGGGCCACCTCGTCCGCCGCCAGTACGAGGAGGGCCGCGGCGTCCCGTGTATCGCGGCCGTCGAGCAGGACGCCACGGGCAACGGCTTCCCGCTGGCGCTCTCGTACGCCAAGGGCATCGGCGGCACGCGTGCGGGCGTCATCAAGACGACCTTCACCGAGGAGACCGAGACCGACCTGTTCGGCGAGCAGGCCGTGCTCTGCGGTGGCACCGCCGCGCTGGTCAAGGCGGGCTTCGAGACGCTGACCGAGGCCGGCTACCAGCCGGAGATCGCCTACTTCGAGTGCCTCCACGAGCTGAAGCTGATCGTCGACCTCATGTACGAGGGCGGCCTGGAGAAGATGCGCTGGTCGGTCTCCGAGACCGCCGAGTGGGGCGACTACATCACCGGCCCGCGGATCATCACCGACGCCACCAAGGCCGAGATGAAGAAGGTCCTCGCGGAGATCCAGGACGGCACGTTCGCCAAGAACTGGATGGACGAGTACCACGGCGGCCTGAAGAAGTACAACGAGTACAAGACCCAGGACGAGAACCACCTCCTGGAGACCACGGGCAAGGAGCTGCGCAAGCTCATGAGCTGGGTCAACGACGACGACGCGTAAGTCGTACGGCACAGGGCCGGGGCGCAAGCCCCGGCCCTTGTCCACCCCGTCCAGCCACGGACGGGTGATCCTTCCGCAGAGGCGCATGCCGTCGCCTGCGACGCCACTACACTTTCGTTCAACATTCGCGTCGGGCCCACAGCGTCGTGCGTCTTCCACGCGGCTAGCACCCTCCACCGCCAGCGGCCGTCGGGACGGCCGTCCGCAATGGACTTGTGAGGACTCACGTGAGCACTGCTGCCACCGGCAAACCCGTCGTACTCATCGCTGAAGAGCTGTCGCCGGCCACTGTCGACGCCCTGGGCCCGGACTTCGAGATCCGGCAGTGCAACGGCGCGGACCGCGCCGAGCTGCTGCCCGCCATCGCCGACGTCGACGCCATCCTGGTCCGCTCCGCGACCAAGGTCGACGCCGAGGCCATCGCCGCCGCCAAGAAGCTGAGGGTCGTCGCCCGCGCGGGCGTCGGCCTCGACAACGTCGACGTGTCCGCCGCCACCAAGGCCGGCGTGATGGTCGTGAACGCCCCGACGTCGAACATTGTGACGGCCGCCGAGCTGGCCTGCGGCCTGCTCCTGGCCACCGCGCGCAACATCCCCCAGGCCAACTCCGCCCTGAAGAACGGCGAGTGGAAGCGCTCCAAGTACACGGGCGTCGAGCTGGCCGAGAAGACCCTCGGTGTCGTGGGCCTCGGCCGCATCGGCGCCCTCGTCGCCCAGCGCATGAGCGCCTTCGGCATGAAGGTCGTCGCCTACGACCCGTACGTGCAGCCCGCGCGCGCCGCGCAGATGGGCGTGAAGGTCCTCTCGCTCGACGAGCTGCTGGAGGCCTCGGACTTCATCACCGTGCATCTCCCGAAGACCCCCGAGACCCTCGGGCTCATCGGCGACGAGGCGCTGCACAAGGTGAAGCCCACCGTCCGCATCGTCAACGCCGCGCGCGGCGGGATCGTCGACGAGGAGGCGCTGTACTCCGCCCTCAAGGAGGGCCGCGTCGCGGGCGCCGGCCTGGACGTGTACGCCAAGGAGCCCTGCACGGACTCCCCGCTCTTCCAGTTCGACCAGGTCGTCTGCACCCCGCACCTCGGCGCCTCCACGGACGAGGCGCAGGAGAAGGCGGGCATCGCCGTCGCCAGGTCGGTGCGCCTGGCCCTCGCCGGTGAGCTCGTGCCCGACGCGGTGAACGTGCAGGGTGGCGTCATCGCCGAGGACGTCCGCCCCGGCCTGCCGCTCGCCGAGAAGCTCGGCCGCATCTTCACCGCCCTCGCGAGCGAGGTCGCGGCCCGCCTCGACGTCGAGGTGTACGGCGAGATCACCCAGCACGACGTGAAGGTGCTCGAACTGTCCGCGCTGAAGGGCGTGTTCGAGGACGTCGTCGACGAGACCGTCTCCTATGTGAACGCGCCGCTGTTCGCCCAGGAGCGCGGCGTCGAGGTCCGCCTCACCACCAGCTCCGAGTCGCCCGACCACCGCAACGTGGTCACGGTGCGCGGCACGCTCGCCGACGGCGAGGAGATCGCCGTCTCCGGCACGCTGGCCGGGCCGAAGCACCTCCAGAAGATCGTCGCCATCGGTGAGTACGACGTCGACCTGGCCCTCGCCGACCACATGGTCGTCCTGCGGTACGCCGACCGTCCCGGCGTCGTCGGCACCGTCGGCCGCGTCCTCGGCGAGGCGGGCATCAACATCGGGGGCATGCAGGTCGCGCGCGCCGACGTGGGCGGCGAGGCCCTCGCCGTCCTCACCGTCGACGACACGGTCCCGCAGGCGGTGCTCACCGAGCTCGCCGCGGAGATCGGCGCGGAGTCCGCGCGCGCGGTGAACCTCACGGACTAGGGTTCACGGGCCCCGGGGCTTCGGGCCCCGTCATCACCGGCTTCGCCGAGTTCGTCCTCAAACGCCGGACGGGCTGGATGTGCCGGACGGGCCGGATGTGCCGGACGGGCTGGGGGATATTTCCCCGGCTCGTCCGGCTTTTTTCGTGCGCAGCGCCCCCGCCGCCACTGTCGCCGCCGCCAGCAGGATCGCCGTGCCGGTCAGGGCCGCGGCGTGCATGCCGGTGGTGAATGCCTCCCGGGCCGTCGCGAGGAGTGTGTCCGCCGCGTGCCCCGGCAGGTGGCGGGCGGACGCCACCGCGCCGCCGAGTGTCTCGCGGGCCGCGTCGGGGGCGGAGCCGGGGAGGGCGTCGCGGTAGACCGCGTTGCCGATGGAGCCGAGGAGCGCCATGCCCATCGCGCCGCCGAACTCCTGTCCCGTCTCCAGGAGCGAGGAGGCGGAGCCCGCCTTCTCGGCCGGGGCGGCCCCGAGGGCCAGGTCGGTCAGCTGCGAGCCGACGACGACCGAGCCGCAGGCCATGACGCCCGCGCCGGCCAGGACCACCCACAGCGAGTCGGTGCCGGCCAGGGCGAGCAGACCGCAGCCGCCGGCGGCGATGACGAAGCCGGCGGCCACGACGTGCGCGCGGTCCACGCCGCGCCGTACCAGCGCGGTGGCGACGGGCGCCGCGAAGCCGATCGGCACCGAGGGCAGAAGCGCCCAGAGCGCGGCCTCGACGGCGCTCTTGCCGAGGACGGACTGGAGGTACTGGGTGGTGAAGTACGTCGAGCCCATCACCGCCAGGGCCGAGACGAGGTTCAGCGAGACGGCGGCGCCGAACGCGCGCCCGCGCCCGCGGAAGAGGTCCGGTGAGATCATCGGCGAGGCGGTGGTGCGCTGGCGGTGGACGAACAGGGCGGCGAAGAGCAGGCCCACGGCGACCGAGGCGACGTACGCGACCCGGACGCCCTCGGCGGGCATCTCCTTCAGGCCCCAGACCAGCGGCAGTACCGCGGCCATCGACAGCGGCACGCTCAGCAGGTCGAAGCGGCCCGGCGCCGGGTCCCTGGACTCCGGGATCAGCAGGGGCGCGAGGAGCAGGAGCACGGCCATCGCGGGCAGGTTGACCAGGAAGACCGAGCCCCACCAGAAGTACTCGACGAGGACGCCGCTCAGCACCGAGCCGAGCGCGATCCCGGCGATCATGACGCCGGACCAGATGCCGATCGCCGTCGCGCGCTGACCCGCGTCGTGGAACAGGGCGCGCACCAGCGCCAAGGTGGACGGCATCAGGGTGGCGCCGCCGATGCCGAGGACCGCGCGGGCCGCGATCAGGGTCTCGGCGCTGTCGGCGTACGCGGCGACGAGCGAGGCGGCGCCGAAGGCCGCGGCCCCGAACAGCAGGAGCCGGCGGCGGCCGATGCGGTCGCCGAGCGAGCCCATCGTCATCAGCAGTCCGGCGAGCACGAACGCGTAGATGTCGAAGATCCACAGCTGCTGGGTGCCGCTCGGGTCGAGGTCGGCGCTGATCTGCGGGATCGCGAAGTAGAGGACGGAGACGTCCATCGAGACCAGCAGCAGCGGAAGCATCAGGACGGCGAGGGCGGTCCATTCCTTGCGGGTGGCCCGGACGGGGGCGGTCGTGAGCGGGTTCGTCGGCATGGCGGCGACTGTACGGGCGTCTTATACGCCTGTCTAGTACGAGCGTATAAATCATGTGTGTGAGACGGCGGTATGAGACGCCTGTATGGACCGGCGTAGGCTGCCCGCATGGGACACCGGGAAGATCTGCTCGAAGGGGCCAAGCGCTGCCTGCTGGCGAAGGGGTTCGCGCGGACGACGGCCCGCGACATCGTGAAGGAGTCGGGGACGAACCTCGGGTCCATCGGCTACCACTACGGGTCGAAGGACGCGCTGCTCGCGGAGGCGTACATCGCGCTCATCGAGCCGGTGGGGGACGGCTTCGAGAGTCCGCGGGCCGCGGCGGGCGACGGGCTGGGGAGCCTGGAGCGCTTCCAGGAGGTGTGGGGCAACATCATCCGCTCGGTCCCCGAGACGCGGCCCATCTGGATGATGACGCTGGAGGTCGTCACCCAGGGCGAACGCCTCGCGGGCATCCGCGAGTTGCTGATCCAGGCGCAGAAGCAGGGACGCAGCGGCCTCACGGCGCTGTTCACCGGCATCGAGGAGAGCGAGATCCCCGACGAGGTGCTGGAGAGCGAGGGCCGCCTCTACACCACGCTGCTCAACGGCCTGATGGTGCAGTGGCTCTTCGACCCGGAATCGGCCACCGGCGCCGAGCAGTTGACCGAGGGGCTGCGGCGGGTGCTGGAGCGGGCGCGGGACGAGGTCTGAAACGGGTGCGCGCACCCGGGAGCCGGCCGTGGTGCGGCCGCGGGTGCGCGCGAGGGGACGCCGGGAGCGTGACTACCAGTCCATGCAGGTGGCCGGGACGTAACCCTTGATGTTGTAGTCGTTCGGCATGACGTACAGCCACTTGTTGCTGCTCTTGCCGCACAGGCGGTACGACTGGCCGGTGAAGGCGTGGCCGTCGTTGCAGACGAACGCCCTGCGGCCCTTGTTCACCTGGCCCACGGCGTAGCCGTTCACCTTCGCGGTGGTGCGGACCTTCACCGCCTCCTTGGCGGGGACGTTGGAGAGGCCGCGGGAGCAGTCCGGCCCCGCGGCGGCCGCGGTGCCCGTGGTGAGGACGGTGCCGGTGAGCGCGATGGCGGAGACGGCGACGGCGGAGGCCAACAGCCTGAGCTTCATGAGGTGTTCGTTCTCCCATGTGGAAGGGCGATTTTCGGACGAGGGAAACCGTACCCCTGAGCGATCACGGGAGTGGGTGTTCGTTACCTGGCGCGGACAGTCGTGACGACTTCAGGACCACCCTGACAGTCGTGACGACTTGAGGACCATGTGCAGCAGCAGCCGGTCCTCGCCGTCGTCCAGGTCCAGGCCCGTGAGCTGTTCCACGCGCGACAGGCGGTAGTAGAGCGTCTGCCGGTGGATGCCCAACTCCGCGGCCGTGCGGCCCGCTTGGCCCGCGCAGTCGAGGAAGGCCTCGGCGGTGCGGGCCAGTTCGCGGTGGGCGGGGGACAGGAGCTGGCGGGCCACCGGGTCGTGCGCCGCCTCCGGGGGCAGGGCCGTCAGGAGCCGGTAGGGGCCGACGTCCGACCAATGCGCCACCGGGCCGAAGCGCCGTTCGGCGAGCGCCGCGCGGGCCGCCCCGGACGCCTCCCACCAGGCGGCGCCCAGGTCCTCCAGGCCGTGCCGGGACCCGGCGATCCCGGCGGCGCTCCCGGCCGCGACGCCC
>NZ_JAFEXF010000102.1 GCF_016905445.1 Streptomyces sp. G44
CATGGGAGGCAGACCACGCGCGGCGCCCCCCCGCGGGGGGGGGGGGGGGGGGGGGGGGGGGGGGGGGGGGGGGGGGGGGGGGGGGTGGGGGGGGGGGTGGAGCCGTTGTCCGCTTCATCTGGTTTCGCGTAGCGGTCTGTTCGTGCCATCAGTGCCTCCGAGAAGGGCCGCTTGGTGATGTGGGCGTTATGGGCGGTACGGGCGGGGTGCCGCGGGGGAGCGGCACCCGACGCCGACGGGTTCCTCGCTCCGCGCGTCCCAAGCGCGGCGGACGCCTCAGCAGCGGGAAGACGCCTTACCGCCCTCTCGGAGGGGTGCGACAATCTGCTGACGGACCACGTACTGGCTGACTGGTTGTACTGGCCGTACTGGCTGACCGGCTGTATCGGCTGTGGAAGGGCCCGGGGCGCTGTCGTGTCCGGCGCCCGGCGGTGGGGAGGAACCGACGGTGATGGAGTGGCGTTACATAGCCAAGGGCGCGAGAGCCGTTCCCGAACCGATGGCCACCCCTCTGGTCTGGACGGCGGCTTCCTGGGGCTCCTTCGTGCTGGTCATCACGTTCGACCTGCTCGGCGCCCTCGACCGCACCAGCCTCGCCCTGACCGCGCTGTCCCTGCTGGCGGCGGTCCTCGGCATGCTGGGCCGGTTCGTCGCGGTGCCGGGGACGGCGCTGCTGTGCTGGGCACTGCTCAACTTCTTCGCCACCCACCCCACCGGGGAGATCTCCTGGGCGGGCCACCGCGACCCCGGCTGGATGGCCTGCCTGCTGGTGGCGGCCCTCATGGGCACGGCGACGGCCCGACTGCTGTACGCGCGCGCCGCGTACCGCCGCATCACTCCGTACGACGGCGCCGCCTGACGCCGAGCCGTCGGGTACGCGGGAGCGGTCCTGCCGGTCAGCGGCGGCGCTGTCAGCCCACGGTGGCCCTGTCAGCCCATGGCGGCCCTGTCAGTCCAGGACGGCCCTGTCAGTCCAGGACGGCCTGTCAGTCCAGGACGGCCCGCGCGCGAGCCAGCTCCACGGTGAACTGCGCCCCGGCGAGCAGCGCCAGGTTGGACACCCAGAGCCAGACCAGGAAGACGACGACGCCCGCGAGGGAGCCGTAGAGCTTGCCGTAGGAGCCGACGCCCGAGGCGTACCACGTGAACAGGCCCGAGGAGACCAGCCAGAGCGGCGCGGCCAGCAGGCCGCCCGGCATGATCTGCCGCCAACCACGGGCCTCGGGCGGCGCGTTGCGGAAGAGCACCAGGACGAGCAGCGCCACCAGACAGACCAGGGCGGGCCACTTGAGGAGGCTCCACGCGGTCTGCACCGCGTCGCCGAAACCGACGCGCCGCCCGAGCCCCTCCGCGAACGGACCGCTCAGCACCAGGAGCAACGCGCTGGCGACGAGCAGCGCTAGGAGTGTCACCGCGGTCATGAGCACGCGGTGCGCCTTGCGCAGGGCGGGCCGGCAGTCCGGCACGCCGTGCATCGCGTGCAGCGCCCGGCGGAACACCGCCGCGTAACTGGACGCCGACCACACCGCGCTGACCGCCCCGCCGATCACCACCATGACGGCCGCGGAACGGGCCTCGGCCATCTCGCTGAGCGCCTGGTGCAAGGAGCGCCCCGCCTGAGCGGGAGCCCAGTCCGTGACCTCGGCGATGAGCGCCTCGGTCGTACCGGGACTGACCAGGCTGATGAGGCTGACGGTGACGAGGAGAGCGGGGAGGAGGGCCAGTATCGCGTAGTACGTCAGCGCCGCGGCCCAGTCCGAGATGTCGTCGTTCCACATCGAAAGGGGGGTACGACGCAGGGCGGTCCGTCTCCGCGCCCATGCCGACCGGCCCCCGGCGGACTCGCCCACGGCAGCGGGAGCTGCCCCGGGCCTGGGCCCTGGCCCTTGCCCTTGCCCATGGGGAAACCCGGCGCATGCCCCCTGTGCGGGTGGCGGTGGACTGCCCATGGGGCCGCTCCTTCCTGGTGCGCGGCGCGGGGGAGCGCCGCGTTCTGTCCCGAAGCGGCGGTCAGTCCCGCTGCTCGGCCTCGTTGCGGTTCAGTCCGTGTGCCAGTTCCTGAAGCACTTCATGCTGGGTCTTTCCGGTCATCTCGGCGATCTGGAAGAGCAGTGCGGCGCACAACGCGGTCGCGCTGTCGGCGACTTGGTCGAGATTTCCGTCGGCGGCGCGTTTCTCCGCGACGTATTCCTCCATTACCTGTTCGCCGGAAATGTACGCGGTCATGGCTTCGATGCCGGCGCGTACGCGGTCGTAGTCATTCATCGTCATGTCCGTAGGCTTTCATGCCACCTCACCCGCGCGCCAAAGCGGTTGTCGGTCCGGTCCCGTCGTCCGTGCATAAGGGCGTGGGCCGGGGGCAGACGGTGCCCTGGAGGTTGATATCGATGGTTCCCCTTTTGATTGTTCTTCTGCTGGCCCTGCTTCTCTTCGGTGCCGGATTCGCGCTGAAGGCGCTGTGGTTTGTCGCGGCGGTGGTGATCGTCCTGTGGCTGCTCGGCTTTGTGATGCGTTCCACGGGAGCGGGTGGCCGGCGCGGCCGTTGGTATCGCTGGTAGGAATCCGCAGCAACTGATATGTGGCCGGGGTCCGGACGAGTATTCGTCCGGACCCCGGCCACGTATCGGTCCCACCCGTGTCAGGCGGCGTCCCTGTCCCGCATCCGCGACGGGAGACTCGCAGACGCAGACGCAGACGAAGGCGCAGAGGCCAATGCCGGTGCCGGTGCCATGGCTGGTGAAACGTCACTGTCGCCGCCTGGAATCAGACGCAGGTGACGCCGACGGGCGTGCCGGGCGTGACGGGCGAAGAGACCCTGTCCGTTGGCGTCGAACAGCCCGTCCTCCAGACGCACCACCACGAACAGCAGAAGCGCCAGCCCCGGCAGGAGCAGGACGGCGACCGCGATCATGCCGCTCCCCTTTCCGTTGAGGATGCGGTGCGGGTGCCCGTCGAACCGGCGGCCAAGGGCGTCACGGCGTGAAGATTCCGCAACAAAACGGCTTTCGTTCCCGCACCGCCTCCTCGGGGCCACGCCCGGCGCCGTACGCGAGGGGCGGGTTCGGCTCCTCCGGGCGCGAGTGCCGGTGCTGCTCCCCGCGCGCTCCCGGAGCGCTCCCGGCGCTACTCCTGCCGGGCCAGGGCCAATTGGTGCAGGTCTTCCAGCGCGTCGAGGACGACCGTGCGCCGGTGCCAGTCGATCCACCTCCCGACGGCACGGCCGGTGCGGTGCATGGCTTGGAGCTGTGTCCGGTCGAAGCCGTCCAGGGGATGCGGATGGTGGGAGGAGATGACGCCGCGCACGGTCTTGGCGTCGTCCACGAGCGGCACGCTGTGCACACCGCGGCAGCCGGCCGACAGGATCACGCGGCGTGACACGTCGTCGAAGCCGGGGGACAGGGCGACTTCCTTGACGGTGACCTGATTGCCGCCGTCCGCGGCCCGCGAGCAGGCGGTCCTGCCGTCGACGAACGCGAAGTGGTCGGTGAACTCCCGGGGCAGGCCGATGTGCCTCTCCAGGCGCAGCGTGCCGTCCTCGACGAGCTGGACGTTACCCATGTGCGTACGGGTGATCTCCAGGACGCGGCGCAGGGCGGCGCCGAGCACCTCACCCTGGTTCCTCACGTCGAGCGTTCCGGCGCCGAGAACGGTCAGGGGCGGAGCCGGGTCTTGGGGCCGCTCGCCGAACCACAGCGAGGCACCCTGGGCCGGCCCGGGCATACGGGCGACGGCGACCGCCACCTGGTGGAGTTTGATGTTGGCCCGCTGCGAGGCCTGGCGCATCAAGGCGAACGCGGCGTCCGGGTCCGGCAGGCCGTACCGCTCCAGCAGGATCCCTTCGGCCAGCGCGATCTTCGGGCGAGCGCGGACCCGCACCTCCAGCTCGAACACCTGCTCCTGAAGCTGTCGGGCCTCGGCCGCGAGCCGCTCCGCCTCCTCCGGCCGTGGTGAGGACCGCTCGTCACGCGGGTCATGAGGGCGACGCGATTCATGAGGGTGACAGAGTTCACGAGGGTGACGGGGTTCACGGACGTGAGGGGATTCATGAGGGCCATGAGCGTCACGGGGGTGGGGCACTTGTTGGTGGTCCGTCATGCTTTCTTTCTTCCGCGGACGTGCCCGGTACCGCCTCGCCGTGGGGCGACGAGCAGTGGCCGCCACGACGACTCCAGTGTCCTCGTGACTCCCCGTGGACCCCCTGCCGGGGCCCACTCCCAAGCACTGAGGGTGACAGTAGCCCGCCGCGCCCGGCGTCGGTATGGCACCCCCTGAGGGCCGGCCGGGAACGGCCCGAGGGTCATGGCGGTGCGGGGGAGCGGCATGGACGGCCCGCCACGGGGAACACGGCCGGTGAGCCGCCCCCGCACTGCCGCGCGGCGTCGGACCGCCCTCCCGAAGGAGTAATCGTGCTCGCAATCGGCGCCGCCGTCGTGTTCGGCATAGCCTGGATCCTGCACCTCACCGAGACGTCCACGAACATCTTTTTCGGTACCACCAGCCTGATGCTGCTCGGCCTGACGTTGACGGCCGCGCACCTCGCGGGCCTCGGCGCCGGCTGGTCCCCGCAGAGCCGCCGACGCCGCTGAGGCCCGGCACGACCGACGCCCCCCACGTCGGTCGTGCCCCACCTGTACGAGTCGGCCGTCGTCACCGAACGACGGCCCGGCAACCCGCTTCCCGCTTCCGGGAACTCCCCGGCTCCGGCGCACGACTTCTGACACGTCAACCGCTGGACGATCGAGGGGTGTTGGTGGGACATGAGCGGGAATGGCGGCAAGCGGGTGCCGAGCCGTCGCGGTCTGCTGCGCGGTACGGCCGCGGGCGCGGCGGGCGCGGCCGTGGGGACTGCCGGGGCGGGCGGCTCGGCGCGGGCCGCCTCAGGAAGTGGGCGGGACCGCCCCGCTGCGACGCGGGCGCGGGTGCGGGTGGCGATACTGCTCTACGACGGCTTCACCGCGCTGGACGCGGTGGGGCCGTACGAAATGCTGTGCCGGGTCCCGGACACCCGGGTCACGCTGGTCGCCCGCGAGGCCGGACCGGTGCGCACGGACACCGGTGAGCTGAGCCTGGTCGCTGAGCGCGCGATGCGGGACGTGCACCGGGCCGAAGTGCTGCTGGTGCCGGGCGGCGGGCAGCGCGGCACCGAGGCGATGATGCGCGACACCGAGGCGCACGAGTGGATCCGCCGCGTCCACCGCCGTTCGGTCTGGACGACCTCGGTGTGCACCGGCTCGCTGATCCTCGGCGCGGCGGGACTGCTGCGCGGGCTGCCCGCGACCACGTACTGGGCCTCCCGCCCGTACCTCAAGGAGGTGGGCGCGGTCTACAGTCCGGGGCGCTTCGTCGAGGCGGGGAAGATCATGACGGCCGCCGGTGTCTCCGCCGGGATGGACATGGGCCTGCACCTGGTGAGCCGTCTCGCGGACGAGAAGGTGGCGCGGGCGATGCAGCTCGCGGTCGAGTACGACCCCGACCCGCCGTACGACACCGGGAGCCCGGAGAAGGCCGACGCCGCGACGGAGGCACTCGCCCTGAAGCTGATCGCCGACGCGGCCCGCTGACAGGCGTACTCCTCCTGAGGCCGGGGCGGTCGCCCCGGCCCCTCCCGCCACGGCTGCGCGAGGGCTATTCGAAGCGTGCGGTGTCGCCCGCGCCGTGACGGACGACCTCGGCCTCGCCGCCGGAGAAGTCGATGACGGTGGTGGGCTCGGTGCCGCAGTCACCGGAGTCGAGGACGACGTCCACGACATGGTCGAGGCGCTCCTTGATGTCCCAGCCCTGGGTGAGCGGCTCGTCCTCGTCGGGCAGCAGCAGGGTGCTGGACAGCAGGGGTTCGCCGAGTTCGGCGAGCAGCGCCTGGGTGACCGTGTGGTCGGGGATGCGAACTCCGACCGTCTTCTTCTTCGGGTGCAGCAGCTGGCGCGGGACTTCCTTGGTCGCGGGCAGGATGAACGTGTAACGGCCGGGGGTGGAGGCCTTGATGGCACGGAACACGTCGTTGTCGAGATGGACGAACTGACCCAGCTGTGCGAAGTTCTGGCACACGAGGGTGAAGTGGTGGCGCTCGTCGAGGCCGCGGATCGTACGGATGCGGTTGATGCCGTCACGGCTGCCGAGCCGGCAGCCCAGCGCGTAGCAGGAATCCGTGGGATACGCGATGAGCGCGCCGGAGCGGATGCTGTCGACCACGCTCGTGATGCTGCGCCGCTGCGGGTTGTCGGGGTGCACGTCGAAGTACTTCGCCATTGGCCGATTCTAGGTGATCGGAAGGCGCGGGCCGGCGTGCGCGTGTTCGGTCGCCCGGCGTGCCGGGCCGGGCCGTCGGCGCGGCTCCTGTTCAGTGCCAGGGGCAGCGCGGCAGGCCGGGGAACGGGTCGGTGCTCGTGAGGACGCTGCTCGCGGGCATGTTGCCCCATGCCTGGAGGCCGGGCAGGTTCACGGTCTCGTCGCCCTGCGTGTAGTACCAGATGTTGTTGCCGCCCTTGTGCGCCTCACCGATCGAGTAGCACACGAACCAGCTCTGGGTCGTCTTCAGACGCCCGGTCACGGGGGCCTCGAAGGCAGGGCGTCCATAGAGGTCGCCCGGGGCGTTGGCGCAGTACAGGTCGCCGGTGAAGGTGTTCCCCAGCGTGTCCTTGTGGACGACGCCGGGCCGCAGGGCACAAGTAGCCCCGTCGGCGGTCGGCGTGGTGGTCGCCGAGGCCGAGGCCGTGGCGGGCACGACGGCCGCCGCCGCGAGGACGAGGGCCGAGGCGACGGCGCGTCCGCTTCGTATCACCGGGGAAAGGGCCACGATTCACTCCTGGGGTGCGCGCGAAGGGGGAAGGCGGAAAGAGCGGGATCAGCCGATGGGGCCGGGGATCAACCGGGCAGGCAGGCCGGTACGCCGGGGAACGGGTCCGGCTCGGTCTCGATCCGGAACGCCGGTACGTAGCCCCAGCCCTTCCACAGCGGCCAGTTGGTCACCTCGTCGCCCTGCGTGTAGTACCAGATGCGGTTGCCGCCCTGATGCAGGTCACCGCTCTCCCAGCACACGAACCAGCTCGGTGACGTCTTCAGTCTGGCGATGACCGTCCCGTGGACCTCGGGGGTCGCGAAGACGTCCGCCACCGCGTTCTCGCAGTACAGGTCCTTCGTGTACGTGTGTCCCTTGACGTCGGTGTGCCGTACGCCGTCACGCACGTGGCAGACCGGCCCCGCCGCGTCCGCCGCGCTCGCCGTCGCGGGCAGACACATCGCGGCCAGCGCCGCGGCCAGCGCCGCTCCCACCCCACGGTTCGTCATTCCCGTCACCCCCATGAACACTTGGGCAGGCCCGGGACCGGGTCCTGCGGCGTCTCCAGCATCACCGCGGGCATATAGCCCCACCCCTGCGCCGTCGGGCGCGAGACGACCTCGTCGGCCTGGGTGTAGTACCAGATGTTGTTGCCCCCGGCGTGCGGGTCACCGACCTTCCAGCACACGAACCAACTGCGGGTGGTCACCATCCGGCCGACCACCGGACTGTCCTTGAACGACTGGAGGCGTACGTCACCGGGCGCGTTGTCGCACAGGATGTCCGCGTCCCACGTCATCCCGGTCCAGTCCGTGTGCGCGCTGCCCTCGCGCATGACGCACGCCGTGGCCGGGCCCGCGGCGTGGGCGGCCGGCACGGCGGCCGTGCTCATCAGGCCCGTCGTGGCGACCGCCGTCGCGGCCAGCGCGCCGCGGCTTCTCCGCTTCATCCGAAACTCCCCGACCTTGGGTGCGGCCCTTCGATGGCCGAAGTCTGACGTGGGCCACTGACACCGCGCTGACTGGTCCGGACGAAGCGGCCGAGGCGTCCGAAGGCCGCCTCGTGGCCGGTGACCACGGGAAAATAAGGTAGCCGTATGCCCGAGGACTCACCCCTGATACGAAGCTTGCGCACCGCTGTCGAGGCGGCCCCCGCCGACGTACCGCTACGGCTGCATCTGGCCGATTTGCTGCTGGCGGCCGGGCAGCCGGACGCCGCGGTCGCGGAGGTGGCCGTCGCACTCCAGCACGCGCCGGGCGACGGCGAGGCCCGGGCACTGATGGCCCGCGCGATGGGCGCGCCCGCTCCCGCCCCCACGCCTTCCGCCCCTGCGCTTCCCGCTCCTACGCCGTCGGCCCCCACGCCTTCCGTCACCGCGCCCCCGCCCGCCCCCGACGCCCGCACCGGCGCCTTCGACTGGCGGGCCGCCGCCGACCAGGTGGGCGAGGTGCTTCCGCCCCGCTTCGTCGAGGCGCCCCTGACCGCCGACGGCGGCGGCGACCCAGAGGACGCCGCCGCCTGGGACGTGGCCGCCCCCGGCACGATCCGCCTGGCGGACGTCGGCGGCATGCGGGAGGTCAAGGAGCGCCTGGAGGCGGCGTTCCTGGCTCCCCTGCGCAACCCCGAACTGCGCAAGCTGTACGGCAAGAGCCTGCGCGGCGGACTCCTCATGTACGGGCCGCCCGGCTGTGGCAAGACCTTCATCGCCCGCGCCGTCGCCGGCGAACTCGGGGCCGGCTTCCTCTCCGTATCGGTCAACGACGTCCTCGACATGTGGATCGGCAACTCCGAGCGCAACATGCACGAGATCTTCCGGACCGCCCGTCGCCAGGCGCCCTGCGTCGTCTTCCTCGACGAACTCGACGCCCTGGGCGCCAAGCGCAGCCGCACCCAGCACAGCGGACTGCGCAACACCGTCAACCAGCTCCTGACCGAACTGGACGGCATCGACTCCGCGGCCAACGAGGGCGTCTTCGTGCTCGCCGCCACCAACGCCCCCTGGGACGTGGACGTCGCCCTGCGCCGCCCCGGACGACTGGACCGCACCCTGCTCGTCCTGCCGCCCGACGCGCCCGCGCGCGAGAGCATCCTCCGCTACCACCTGAACGAACGCCCCGTCGAGAACGTCGACTTGGGCAAGCTCGTCAAAATCACCGACGGTCTGTCCGGCGCCGACCTGGCCCACCTGTGCGAGTCCGCGGCCGAGCGGGCCCTGCTCGACTCGGCGCGCACCGGCACGGTCCGCATGATCGGCACACACGACCTGCTGGCCGCCGCCAAGCAGATCGTCCCGTCCACCGAGCCGTGGTTCGCCTCGGCGCGCAACGTCGCCATGTACGCCAACGACGGCGGCACCTACGACGACCTGGTCACCTACCTCAAGAAGAAGCGGAAGCTGTGAGCACGCTGCACCCCACCGTCGAGAAGGCCCAGGCCCTCATCGCACTCGACCGCCACGACCAGGCCCGGACGCTGCTGGCCGGCCGCCTCGCCGAGGATCCCGGCGACATCCGCGCCTGGGTCAAGATGGGCTACTGCCACCTCCACACGGAACAGCCAAGGCAGGCACTCGCGGCGGCCGATGAGGCACTGAGGCTGGCGCCCGAGGACTACGGAGCGCTGCGGCTGCGCGCCCAGGCCATGACGCACGACAACGGCTGGCTGAAGGTCCAGCCCGTGCTGCGCGAGCTGATCCGTGTCGCGCCCGACGACTCGTTCGCGTACGCCATGCTCGCCGACGCCGTGTGGCGCGAGGCGCTGGTCCGCCACGTCCGGGAAAGCGGCGCCCGCGAGCTCACCCACGACGCCGCCGACCGCGTCACCCGCGAAGCCGCCGACCTGGCGATGGAGGCGCTCCGGCTGGGCCCCGAGGACGTCTACGCCCACGAGATCGCGCACCGCATCGCCGACGCGGCCGGAAACGGCACGGTCTCCGACATGCTCGACGAGGCCATCCTCCGCATCGACCCCCACCACGCCGAGGCCCTCGCCCGCCGGGCCAGGAAGGCCGCGCGGGCGCCGGGCGTGGGAGCCGCCGGGGCCGCCGAGCTGTACGCGGACGCGCTCGCCGCCGAGCCGCACTCCGCCGACCTGCGCGAGCAGCTCGACCACGCCACCTACCGCCTCCTGCGCGGCACGCGCTGCCTGGCCCTGCTCTGCGTGGCCCTGGCGGGCGCCATGGTCGACGTCTTCGCCACCGACGACCGGGCCGCCCCGCTGCCCGTCCCCGTCGGCCAACGGCTGTGGTTCCTGTGCGTCATGGCCGTGATCTGGGCCTTCGGGGCGTGGCGCCGCTACCGCGGGCTGCGGGCGGGCGTCCGGCTCAACGTCCGCTCACTGGTGCGCCGCGGCCGCTGGGCGCGCATCGTCCTGGCCCAGGCGGGCTGGGCCGTGGCGTGCGCCCTGCTGATCGCCGAGGTCCCGTGGACGGACCGGGCCGTGCCGCAGATCATCTTCTGGGCCGGGCTCGTGCCCACGGCGGCGACCATCTGGTTCGACAAGAAGAAGACCCGCTAGCCGAGCACGGCATGCCGCCGGGGGGGGGGGAGTGACCTACTGCCTCGCCCTGCCGGCGTCAGGCGATGGTGCGTCGCACGAAGACGTCATACGTGGCATTGCTGTCATCGGGGACGAGGTCGGAGGCGGCGGAGGAGAAGACGGTGAAGCGGCCGTCGGCGCTGATGGACGCCTCCGAGGAGTAGTGGTCGCCGTCCCCGCCGTCGGTGTGGTCGGTACTGATGCGCTGCGTCTTGCCGGTCTCCTGGTCGTGGACGAAGATGTCGCTCACGGCGTTGGCGTCTCTGGCGATGAGGTTGCCGGCACTGGAGGAGAACGCCACGCGCCGGCCGTCGCCGCTGATCGACACCGATCCCGAATGCCCGTCGCCCTGCGTGCCGTTGTCGGCGACGCTCACCCGCTGCGTGGTCCCGGCCTGGCGGTCCCGCACGTACGCGTCGATGCGCCCGTTGGTGTCGCCGGGCACGAGGTCGGGCGCGCTGGAGGAGAACGCGACATGGCGTCCGTCGGCGCTGATCGAGGGCGACGACGACTCACGACCGCCCTGGCCCCCGGTGCCCGTCACGCTGACGCGCTGGGTGGTGCCGGAGGTCAGATCGCGTACGAAGACGTCCTCGGCCGCGTTGGTGTCGCCGGGGACCAGGTTGGACGCGGCCGAGGTGTAGGCCACGTACCGGCCGTCGGCGCTGATGGACGGCGTCCTCGACTCGCCGTTGCCCTGCGCGCCGCCGCCCGCGACGCTGACGCGCTGTGTGGTCCTGGCCTGCCGGTCGTGGACGAAGATGTCGTCGGCCGCGTTGGTGTCGCCGGGGACGAGGTTGGACGCGCCCGAACGGAAGGCCACGTACCGCCCGTCCGTGCTGATCGAGGGGTCGAACGACCAGTTGTTGCCCTGCGTGCCGTTGCCCGCGACGCTGACGCGCTGCGTGGTACCGGTGGTCCGGTCCCGTACGAAGACGTCCCGGTGGCCGTTGGTGTCCCCGCTCACCAGGGCGCGCGCGACGGACTCGAAGGCGACGTACCGCCCGTCGCCGCTGATCGACGGCTCGTCGGACCACTCGGCGGGGGCGCTCTCGGTGTCCCCGTCGGTCAGGCTGACGCGTTCGGTGGTGCCCGTCGACCGGTCCCGCACGAACACGTCCGGCGCGAGGTTCTTGTCACCGGGTACGAGGGTGGCCGCGTCGGAGGTGAACGCCGCGTACCGCCCGTCCGCGCTCAACACCGGAGCGCTGTCGGTGAGCTGCGTGGACGTCTGGGCGCCGCCGGAGGCGAGGTTGACCCGCTCGGCCACGGTCGCGGGCGGCAGCGCCGGCGGCGTGTCGAGAGCGGTCGCGTTCCCCTCCCGGGGCGCCCGCTGGACGAAACCGCTGCCGGACTGGCCGTAGCACTGCGCGAGTTGGACGGGAACGCCGGACGTGTGGGAGCCCGAGGCGACGTCGAGGCAGAGGGCGGGGGAGGGGGCGGCGGCCCGCAGCCCGACGTGCTCGGCCCCGGTGTCGACGACACGGAAGTCGGCCCCCGCCGCCGCGGTGCAGGCACCCTGTCGCGTCTCTGTACCGACCCGGGCGGAACCGGGGTCGGGGACGGTCAGGCAGTGGCCGCTCCGGGCGTTGACGACGTTGACGGTGTCGCCGCCGGTGGGGGACTCGCGCAGGTACCATTCCGCGCCGGCCTGCCCCGTGCAGTCCGCCTGGACGATCGGCGCGTCGAGGGACAGCGAGGAGCCCTCGGTCTCCACGCACTTGCCGCTGTGCACGGCGATGATGTTCACCGCCGAGGCGGCGTGGGCGCGCGGAGCGCTCAGGCCCACCGAGGCGACCGCCACCGCGGCCGCCAACGGAACGACCAGTGACCGCATCCGATGCGACGACCGCCCGAGCTGACGCTTCATCAGGATCCTTTCGCAGGAGAGGCTCAGCCAAGCGGGTGACGGACGCGGAGACAAGTGCCGGGACAGGGGTGCGGCGCTAGGAGGCGACGCGGCGGACGAAGACGTCGGGGCGGCCGTTGGTGTCCCCGCCGACGAGATTGGTCGCGGCGGAGGCGAAGGCGACGAAGCGCCCGTCGCCGCTCATCGACGGGAAGAGGGACGGACCGTCCGCCTCGATCCCGCTGCCGGAACTGCTGACCCGATGCGTGGCGCCCGTCTCGCGGTCCCGGACGAAGACGTCCTCCACGCCGTTGGTGTCGCGTCGGAGCAGATTGGTGGCGTTGGACGCGAAGGCGACGTACCGGCCGTTGTCGCTGACCACCGGGTCGGTCGTGTATCCGTTGCTCTGGCCGCCACCGCCGGAGAGGCTGACGCGTTCGATCGTGCCGGTGCGCCGGTCCCGCAGGAAGACGTCCTCCTTGCCGTTGGTGTCACCCGTCACCAGGTTCGACGCGTGGGAGCCGAAGGCCACGTGGCGGCCGTCCGCGCTGATCGACGGGAGGGTCGCGTATCCGTTGCCCTGGCTGCCGTTGGCGGAAACGCTGACGCGTTCGGTGGCGCCGGACTGCCGGTCCCAGACGAAGACGTCGGTCTGGTTGTTGGTGTCACCGGGAACGAGGCGCGCCGAGTTGGAGAGGTACACGATGTGGCCGCCGTCCGAACTGATCGAGGGCTGGGTCGAGTTGTCGTAGCCGTCGTTCCCCTCGCCGGTCTCGCTGACGGCCCGGGTGGTGCCGGTCTGCCGGTCGCGTACGAAGACGTCCCACTCGTTGTTGACATCCTCCGGCACCAGGTCTCTGGAGAACGACTCGAAGGCGACGTAGCGCCCGTCGGCGCTGATGGAGGGCCCGGATGCCCCGAAGTCCCCCTGAATGCCGCCGCTCGTGACACTGACGCGCTCGGTGGTACCGGCCTGGAGGTCGCGTACGAACACGTCCCCGTGGCGGTTCGTGTCACCGGGCACCAGGTTGGACGAGTCGGACTCGAAGGTGGCGTAGCGTGCGTCGGCACTGATGGAGACCTCCGACGATCCGGAGTTGCCCTGGCCGCCGCTGTCGGTGACGCTGACGCGCTGGGTGGTGCCGGTCTGGAGGTCGCGTACGAACACGTCGCTGTGGCCGTTGGTGTCGCCGGGCACCAGGTCGGCCGCGGGAGAGACGAAGGCGACGCGGCGCCCGTCCGCGCTGACCACCGAAGCGCCGTAGGAGTCCGAGGCGGGCTGCGTCTGGACACCGGCCGAAGTGACGCTGACCCGCTCGGGAGCCGCCGTCGGAGTACCCGGCGGCAGCGGATCGAGGGGCGGTTCGTCGCCGACGCGCGGAGCCCGCTGCGCGAAACCGGTGCCGGAGTGCCCGTCACAGGTGCCCAGTTGCAGGGGCACGCCGGATGCGTGCGAGCCCGAGGCGACGTCGAGGCAGAGGGCCGGAGCGGGCGCGGCGGCCTGGATCCGGATGTAGGCCGTACCGGTGTCCACGATGCGGAAGTCGGCCCCGGCGGTGACGGCGCACGCTCCCTGGCGGGTCTGGGTGCCCACGCGGGCGGAGGACGGGCCGGGCACGGTCAGGCAGTGGTCGCTGTGCGCGTTGACGATGTTGACCGTGTTGCCGCCGGTCGCGGACTCGCGCACGTGCCACTCGGCACCCGGCTGCCCGGCACAGTCCGCCTGGAGGACCGGCGCGTCGAGGGACTGCGAGGAGTCCTTGGCCGCCAGGCACTTGCCGCTGTGCACGGCGATCACGTTCACCGCCGAGACGGCTTGGGCGGCGTGGGCGGCCGGAACGCCCACGCCGGCCGAGGCCGCCGCGACGCCCCACACCGCGACCAGTGCTGCGAACATCCGGTACCGCCACCGCTGCTGGCGCATGGAACCCGTCCTTCCCGCTGGTGCGCGGCAGCCTGCTGGGCGGCGCTGACATGCCGCTGACGCAACGACGCGGCCCCTACCGCCGCCGGGGGCGGTACGGGCCGCGGCAGCACGTCAACGAGGGTTCCGCGCGGGGACGGTGGGGCCGGCTCCGTCGCCCGTCGCGCCGTTGGACGCGGGTGCCGCGCGGGCCGAGTACGTCTTGCTGACGGCCGCCACGAGCTGGCGGTGGACACCCTCGGGCAGGGTGCTCCCTTGAGCCGTGCCGACCAGGTCACCGGCGAGGCGGTGCAGCTTGGTGTTGGTGTTCTGCGAGGCCGTGACCAGCACCTCCCAGGCCGCCTCGGGGCTCAGGCTGAAGGAGGACATCAGGATGCCGCGGGCCAGGTCGATGGTGGGACGCGTCTGCATGGCCCGGCGCAGCTGGGCGACGACGGTCCGCAGATCCTGGCCGGACTCCTCGTCCCGGTCCATGTCGCCGGCCGCTGCCGGCGCGGGGCCGCCCTCCTGGCCCTCGGGCGTGAAGAGGTGGCGGGTGCCGGTCAGGTCCATGATCCGGTCGACCGCGGGGCTCGGCGACACGACGCGGAGGACCTTGCCGTGACGCAGGGCCCGCTGGCGCAGCGCGAGCAGGAGGTTCAGCCCGGAGCAGTCGCAGAACACCACCCGGCTCAGATCGAGGCCGACGACGCGGACCGCCCGGCCGAGGACCTGGGTCAGACCGGGTCGCAACTGGCGGCCGGCCTCCAGGTCGAGCTCTCCCCGCAGCACCAGGGTGACCCGGTCGTCGCCGACCGGCACCGTCTCGAAGGACGCCGGGGGCGACGAGGTCTGCGCCAGGGGCACCCGTGTTCGGCCGTCATGGCCATGCTCGGCGCCTCGCCCCGTGCGGGGACGCTCAGGATGTGCAGGCTCCGGCATGGCCTCTCCCTCTCGTCCTGGCCCACCGCCGCTCCAGGCTGCCCGAAGCGGCGTACATACGTCAACTAATACCTGAAATGTAGTACGTGTTTTTGAAAACGCGTATGGCGAGTCGTTAGAGTTGGGGCATGGATGGAGTGCCCGAGCCACACACCGGATGGACGTTTCTCACCAATCACGCGCGGGTGCTGGCTGCCATCGCGGATGATCACAACGCCCGCATCCGCGACATCGCCGCACACTGCCGACTCACCGAACGCGCGGTCCAGAAGATCATCGCGGACCTGGAGCGGGACGGCTATCTCTCCCACACCAGGGAGGGACGCACCAACACCTACCGGATCGACCCCGGCAAGGTGCTGCGCCACCCCGCGGAATCCGGCCTGGCCGTGGCGTCCCTGCTCTCGCTGCTGGCCCGCGACGAGGCCGACCGCACCGACGCGGGCAGCAACCGTCACGCCACGGCCTGACGCGCCCCGTCAGTCCGTGCCGCACGGTGCGGACGCGCGGCCGACCGCCCGGGTCCTCGGTTCCTGAGAAAGGCGGTGGGCGGACGTGGCGCACGGCTGGGAATGGGACGACACGCTGTTCGCGGGCACCGCGCCGCACTACGGACGCGGCCGGCTCCCTTACGCTCCCGGCCTGGCGCGGGCCCTCGCGGACGTCCTCGCGCCCGACGGGCGAGGGCGCCTTCTCGACATGGGCTGCGGGCCGGGGACGCTCGCCCTGATGCTGGCCCGTCTCTTCGACGAGACCGTGGGCGTGGACCCCGATCGCGAGATGATCGCCGAGGCGCGACGACAGGCCGCCGAGCGGGACGTGGCGCACAGGACGCGGTGGCTCCAGGCGCGGGCCGAGGAACTGCCGCCGGGACTGGGGACGTTCACCGTGGTGGCCTTCGCCCAGTCCTTCCACTGGATGGACCGCGAACTGGTGGCGGCGACCACCAAGGACCTGCTCCGACCCGGCGGGGCGCTCGTACACGTCTCCGACCTGAAGACCGAGACCCACGACGCCGACGGACTGCCGTACCCCGCGGTGCCGTACGCGGCCATCGAGGAACTGGTCAGGCATTACCTGGGACCGGTCAGGCGAGCCGGGCAAGGGGTGTTGACGCGGGGCACGCCGGGCGGTGAGCGCGAGATCCTCACCGGGGCCGGATTCTCCGGCGCGCGGCGCCTCGTGGTGCCGGGCGGGCAGGCACTGGAGCGTACGCCGGACGATGTCGTCGCATGGGTGTTCTCGATGTCGTTCTCGGCCCCGCATCTCTTCGGCGCGCGCCGCGAGGAATTCGAGGCGGCACTGCGGGAGTTGCTGCGGCGGGCCTCCCCGCGGGGCCGGTTCTCCGAACGGGGGCCGAGCACTGAGGTCTTCGTCTGGCGGGTGGGCCCCGGCCCCGGGCCGTGAGCCCGTCGCTCAGAGCTTCTCGGCCTCGCGGACGCGGTGCAGGTGGATGAGGACGTCGTAGGCCCGGCCGAGGGCGAGCGTGGGCAGCGGATCCGGCTCGAACACCGATCCGGCGTCATAGGTGGGCCGGGCGGTGTGCAGCCAGGTGCGCGCCGGGGGCGGGGCGGTGCGCAGATCGACGTAGTAGTCGCGATGGCGTACTTGATCGAGGGTGTGTTCGTTCATCCCGCGTGGGGCGGGCGGCACGGTGGTCCGCGTCCAGTCGCCGCCCAGGGAGGTGTCCTTGGTGAGGAAGGAGCCGCCGGCGAAGGTGAAGCCGATGGCCAGGTACCTCCCGCCCAGGACATCGCGCAGGCAGGACCCCTGCGTCTTCGGGTACATCGTCGGGTACGCGGAGAGGAAGCCGACGTGGCCGTTGTGCGCGGACAGCAGCACCTTGCCGCCCGTCCGGCGGTGCCACCAGGCGACGTTGTCGGCCATCACCCGGTCACGCAGCTGCTCCGCCGCGGTCACCGAGCCCGGGTCGGTGGCATCGAGGGCGGCGAACGCGAAGGTCCACGCGATGTTCCGGGCGTGCCGCACCGCCCACTCGTACGCCTCGCCGTCCGCGCCGACCGCGGCGGTCACCAGCTCCAGTGCCCGCCGGGCGGTGACGGCGTTCCGCCGCCGCTCGGCGAGCGGCTTTCCCAGGTAGGCGAAGATGTCGTCGAGGGGGCGCAGACCCGCGTACAGCTCGATGAGCCGCGGCAGCGTATGCGGGCGGGCGCCACGCACGTAGCAGGCCACCCGCTCGAAGATCCGGTCACCGAGCCTCGGGGCGCCGATGTCGTCGCCCATGAAGTGGACCCTGCGCCGCGGATGGCGCCGGTTGTGCTCCCGCATCCAGGCGAGGAGGCTCACGAACTCCGCGCGCTCCCGGGGGGATCCGGCGAGCGTCTTCTCGGCGACCTGGCGGGCCGTGCCCTCGCCGCCCTGAAGGTACTCGTCGATGTCGAGCCCCGCCGTCCAGCTCATCTCCAGGGCGAAGGTGGTGAACCCCTTCTCCTCGACGAGATGGCGGAAGACCCGCTCCTTCATGGCGAAGAACTCGTGCGAGCCGTGCGTGGCCTCGCCGAGCCCGACCACCTCGGCACCGCCCACCATCGCGCCCAGCGCCCGCAGATCGGTGGTGCGGCCACCTGGGTCCGTGGAGCGCAGCGGGCGGGCGACGCGCTCAAGGGCCCGTAGGACCGAGGGGTGTTGGCCACCCGTCGCTGTGGCCGCGCCCGCCTTCGGTGCCCACAAGGTCGTGGCCGCGCCCGCCGCCGTGACCATCAGCAGCTCCCGCCGACCGATCGGCTTCCTGTGCCCCGTCATCCTCATCGCTCCTCACCTCGGTGTCCGGACCGGTGCAGCGATCATGTCCGCGGCGGCGCGGCGGCGCGCTGTGGTGAGCCTCCGACTTCGCCGGGGGACAACCCCCCAAGTCCGGTCCGGTAGGCAGCCGTCCCCCAGGGCCACCACCGGCCGACAGTGACAACTGCGTGGTCGGCACTCGATCATCGAGACATGAATGACCCGCGGCCGGCTGCCGCTGAACCCGAACTGCGGACCACTCGACTCTCCCTTCGACGCCCCGTGGAGGGCGACATCGGGGCGATCTTCGCCATCCACCGTGACCCCGAGACCTGTCGGCACAACCCCGGCGACGCGCTCGGCCGGTTCACGGAGGCCGAGGCGCTCTACCGACGCTGGAACGACCAGTGGGAGCGGTACGGATACGGATACTGGACCGTCCGGCAGCACGGTTCGGACCGACCGCTGGGGTTCTGCGGCGTCAAGGTGATGGAACTGCACGGAACGAACGTCCTCAACCTCTTCTACCGCTTCGCCACCTCGGCGTGGGGGCAGGGCTTCGCCGGTGAGGCCGCGACCGCGGTCACGGCCTGGGTGTCCCTCAACGTTCCCGACCGCACGCTGATCGCCCGGATCCGACCGGCCAACATCGCCTCCCACCGCGTGGCCGTCCGCGCGGGCCTGACCCGGGCACCGCACCTCGACGGCCCCGGCCACGACGGCTTCGACCGGATCTACGCAAAGGAACAGCCGCAACCTGAACCGTCACCGTCACCGGCACCGTGACCGGCCCGGAGGCCGCCCCCTGACCGGCGGTTGCCGGAGCATAACGGCAGGGCAGGCAAGGACTCAGCGGCCGGTCGTGCCGTCGGCCAGTTCCCGCAGGATGTCCGCGTGTCCCGCGTGGCGTGCGGTTTCCTCGATCAGGTGGGCCGGCGTCCAGCGGCGCGACGGGGCCCGGCTCGCGTGGCCGACCGGGCGGGGGCCCGCCGCCGTGAAGTCGTCCCAGGAGGCGATCCGTTCGTTCGCGGCGGCGTTGGTCTCCCGGTAGGCGGCCAGGACGGTTTCGGCGGTGTCGCCCGGGGCGAGGTGGAACGTGGCCTCCCAGTCCGGTACGTCCTGGCCGAGCAGCCAGTGCCGCTCCACGGAGGTGAGGTGCCTGACGAGCCCGAGCAGATTCGTCCCCGACGGCACGCCGGGCGCGCGGGCCCGGTTCTCGGGGACGCCCTCGGCCTTGGCCGCCACGGAGGCGCGAAGGTGGTCGAGGAAGCCGACGAGTACGTCCTTTTCGCCGGGCCCGGTCGACGGGGGCCCGGCATCGCGTTCGCGCTGCGCGCTCATCGCCGTCCCTCCGGATCCCAGTCCGCCCTGCGGAGGACCAGCACATGGTCGACGACCGTCGCGGTGCCGCCCGTCGGGCCCGTGGCCTGCCGCTGCGGGCTGTCGGCACGTACGACGGACCACTCCGCGGGATCGAGCGCCAGTTCCTCGGCCACTTCCCGCGGCGACGGGTACCGGACATCGGGGTCCTGGCTCCACGACCACGGCGCCGTGGAGCCGTGGTCGACGACGACGAGCCGGCCGCCCGGGTTCACCGACTCCGCGGCGGTCCGCAGCGCGCGGGCGCGGTCCAGGGCGAACGGCGTGTGCAGGTACTGCGCGGAGACCAGATCGAAGGCACCGGCGGGAAAGTCGTCCGCGAGATCGACGCGCAGCGCGGTGACCGGCAGCCCGGCGCGGTCGGCCTGCTGCTGGAGCGCCCGCACGGTCACGGCGGAGAGGTCGACCGCGGTCACCCGCCAGCCGCGGGCGGCGAGCCAGAGGGCGTCGCCGCCGGCCCCGCACCCGAGGTCCAGCGCGGTGCCCGGGGGCAGCGGACCGGCGATCTCCGCCAGCCTCGCGTTCACCTTCGCCGTCGCGGGTGACCCGGCGGCACGCTGACGGTAGGTCTCGTCCCAGAAGTTGGCGGCTCGGTCTTGGGTGTCCATGTCTCTCCTTCGCGAGGGCTGTCGGGCACCACGCTGGCGCGGGCCTGCGCGAACCGCACGGAAAATTGCCGTTGTGGCATCATCGGGCCGCGTGGCGGACGAGACGGATCGGGTGCTGGACGCGGTCGGCCCCCGGCTGCGCGCCCTGCGGAAGCAGCGCGGGCTGACGTTGGCGGACCTGTCGGCGGCGACCGGGACTTCGGAGAGCACGCTGTCCCGGCTGGAGGGCGGCGGGCGGCGGCCGACCCTGGAGCTGCTGCTGCCGCTGGCCCGCGTGTACGGAGTGCCTCTCGACGACCTCGTCGGCGCCCCGCGGACGGGCGACCCCCGCATCCACCTGCGGCCGTTGCACCGCCACGGCATGACGTTCATCCCGCTCACCCGTCGGGCGGGCGGGGTGCAGGCGTTCAAGATGCTGATCCCGAGCCGCCCGGAACCGGCCCACCCGACGCCGCAGTCCCACGGTGGCCACGAGTGGGTGTACGTCCTCAACGGACGGCTCCGGCTCCTGGCGGGCGACCGCGACCTCGTCCTGTCGCCCGGGGAAGCCGCCGAGTTCGACACCGCGTTGCCGCACTGGCTCGGCTCGGCCGACGGGCACGCGGTGGAAACCCTCGTCCTGTTCGGCCCGCAGGGCGAGCGGGCACATGTGCGCGCCCACCCCGCGCGGCGGCCGGGGAACGCGGACGCCGCCCCTGGTTCCCGTGGGGTATAGTCGATCTTGACCTGGTCGCGGTGACACACGGCGGCCGGCGATGCGTCGGTGGTCCAAGGAAAGACGCCCCGCTTCCTGCGGGGAAATGCAGGTGCAAGGCCTGCCCGGCGCTCGACAGGGGCCCGTCCGCGCAACAGCGCGGACGGGCCCCTCACACGTGTGCTCGTCTCATGCGGTGTGGCGCAGCCAGCGCCGCAAGGTGGCGTTGACGCCGGCGGGCAGGGCGCTGAGCTGGTCGATGGCGTAGCGGTCCTCGGGACGCGGCGGGATGCCGGCCGCGGTCAGGGCGGCGTGCAGATCGAGGCGGCGCTCATCGCGCGGGTCGATCGTGACGCCGAGGCGATCGGCGGCGTTGGGCGGCGGCAGCAGGTGGTCCGCGTCCTGCTCGTGGCCCGCCGGGGCGGGCCAGGCGTCCTCCGCCGGATCGGCGGCGTACAGGTCCACGAAAGCGTGGGGCGTGGCGTGTTCGAAGGCGATGGCGGTCACGTCGGTCTCCTCACCGGCCGCGGGTGGCTACGGGTGAGGAGAGCCCCGGTGGACCCGGTTCGGTTGCGGCCGTCCGCAGAGATCACGCCGACGGCGTCATAGGCGGCTCATCCTCTTCTACGACCGGCCGAGTTCTCCGACTGACCCCGTTCCGCGCATGGCTGTCGACGGCCGGGGCAGGAGGAACCCGCCGTGTCGGGCCGGTACGGCGGGACGGCCCGGGAAAGGAGACCGAGGTGTTCGAGGGTTTTCAGGAGACGCGGGTCGATGTCGGCGAGGCGTCCGTCTTCGTCCGGTACGGCGGCGAGGGCCCACCCGTGGTACTCCTGCACGGTCACCCCCGTACGTCGGCCACCTGGCACCGGGTCGCTCCGCGGCTCGTCGAAGCCGGGCACACGGTCGTCTGCCCGGACCTGCGCGGCTACGGACGCTCCACAGGCCCGCGGTTCACGGCGGACCACGCGGGTTACTCCAAGCGGGCCGTGGCGGGCGACGTGGTGGCCGTCATGCGGCACCTCGGGCACCCGCGGTTCGCGCTCGCCGGGCACGACCGCGGGGGCAGCGTGGCGCTGCGCCTCACACTCGACCACCCCGACGCCGTCTCACGCGTGGCGTTCCTGGACTGCCTGCCGATCACCGAGCACCTGTCGCGGATCACCCCGGAGTTCGCCACTCAGTGGTGGCACTGGTTCTTCTTCGCACAGCCGGACGTCCCCGAACGCGTCATCACCGCCGACCCCGACAGCTGGTACCGCGGGGACCCGGAGGTGATGGGCGCGGAGAACCACCACGAGTGGCGGCAGGCCACCCGCAACCCCGACGTGGTGCGGGCGATGCTGGAGGACTACCGCGCCGGCCTCACCGTCGACCGGGAACACGAGGAAGCCGACCGGGACGCCGGCACACGCGTCGACTGCCCGGCGCTGATCCTCTGGTCGCTCCGCGACGACCTGGAAGACCTCTACGGCGACCCCCTCGCGATCTGGCGCCGATGGGCCACGGACGTCCGCGGGCACGGCATCGACTCCGGGCACCATGTCGCCGAACAGGCGCCCGAAGCCCTGGCCTCCGCGCTCGCCGACTTCCTCCGCTAGGCCGACGAGCACCCGCCGGGGGAGGGGCGCACCGCGGTGCCAGGCCGCTCGGCGGGTCCACGTGCCGGACCCCCCCGACCGGTGCCGCTACGTGCGGTTCTCCACGTCGAGCCGGTACAGCTCGGGCACCGGGACCTTGATCGGTTCCTGCGTGGTGCGGGCGATGACGACGACGGCGGGTTCGGTCGGGTGCGGGTTCTCCTCCCGGTGCGGTACGAACGGCGGGACGAGGAAGAAGTCCCCCGGGTTCGCGGCGAGACGGACCTCCCGGGTGCCGTCGTGGTAGACGAACACGGGGTGGCCGCTGACCACGTAGACGCCCGCCTCCGAGTCACCGTGATGGTGGTTGTCCGTCGCGCTCATCGGCGGGTTCTCCACCATGCCCATCCAGAGCTTCCTGGAGGCGACGGTGCCGCCGCTGATGGCGGCGAAGCCGTCCAGCTCGGTGGAACGCACGTGGTGGACACGGTTGCCGGGCGGCACCTCGCCATCGGCGCGCGACGCCGGCTGAACGCTGTCGGGAAGGGACATGGTGGCCTCCTGATTGCTTCCGTAGGGCCTCTGGCAGGACCTACGGTGCCGAGACAAGTGCCGCTGCGGCAAGTGAAGTTGCGGGAATGGCAAGCCCTGCCGCGGGCGGGCCGCCGCCCCGCGTCAGGAACGCGTGCCGCCCGACGTCCAGACCGTGCCGCGCGCCTCGTACTCCAGCATGGCTTCCAGACCCAGGGCCGCGTCGACGCCCAGCTCGCGGCGCGCCAGCCACAGCGCGAGGTCGAGGCCCGAGGTGACACCGCCGGCCGTCACCAGATCGCCGTCGTCGACGACGCGCGCGTTCTTCAGCACGCCGCCCTGCTCCTGGAGTTGGGCGCGCGCCTTGTGGTGGGTCGTGCAGGGGCGGCCACGGGTGACACCGGCGGCGGAGAGCAGCATCACGCCGGTGCACAGGGCGGCGACGGTCAGGCTCGGCCGCCGCGCCGCGGCCAGAGCGCGGGGCAGATCGCCGCGCCGGATCTCCGCCCAGACCCCGGGACCCTCCTTGCGGGCGTACCCGCCACCGGGGGCGACGAGGAGGTCGGCCTTCTCCGGGGCCCAGCCCCGATCGACGCGCAGAGTGGTGCCGAAGGCGGCGGTGACCGTGCGGCGGCCGTCCAGGGTGACGTACCGGACCTCCACGTCGCGGTCGGTGAAGTGATCGGAGGCGGAGAGCACTTCGTAGGGGGCGGCGAGGTCGAGTTCCTCCACGCCGTCGAACAGTACGACGTGCACGCGCAGCGGGTCCCGGCGGTGCGGTGCGGATGCGTCGGCGACCGTTCCGGCGGCCGCTGTGTCGAGGGCGACACCGGTCGTGAGGCCGGCGGCTCCCACGACCGCCGCGTTGCGCAGCAGAATACGTCGGTTCATGGAACTGTCTCTTCTCGTGAGGGGTGGGTGGCGGGGAAGGGGTGTGCGGCGGGGCGGTGTTCACGCCACATGCACGGTCCCCCGGCGCTGGTACTCGAGGACCTCCTCGGCGAAAAGGGCCGTGTCCGCGCCGAGGAACCGTTCGAGCAGCCAGAGTCCGAGGTCGATGCCGGACGTGACACCTCCGCACGTGACGAGGTCGCCGTCGTCGACGACCCGGCCCGGGACCACGCGCCCGCCCTGGTCCCGCAGGTCGTCGAGGGCGATGTGGTGGGTGGTGCAGGGCCGTCCCGCGGTGATCTCGGCGGCGGACAGCAGCATGGTGCCCGAGCACACGGCTCCGAGGACCAGACCGTCCCGCCGGGCCGCCGCCAGTGCTCGGGGGATGACACCGCGCCGCACTTCCCGCTGGAGCCCGGAGCCGTCGCCGTATCCGGCGCCGGGCACGATGATCACGTCGGCCGTACGGGGTGCCCAGGGCGCCCGGCACATGATCTCCATCCCGGCGGCCGTTCGCACCCGGCGGGCACCGTCCACGGTGACGAAGGTCTGGGCGAGCCGCTCCTCCCCGGCGATGCCGAACACCTCGACGTGACCGGCGAAGTCCTGCTCCTCCACACCGTCGTAGAGCACGGTGTGCACGCGGAGCCGCCGTGAGCTGCGAGAACCGGGCGGTAAAGACGACGTGTTGGCCGACGACGGGTGAGGCGTGGACAGGGACGGCACGATGAAGCCTCCGGAGAACGGCGTGGCGGCAGCGTCCCCGGCCGGGGCCCGGGACGCCGGAACACGTTCAGTCTTCCGGCGGCCGGTGATCGGCGACACCGGCACGCGTGCCCATGGCGCGCAAGATGCGGCCAAGCGGTACGGGACGAAGCACGGGTCGCGCGGAAGAGGTCCGCTCAGCCCCGGGGGGTGGCCCCCAAGGCGTCCCGGAAGGCGGCCCGGTAGGCGGACGGCGTCGTGCCGACCTGGCGGGCGAAGTGGTGCCGCAGACTTTCGAGCGACCCGAACCCGCACTCCTGCGCCACCCTGGTCAGCGGCAGCGACGTGGTCTCCAGCAACTCCCGCGCCCGCTGCACGCGTTGGGCGAGCAGCCACCGCAGCGGCGTGGTGCCCGTCTGCGCGCGGAAGTGCCGTGCCAGGCTGCGCCGGCTCATCATGGCGTGCGCGGCGATGTCGGTGAGGCCGAGGGGCTTGCCGAGCTCGTCGCGCATCCACCGCAGGGTGGGGCCGAGGTCCGAGGAATCGCCGCCCCCGGGTGCGCGGTACTCGATGAACTGCGCCTGGCCGCCCACCCGTTGGGGCGGCATCACCAGCATCCGCGCGGCACGGGCCGCGACGGCGGCGCCGTGGTCGACACGGATCATGTGCAGGCACAGGTCGAGGCCGGCGGCGATCCCGGCCGAGGTGAGCACCTGCCCGTCGTCGAGGTAGAGGACCGAGGGATCCACGTGTGTGTCCGGATACCGCTCGGCCAGCGCGTCGGCGAACCGCCAGTGCGTCGTCGCGCGCCGCCCCGCGAGGAGCCCGGCGTGCGCGAGGAGGAACGCGCCCGTGCAGATGGACGCGATCCGGGCCCCGCGGGTCGCGGCCTCCAGCAGCACCCCGGCCGCCCGCTGATCGGGCACGCGGTCGGTGGGGAGCCCCGGGACGACGACGGTGTCCGCGGCGAGGGCGTCGTCCACGGCGTACGGGGAGGAGAGCCGGAAGGGTTCCGAGGGACCGGCCGTCGCGGTCACGGACCGGTCGGCGCAGACACGCACCTCGTAGAGCGGAGAGCCGTCGGGCCGGGTCGCGAGGACGAACACCTGGCAGGGGATGGACAGGTCGAAGGCCGACACCCCGTCGAGAGCGAGGACCGCAACTACATGCATGCCAACGGAGCCTAGACTCCCGCGCTTTGGCGACCGACAGCACGCCGGCGCGAAGGAAGCCGCCGCCGAGCCGGTGTCAGCGGCTCGTCAACGGCCTCCCCTACGCTCCCCGTCCGTCCGGGATTGTTCCGAACCCACGAAGGGACGCACAGATGCGCCGAAAGACGCACCAGCACCGGAAGGCGCGGACGGTGCGGCCCCGTCGGGCTTTCCAGACCGCTTGGATCGCCGGTGCCGTACTCGCGGCCTGCACCGTGCCGGCGGGCGCGCCCGGCCCCGCGGCCCCCGCGGGACCCTCCCCCCCCGCGGTCGGGCGCCGCGCCGGCAGGAGGGCCCGCGGCGGCGCCCCCCCCCCCAACACCGCTCGGCTGCACAGCGGCCAGGGGCCGGGAGGTGGGAG
>NZ_JAFEXF010000103.1 GCF_016905445.1 Streptomyces sp. G44
CTGCCGCTGCTGGCCGACCGCCCCTTGGTCGACGGCCGCCCCGCCGCCTACGTCTGCCGCGGCTTCGTCTGCGACGCCCCCACGACGGACCCGGCCGAACTGGCCAGGCTGCTGTCCTGAGTCCCCCGGCCGGGCCTCAGCGCTCGGCCGGGCCGCCCTCCGCCCCGCGGCGCAGCCCCACCGCCGCGAGTACGGCGCCCGCCACGCACAGCACGCCCGTGACGAGGGCCGCGGTGTGCACACCGTTGACGAACGCCTGGCCGCTGCCCTCGGTCACCGCCGCCCTCAGCCGCGCCGGCATGTCGCCGGAGGCGGGGGAGATCCCCATGGCGACGGCGTCCTTGGCCTTGCCGAGACCCCGCGCCATGGGCTCCGGCACGCCCGCCGAGGTCAGTTCCCCGGTCAGCGTGGCGCCGACGCGGCTGCTGATCAGGGAGACGAGCACGGACGTGCCGAGCGCGCCGCCGACCTGGAGGGCGGTGGCCTGGAGACCGCCCGCGACCCCCGCGTCCTCGACGGGCGCGTTGCCGACGATCGCGTCGGAGGAGGCGGCCATCACCATGCCGACGCCGAGGCCCAGCGCGATGAACGGCGGCCACATCGCGCCGTACGAGGAGTGGACGCCCCAGCCCAGCACCCCGAACGAGGCGGCGGCCTGGAGCGCCATGCCGAGCGGCATCGACAGCCGGGCCCCGAACCGCTCGGTGAGCGCCGCGCCCAGCGGCGACGCGGCGACGGAGGCGAGACTCAGCGGCAGGGTGCGCACCCCGGCCTCGACGGGCGGGTAGCCGCGCACGTTCTGCAGGTACAGCATCACGAAGAAGATCACACCGAGCAGCACGAAGAAGTTGACGGCGGTGATGACCGTGCCGATGGTCAGCGCGGGGTTGCGGAAGAGCCGCATCGGCAGCAGGGGGTGGCCCCGGTCCGGGCCGGACGGAGCGTTCGGGGAGGGGCGGCCGAGCCGTGTCTCGTACCACCCGAAGGCCAGCAGGATCACGAGCCCGGCCGCGAGCGTGCCCAGCGTCGTGCCCGAACTCCAGCCCCATGTCTCGCCCTTGACGACTCCGAAGACGACCACGAGCAGGCCGAGGGCGAGCAGGACGACGCCGGGGACGTCGAAGCGCTGACGGGCGGCGGCGTTCTTGCTCTGCGGCAGCACCAGGGCGCTGAAGACGAGCGCGACGACGCCGATGGGGGCGTTGATGCAGAAGACGGACTCCCAGTTGACGTGCTCGACGAGCAGTCCGCCGACGATGGGGCCGAGCGCCGTGGACACGGACGACACCATCGCCCAGACGCCCACCGCCATGCCGAACTTCTTCGGCGGGAACACCGCCCGCAGCAGGCCGAGCGTGTTCGGCATCAGCAGGGCGCCGAAGAAGCCCTGTACGGCGCGGAAGGCGATGACGCCCTCGATCGAGCCCGCCAGGCCGATGGCGACGGAGGCGAGGGTGAAGCCGGCGACGCCGACCAGGTAGAACGTGCGGCGGCCGAAGCGGTCGCCGAGTTTCCCGCCGAGGATCAGCGCGGCGGCGAGGGCCAGCAGGTAGGCGTTGGTGACCCATTGCAGGTCGGAGGTGGAGGCGTGCAGGTCGCGGCCGATCTCCGGGTTGGCGATCGAGACGACCGAGCCGTCCAGGCCGACCATGAACAGGCCGAAGGCGACGGCGACGAGCGTCAGCCAGGGCCGCCCCCGGCGCCCCGCCGGGGCGTGTGGCGGGCCGGCCGCGGGCAGGGGTGAGCGATCCACGAAAGTGGCGGGCATGGAGGTGCCTTGCTTCCTGGGAAGAGGGGATGTGCGAGGGGCGTACGCCACCTGGCCGCACGTGCGGCGGGGTTACCGGTGGGGGTGCGCCGCAGCCGTCAGGAGGCGGCCGGGTGGATGTGCCGGACGAGGCCCCTGAGGGCGCCGAGGGCCGAGCCGATGGCGTCGAGGTCCCCGTCGGTGAGGGCGTGCAGCGCCTCGATGACGTACCCGTCCATGAGGTGCGCGGCCTGGTCGAGCCTGCGCCGGGCCTCGGCGGTGAGGTGCAGCCGCGCGATGCGCTTGTCCGCCGGGTCCTGCCCGCGCTCCAGGAGCCCCTGCCCGGCCAGCTGGGTGACCAGGGCGCTCACGTTGTTCGGCTTCATGAGCAGCGCGTCGGCCGCGGCCCGTACGGTGACGCCGTCCCGCTCCCCGACGAGCCGCAGCAGCGCCAGCTGGCCCTCGGGGAGCCGGGGGTAGGGGAAGTCCTGGGCGAAACGCCGCTCCAGGGCCCGGTGCAGCGCGGGCAAGACGGAGGACACCGCTGACGCGATGTCCTGGATGTCCTGCTCGGACGCGCTGGAGGTGGGCATACCGCCAGAGTAAGTATGGCGAGATACCTATGTCAACATACCTGTGAGGATCCCGCCGCTCCGGGTCAGACCATGAGCGGCACCGGGTGGACCTCGTCCGCCGCGTGGCCCGCCCGCTCGTGGACGCGCTGGACGGCGTCCGCGGACGGCGCCTCGGACAGGCAGAAGACGTCCCCGGACACCGGGTCGGCCCACGCGTGCTCGAAGGTGACGCCTTCCTGGTCCTGGTGGGCCAGGTCAGCGGCGTGCGCCTCCTTGAGCTGGTCGGCGGTGATGTCCTTCATGCCGTGATGGACGTCCATGAACTTGGCCATCGCACTCACTCCTCGGCGGGCGGACGTGCCCCCCTTCCATGGTGCTCCCGGGGGCGGGCCGCCTCCACTCGGCTCACACCCGGGCCCCGACCGGCCCGCCGAACTCCGCCACCGCCCCCGCCACGATCGCCTCCAGCCGGTCGTGGTGGGCACCGCGCCAGTACACGCGGGCGCACTCCCCGCACTGGGCGAAGACGTCGTACGAGCCGCGCGTGCCGCCCTCCAGGAGGTCCGCCACCTCTTCCTTGGTGGCCGTGCGCAGGGTGCCGTTGCAGGCGGTGCAGCGCGTCCACGGGGCGAGGCGCGGGGCGAAGCGGCCGAGGACGTCACGGAGCTGCTCCTCGGGGCGGTCGCTGTAGACGTACGCCCCCGCCCACAGTTCCCGGCGCCGCAGCAGTCCCCGGTCGCGGCTCAGCAGGACGCGCCGCTCGGCCGCCGAGAGGGCGGCGAGGGCGGGGTCGCCGATGTCCGTGCTCTCGTACGCCGCGTCGACGCCGAGGAGGCGCAACCGCCGGGCCAGCGTGCCGAGGTGGACGTCCAGGAGGAAGCGGAGCGGGGCGCCCGGCACCGGCTGGGGGCGGCTCACCGCGCGTACGGAGATGGTCTCGCCCTGTGCCGGCACGTGCCCGGCGGCGACCTCGCGGCCGTCCACCACGAGCGCGCCGACCTCCGTCAGCGGCACCCCGAGGGACTCGACCACGTGCCCGAGCGTGGACGCGCCGTCCGTGGCGGCCCTGGTGGGGCCGCCCCTTCGCTCCTGGGGGACGAAGGTGCCGAGCTCGGGGTCGAAACTGACGAGGATCTCCGGACCGTTCATGCGGTCAGGATGGCATGCGGGGACCCGCGCCGGTCAGGGCCATGGAGAAGGTCAGCGCCTCCGGACGGGCCGGATCACCCGTGCCGGTAGGCCACCAGCGAGATGCCGATGTAGTGCACGGCGAAGGCCGCCAGGGTCAGCGAGTGGAAGACCTCGTGGAAGCCGAAGAAGCGGGGGGAGGGGTTCGGGCGCTTGATGCCGTAGATCACGCCGCCCGCGCTGTAGAGCAGCCCGCCGACGACGACCAGGACGAGCACGGCGATGCCGCCCGTCCGCATGAAGTCCGGCAGGAAGAAGACGGCGGCCCAGCCCATCGCGATGTAGCACGGTGTGTAGAGCCAGCGCGGGGCGCCGACCCAGAAGACGCGGAAGGCGATGCCCGCGACGGCCGCGCCCCAGATGCCCCAGAGCAGCCACTGCCCCTTCGCCCCGGGGAGCAGCAGCATCGTCAGCGGGGTGTAGGTGCCCGCGATGATCAGGAAGATGTTCGCGTGGTCGAGCCTGCGCAGGACGCCGTCCGCACGGGGGCTCCAGTCGCCCCGGTGGTAGAGCGCGCTCACTCCGAAGAGCAGGCAGGCGGTCAGGGCGAAGATGCCGCAGGCGATCCGGCCCCGTGTGGTGTCCGCGAGCGCGGTCAGCACGAGGCCGCCGACGACTACGGCGGGGAACATGCCGGCGTGCAGCCAGCCGCGCATCTTCGGCTTGACGGGCAGCGGCATGTCCTGCGGGGGCGGGACGAGGGAGGGGGCGCCCTCGGGATCCTGGATCGCTTCGGAGGCGGAGGCGGTCATGTTCGGCATGGTACCTACGGCCCCGTAGGTCAAACATCAACGGATCACGGGCGACACCAAACCGGTCCGAACCCCCGCCCTCGCCCCGAAGGGGTACAAGTGGCGGTACAAGTGGTGATGCTCACTCCGCTCAGGTGTGATGCCCTCTGGACAGATGGGCGGAGGCGTCGGATGATCAAATGAGTGCGGTCGGCACCGGATGAGCGCCAAGGGAAAAAACACACGTGAAGCGTCCGGGTCGCAGCCCCCACGGGGCATACATCCCCAAAACCCCTCGTTTAGGAGCAATCGTGGCGCGCGATATCGCGGCTCCCAGCACCGTCCCGACCAACACCGTCCCGACCCGCCACAAGGAGCTCGTCTCCTGGGTCGACGAGATCGCCGAACTGACGCAGCCGGACAGGGTGGTCTGGTGTGACGGCTCCGAGGCGGAGTACGAGCGCCTGTGCGAGGAACTCGTCGCCAAGGGCACGTTCAAGAAGCTCGACCCGACCCTGCGCCCCAACTCCTACTACGCGGCCTCGGACCCGACCGACGTCGCGCGCGTGGAGGACCGCACCTTCATCTGCTCCGAGAAGGAGGAGGACGCGGGCCCGACCAACCACTGGAAGGCCCCCGCCGAGATGCGGGAGATCTTCCGGGGCGCCGACGGCGAGGGCGGCGTGTTCCGCGGGTCGATGAAGGGCCGCACGATGTACGTCGTGCCCTTCTGCATGGGCCCGGTCGGCTCGCCGCTCTCCGCGATCGGCGTCGAGATCACCGACTCGGCGTACGTCGCCGTCTCCATGCGCACCATGACCCGGATGGGCCAGGCGGTCCTGGACGAGCTCGGCGAGGACGGCTTCTTCGTCAAGGCCGTCCACACGCTCGGCGCCCCCCTCGCCGAGGGCGAGCAGGACGTCCCGTGGCCCTGCAACTCCACGAAGTACATCTCGCACTTCCCCGAGGACCGCGAGATCTGGTCCTACGGCTCGGGCTACGGCGGCAACGCCCTGCTCGGCAAGAAGTGCTACGCCCTGCGCATCGCCTCCGTCATGGCGCGCGACGAGGGCTGGCTCGCCGAGCACATGCTGATCCTCAAGCTCACGCCGCCGCGCGGCGAGTCCAAGTACGTCGCCGCCGCCTTCCCGAGCGCCTGTGGCAAGACGAACCTCGCCATGCTGGAGCCCACGATCCCCGGGTGGACCGTCGAGACGATCGGCGACGACATCGCCTGGATGCGCTTCGGTGAGGACGGCCGCCTCTACGCGATCAACCCCGAGGCCGGCTTCTTCGGCGTCGCGCCCGGCACCGGCGAGCACACCAACGCCAACGCCATGAAGACGCTGTGGGGCAACTCCGTCTTCACCAACGTCGCGCTCACCGACGACGGCGACGTCTGGTGGGAGGGCATGACGGAGGAGACCCCGGCCCACCTGACGGACTGGAAGGGCAACGACTGGACGCCGGCGTCCGGCACCCCCGCCGCGCACCCCAACGCCCGCTTCACCACCCCGGCCGCCCAGTGCCCGATCATCGCGCCCGAGTGGGAGGACCCCAAGGGCGTGCCGATCTCGGCGATCCTCTTCGGCGGCCGCCGCGCGAGCGCCGTCCCGCTGGTGACCGAGTCCTTCGACTGGCGGCACGGCGTCTTCCTCGGCGCGAACGTCGCCTCCGAGAAGACCGCCGCCGCCGAGGGCAAGGTCGGCGAACTGCGCCGCGACCCGTTCGCCATGCTGCCCTTCTGCGGCTACAACATGGGCGACTACATGGCGCACTGGATCGACGTGGCCAAGGACAAGGACCAGTCCAAGCTGCCGAAGATCTACTATGTGAACTGGTTCCGCAAGGACGAGAAGGGCCGCTTCGTGTGGCCGGGCTTCGGCGAGAACTCCCGCGTCCTGAAGTGGATCGTGGAGCGCCTGGACGGCAGGGCCGAGGGCGTCGAGACCCCCATCGGCATCCTGCCGACGGTCGACGCGCTCGACACCGAGGGCCTGGAACTGGCCGACGCCGACCTGAAGTTCCTGCTCACGGTCGACAAGGAGGTCTGGCGCGACGAGGCCTCGCTGGTCCCCGAGCACCTCAACACCTTCGGCGACCACACGCCCAAGGAGCTGTGGGACGAGTACCACGCGCTGGTGCGGCGCCTGGGCTAGCACCGCGCCCGTCATCCCGGAGGGGCCCCGCACAACGGCGTGCGGGGCCCCTCCGCGTACGAAACGGCGGGCCGCTCCTCGTACGTACGCACATACCGCACAGCCTCGTCACAGGGTTCTCACATGTTTCAATGGCCCCACAAACGGCGGCCGCTGATCGAAGCGGGCCGCCAAATGAGCCTGTGGGGGGCCACGTTGAAGCACTCTCAGCGGTTACAGCGCATGACGGGCATCGCCCTCGCGGCGGCGCTCGGCTCGGCGGGCCTGGTGGCCGCCGGAACACCCGCCGCGTACGCCGCCACACCGTCGGACGAGGCGGTCAAGCTGCCGTTCTCGTCGTTCGGGGCCATGGTGGTCGACTCGGCGCACGAGCGCGTCTACGTCACCGACGGCCGCAAGAGCGGCAGCGGACCGAGCGCGGTCCTGATCTACGACTTCCAGGGCCACAAGGTGGGTTCGCTCGCCACCGACCATCCCGCGTCCGGCCTGGCGCTCAGCGCGGACGGCGCGACGCTGCACGTGTCACAGGCCGACGGCATCCTGAAGTTCGACACGTCGACGCAGGCCAGGAACGGCATCTCGTACACGCCGTACAACGTCACGTGCGGCCGGGACGTGGCCGTGGCGGGCGGCAAGACGTGGTTCACGGAGACGCCGTACAACGACCCGTACTGCGACCGGCCCGACAACTGGGCGGTGCTGTACGGGGTGGACGGCACCACCGCCGCCCCCACCGGCTGGGAGAGCCGGGGACGGCTGAAGCTGGAGGCGGGCCCCGAGGCGCCGGACCGGCTCGTCATGGGCCAGGCGGGCGCGGGCGCGGAGGCCGACGCGTTCCTCACCACCTTCGACGCGAGCGGCGACAACCTGGTGCGCGGCCCCTCGCGGCGGTTCGCGGACGCCGAGGGCAAGGGCGCGCTCGACCTGAAGGACATCGCCCAGAGCGCCGACGGCGAGCGGATCGCCGTCGCCGACGCGGCGTACGGCACGCGCCTGCTCGCGGCCGACGACCTGACCGACGCCCCGGCCGGCTACCAGCCGCTGCCGGAGGGCGCGACGGCCTCGGCGGTGGCCTTCAGCGGCGACGGCACGTACGTGGCGCGGGGCGCCGCGGCCTCCGGCAGCACGCCGGACCTGCTGATCCAGCCCGCCGACCCGGCGAACGGCACCACGGCCATGGAGTTCGCCTTCGAAGGGGAGCTCGACGGCGCGCGGGTCGTGCCGCAGGGCCTCGCCTGGGCCAAGGACGGCTCACGGCTCTTCGCGGTGACCGCGGACAACAGGGGCGGCCACTGGCTGCACGTCGTCCAGCCGCCCGCCAAGCAGTACGACTCCCGCTTCACGGGCGGGCTCACCACCACGCCCGCCAAGGCAGTCGTCGGGGAACCGCTCGGCATCCGCGGCAGGCTGGAGCTGGACGGGCCCGCGCCCGCCGAGCCCGTGAAGGTCACCGCGGTCCGCAAGGACGCCGACGGCACGCAGGAGACCGCGGCCGCCAAGGTGGCGGCCGACGGCAGCTTCACCGTCCTCGACGTACCGGACCGGACGGGCGAGGCCACGTACACCCTGCGTTTCCTCGGTGATGTCACCCACCGCCCGGCCGAGGACGTCACCGTCACCGTCGACGTGGCGAAGGCGCCGACGTCGATCGGGCTGACGGCGCCCGCGGAGGCCACCCGCGCGGGCGGCGTGGAGATCACCGGCAGGCTGACCGGGCAGGGGCGCGCGCTGCCGTCCGGGATCAGCCTGAAGGTGACGCGGACCGACCGGTTCGGCACCACGGGCGAGCTGACGTCGGCGACGGTCGCGGCCGACGGCACGTTCCGGATCAAGGACCTGCCGAGCAAGCGGGGCAGGACGCTCTACGCGGTGAGCTACGAGGGCGACGCCCTGCACGAGGGCTCCTCGGCCGAGGCGACGGTGAGGATCACCGCCTAGGCGCGTTGGTGGCACCCGGTCCGCGGCCTCACCGGCCGCGGACCGGGGCCGATCAGGAGGCGCCGACCAGGCGCGTGGCGTCCGCGTGGGCGTCCATGCGCTCGGCGGCCAGGATGGCCGCCGCGGTGTCGGCGCGGGAGGCCGCCACGACCAGGGCGCGGCCCGCGAGGGCGTGCGCGCGCTGGTGCAGGGCGGTCAAGTGCGGTTCGTCGATCGGGGTGGCGACCGACGAGCGCGCCGGCTGGGCGCCGCCGCGCAGTCGCGCCACCTCGGACGCCAGCCGCTCGGCGGCGGCGTCCAGGTCGGCGGTGGGGGCGAGGGCGCGCAGCTCGTCGGTGACGGCGAGGAGCGCCGCGAGGTGCCCGGCGAGCTGGATGTCCAGCTCCTCCTCGCGGGAGCGGTGCGGGAAGTCCGCGGCGTCGGCCATCGTGTGGACCGACTTGGTGCGGATCGGCTCGTACATGGGTGGCCTCCAAGCGGTATGGGGACCATCCTATCTTAGATTCCGTCTAAAGTTGAGCAGTGTCCGGGAGGTCGCCGGCTGCCGGTGTCACGGCTGGCTGTAGCCGTCCAGGAAGTTCCCGATCCGCCTGACCGCCTCCGCGAGGTCGGTCGCCGTGGGCAGCGTCACGACCCGGAAGTGGTCCGGCTCCGGCCAGTTGAAGCCCGTGCCGTGCACGACCATGATCTTCTCGGCGCGCAGCAGGTCGAGGACCATCTGCCGGTCGTCCTTGATCTTGAAGACCTTCGGGTCGAGCCGCGGGAAGAGGTACAGCGACCCCTTCGGCTTCACGCAGGTCACCCCGGGGATCTGCGTCAGCAGGTCGTACGCGGTGTCGCGCTGCTCCAGGAGCCGCCCGCCCGGCAGCACCAGGTCGTTGATCGTCTGCCGCCCGCTCAGCGCCGCGACCACGCCGTGCTGGCCCGGCATGTTCGCGCACAGCCGCATGTTCGCGAGGATCGTCAGGCCCTCGATGTACGAGGAGGCGTGCGCCTTCGGGCCCGAGACCGCCATCCAGCCGACGCGGTAGCCCGCCACGCGGTACGCCTTCGACATGCCGTTGAAGGTGAGGGTGAGCAGGTCCGGGGCGATGGCGGCGGTCGGGGTGTGCGTCACGCCGTCGTAGAGGATCTTGTCGTAGATCTCGTCCGAGCAGACCAGCAGGTTGTGGCGGCGCGCGATGTCGGTCAGGCCGCGCAGCATCTCGTCGCCGTAGACCGCGCCGGTCGGGTTGTTCGGGTTGATGACGACGATCGCCTTGGTGCGGTCGGTCACCTTGCGCTCGATGTCGGCGAGGTCCGGCATCCAGTCGGCCTGCTCGTCGCAGCGGTAGTGCACGGCGGTGCCGCCGGACAGGGACACGGCCGCGGTCCACAGGGGGTAGTCGGGCGCCGGGACGAGGACCTCGTCGCCGTCGTCGAGCAGGGCCTGCATGGCCATCACGATCAGCTCGGAGACGCCGTTGCCGATGAAGACGTGCTCGACGTCCGTCTCGATGCCGAGGGTCTGGTTGTGCATGACCACCGCGCGGCGGGCGGCCAGCAGGCCCTTCGCGTCGCCGTAGCCGTGCGCGGAGCCGACGTTGCGGAGGACGTCCTCCAGGATCTCCGGGGGGCACTCGAAGCCGAAGGCGGCCGGGTTGCCGGTGTTGAGCTTGAGGATGCGGTGGCCGGCCGCTTCCAGCCGCATCGCCTCCTCAAGGACGGGGCCCCGGATCTCGTAACAGACGTTGGCGAGCTTCGTCGACTGGATGACCTGCATGGCGGCGAGCTTACGGGGTGTTCCGGCGGTGGCCGGGCGAATATCCCCGAGCGCCTGGCGCGGGGGGCGGTCTTGTCGCCGGCGCCGGGGCGCCCAACAATGCGCATGACAAACCGAAGGACCTTCGGTCATCCAGTCATCCAGAGGGGACCCCCACACATGAACAAGCCTCTCGTCGGCGCGTGCCTCGCCGCCCTGCTCTGCGGGGCGACGGCCGCGCCCGCGACGGCCGCCGCCGACCGGGCCGAGAAGCCCGCGGCCAAGGCCGTCAGCCTCGCCGGGACCGTGGCGCTCAGCAACTGTTCCGGTTCCGTCGTGCGCGTACCCGGCTCGCAGCCCGGCGACCCGGCCCTCGTCCTGTCCAACGGCCACTGCCTGGAGAGCGGCTTCCCCGCCCCCGGCCAGGTGATCGTCGACAAGCCCTCGACGCGCCGCGTCACGCTCCTGAACGCCTCGGGCGGCAGCCTCGCCACGCTCCGGGCCAGCAAGATCGCTTACGCCACGATGACCGACACGGACATGTCGGTCTACGAGCTCACCAGCACCTACCGCGACATCGAGACCAAGTACGGCGTCAAGGCGCTGGACCTGAACACGGCGCGGCCCGAGCGGGGCCGGGCGATCACCGTCGCCTCCGGGTACTGGAAGAAGCTCTACAAGTGCGCCATCGACGGCTTCGCGTACCGCCTCAAGGAGGGGGGCTGGACCTGGAAGGACTCGGTCCGCTACACCCCCGATTGCAAGACCATCGGCGGCACCTCGGGCTCCCCGGTGATCGACGACGCGACCGGCAAGGTCGTCGCCGTCAACAACACCGGCAACGAGAGCGGCGGCCGGTGCACGGAGAACAACCCCTGCGAGGTCGACGAGAGCGGCCGGGTCACCGTGCGCCAGGGCATCAACTACGCGCAGCAGACCTACACCCTCGTGCCGTGCGTCGGCATCGGCAACAAGATCGACCTCGGCCGGGCCGGCTGCACCCTGCCGAAGCCGGCGGGGGGCCGGTAGCCGCCCGGCGCCGTCGCGGGCGCCGTCCCCGCACCCCGCGCCCGGGATCCGGGGACAGCGCCCGCGCGGCCCGCCTCAGGCCGCCTGCGCCAGCTCGGCCCTGCCGAACAGCAGGGCGTACCCCGGCGGCAACAGGTCCAGCAGGCGGTCCACGAGCTCCCCGTCGACCGCCTGCGCCAGGGCGGTGAGGACGGAGCTGACGTCCCATCGGGCGGTGGCCGGCGTGGCACCGTCCAGGCGCGGCGCCACGCTCTCGACGAACTCGGGAGCCGTCAGCTGCCGAGCCGCGGGCACCTGGTCCGCGATCACCCGCGCCGCCTCGACCGGCAGCTGGGCCGCCAGCTCGACGCGCTCGTCCCCGACGACATGGCCGCCGAGGGCGGACAGGACGGCGCGCGTCACGCGCTCCGCCTCCGCGGCGGTGGCGTACTGGCCGAGTTCCTTGACCGCCTCGATGAGTTCGCTCCATCTCATCGTGCGCTTTCCTCCGTCTTCTCTTGTCGGCCGGCCGCGCTCCCCGCGCGGCCGTCTCTCGCTTGTCCGCTCCGCGCGTGACGGGGGCCTCCCGCCCCGGCGGTCCCGCGCGCCGGCCGGGTCAGCCGCTGATCTGCCGGCGCCCGCTGTCGCCGCCGCTGATCTGGATCTTGCGCGGCTTGGCCTGCTCGGCCACCGGGATCCGCAGCGTCAGGACACCCGCTTCGTACGAGGCGTCGATCCGCTCGGTGTCCAGGGTGTCGCCCAGGAAGAGCTGGCGGGAGAAGGTGCCGGTGGGGCGCTCGCCCGCGATCAGTTCCACGCCCTCGGGGGCGGGGGAGCGGCGCTCGGCGCGGACGTTCAGCACGTGGCGTTCCACGTCCAGGTCGATCGACTCGGGGTCGACGCCCGGCAGGTCGAAGTGGACGACGAACTCGTCGCCCTGGCGGTAGGCGTCCATCTGCATGCCGGCCGGACGGGCGCTGTTGAAGACCTGCTGGGCCAGGCGGTCGACCTCGCGGAACGGGTCGGTACGCATGAGCATCACGGGTCACTCCCTTCGTCAGGTACTGGGTGCGATGCCCTACGGTTTTCTATATAGCTCGGAGGAGAAAAATTGACAAGGCCGGACTCAGGTCCGGTCCGGGCCCGGAGGCGCGGAACCGGAGCTGAGCCCGGCGCGGGTCAGTGGGTCGGGAGTGGCTCAGGAGTAGCTGAGGTCGCCCACGCTCCAAGCGCTCACGTCCTGGAGGGCGATGCGGTACATCCCGCCCGTCTCCGGCAGGCCCAGGGTGCCCTGGAGGATCCGGGCCAGGTGGAAGTGGAGGTGGGTGGGGGGTGCGGTGTCCCGCGGCGGGTCGTCGGGCGCCTCCTTGGTTTCGAACACGGAGGCGAACGGGCCCAGCTGGTCGGAATCCTTGAGGACTTCGGCGACACGCCGCCGCCACAGGGCTTCGGGGGCCAGCCGTCCGGTGATGACGGCACCGGCCACGACCACGGTGAGGGACATCTGATTGCTGTGCTCGGACTCCACCAGGGCGGCGATGTCGACGAGCAGTTCGTCAGGCTTCGACATGACTGGTCAGCCTACCGACGGGAGGGGGTGCGTGGGTCGTTGGATCCCTCCTCGTCCGCTTCCGAAAATCTATCGCGACGACAGTAGACATGCGTAACCGCCGTTGTTAGAGTTCCTGGTGCAGTCAAAGACGTTGCAAGACCGTGCAAGGAAGGGAGTGGACGCCATCAGGATCGCCTGGGCGAGGCACGACATCGCTCGGGTACCGCAGACCCCGGATTGGAAGGTGGTCCCCGGTCACGCATTCACGATCCCCGCACCTCCGCCCCGACGGGCGGCCGTGCGGACACAGGGAGCCGGCGCACAGGGCCGGTAGATGGTGTTGAAACCCCTCGGGGCCTGGTGCCGATGGCACCAGGCCCCTCGACGCGTTCCACGAAAAGGTGCAAATGCCCCCAGAAACCCTCTCGCAGGGCCCCGACCGGTTCGATGACGACGACTACCCCGCCTACACCATGGGCCGGGCCGCCGAGATGATCGGCGCCACGCCCGGCTTCCTGCGGGCCGTCGGCGATGCCCGTCTGATCACCCCGCTGCGCTCCGAGGGCGGCCACCGCCGCTACTCGCGCTACCAGCTGCGCATCGCCGCGCGCGCCCGCGAGCTCGTCGACCAGGGCACGCCGATCGAGGCCGCCTGCCGCATCGTCATCCTCGAGGACCAGCTCGAAGAGGCCCAGCGCATCAACGAGCAGCTGCGCGCCGCCAAGGCCGAGGGGGCGCCGTCGTCCTGAGGGTCCCTGCGCCGTCCTGAGGGCGCCGTCACCGGATATCTGTGACGGCAAATGCAGAATTTCGGGCGATGCGCGATGAGAGTTTATCCGCCGACCGGTGGAGCGGTAAGCGAAACCCTGCGCGGTCGGCGATGGCGTGCTACTGTCGATATCAGTTGCAGTTGTGGTTCCCAGAGACTTCAAGTGCTCAGTCGGCGTTATGTGTCGGCGGGGCACTTTGTATTGCCGGGTCATTCCGGACGGGGTAATCATCGCGGCGACGCGGAGTTCGCACAGTGTGGATTCCACGGGCACTGCCCCGAAGGAGATATGACATGGCTACTGGCACCGTGAAGTGGTTCAACGCGGAAAAGGGCTTCGGCTTCATCGAGCAGGACGGCGGCGGCGCCGATGTCTTCGCTCACTACTCGAACATCGCCACCCAGGGCTTCCGCGAGCTGCTCGAAGGCCAGAAGGTGACCTTCGACGTCACGCAGGGCCAGAAGGGCCCGCAGGCCGAGAACATCGTTCCCGCCTGACGCCGGCGCGCACGTCGTAGCTGGGGCCCGCACCTTGGGTGCGGGCCCCAGCTCGTTCTGTTTCCGGGGAACGCCTGAATTCCCCGACCATCCGACGTGACGACAACAGTCCGGTGAATCCACCCGGGATCAGTCCGTCTCTCATGACCGGCCGGGCACGGAATATTCCTGCGGCCGGAATTTTGTTTCAATTTTCCCGGCCGTTCCTGCAATTCTGCGCACTGGAGTCAGTGCTGCCAAGAATTCCTCGATACGCGCCGCATCGAGGAAGGTTCTTCATGAACCGCTCAACCCGCACGAACGGCCGACACGCGGGGGGCCCCCGCTCCTCCGGCGGCCACCGCGCCCAGGAGGGCTCCCGCTCCGGCGGCGGCCCGCGCGCCGGTGGCTCCCGCTCCTACTCCAAGGGGCCCTCGCGACGCCCCGCCGCGCTCCAGGGAGAGTTCGCCCTCCCGGTCACCGTCACCCCGGCCCTGCCGCCCGTCGAGGACTTCGCCGCGCTCGGCCTGCCGAACGCCGTGGTGGAGACCCTGACCCGCCTCGGTGTCACCGAGCCCTTCCCGATCCAGGCGGCCACGCTGCCCAACTCCCTCGCGGGCCGGGACGTCCTCGGCCGCGGGCGCACCGGATCCGGCAAGACCCTCGCCTTCGGCCTCGCCGTCCTCGCCCGCACCGCCGGACAGCGCGCCGAACCGCGCAGCCCCCTCGCCCTGATCCTCGTCCCCACCCGCGAGCTCGCCCAGCAGGTGACCGACGCCCTCACCCCGTACGCGAGGGCGGTGCGACTGCGCATGGCCACGGTGGTCGGCGGCATGTCGATCGGACGGCAGGCCGGCGCGCTGCGCATCGGCGCCGAGGTCGTCGTCGCGACACCCGGACGGCTCAAGGACCTCATCGAGCGGCGCGACTGCCGGCTCGACCAGGTCGCCGTCACCGTCCTCGACGAGGCCGACCAGATGGCCGACATGGGCTTCCTGCCGCAGGTCACCGAACTCCTCGACCAGGTGCGGGCCGACGGCCAGCGGATGCTGTTCTCCGCCACCCTGGACCGCAACGTCGACCTCCTCGTGCGGCGCTACCTCAACGACCCGGTCGTCCACTCGGTCGATCCCTCGGCCGGCGCGGTCACCACGATGGAGCACCACGTGCTCCACATCCACGGCGCCGACAAGTACGCCGCCACGACGGAGATCGCCGCCCGCGACGGACGCGTGATCCTCTTCCTGGACACCAAGCACGGCGTGGACAAGCTCACCACGCACCTGCTCCAGAGCGGGGTACGCGCCGCCGCGCTGCACGGGGGCAAGTCCCAGCCCCAACGCACGCGTACGCTCGCCCAGTTCAAGTCCGGGCAGGTCACGGCGCTCGTCGCCACGAACGTCGCGGCGCGCGGCATCCACGTCGACGACCTCGACCTCGTCGTCAACGTCGACCCGCCCGCCGACCACAAGGACTACCTGCACCGCGGCGGCCGCACCGCCCGCGCGGGCGGCTCCGGCAGCGTCGTCACCCTCGTCACCTCCGCGCAGCGCCGCGACATGAGCCGGCTGATGGCCGCCGCCGGCATCACCCCGCAGACCGCGCAGGTGCGCTCCGGCGAGGCCGAACTGAACCGCATCACCGGGGCCAGGACCCCCTCCGGCGTACCGGTGACCATCGCGGCCCCGCCGAAGGAGAGCTCCCGCCGCGGCGCGCCCGCCCGTGGCCGACGCCCTCGCGACGGCCGCGCCCGCCGCGCCTACGCGGCGCGCACGCAGGGCGGCGAGGGACAGGGCAAGGCGGCCTGAGGTCCGCCTCGCCGCCGCTCTCCTCGCCCGCTCCGCTCCGCCCGCTCTCCCTGCCCCCGTGCTCGCTTCCTCTCCCGCTCCCTGTGAGGCACCATGCGCTGTGTCATCGCCCGCTTCCCCTTCGACCTGTTCAAGAACGAGGTCGAGCAGGCCATGAAGGGCGTCAAGCCCGAACCCGTCACCGGTGAGTCCGTGATCATCGGCCGCCGCCACTACCCCGTCAAGCAGGTCGGGGAAGTCATCACGCGCCAGGACCGCCGCGACTTCTCGGCGCAGGAGGTGACCCGGGCGCTCACCGGCCTCGGCTTCACCTGCCGTCCCGCGCCCGCGCCGGAACCCGCGCCCGCCGCCGAGGCGGAGCCGCAGGCCTGGCCGACGACCCTGGTCTGACCCCGGGACCGTCCTTCACGGAGTCCGGCGTACGGCGCGTCCCGCGAGGACGTCCGTGCGCCGGCCGTCCCGCATCACGAACCGGCCGTCGATCAGGACGTGCGGGATACCGGTGGGAAGCGTGCGGGGCGCCTCGAAAGTGGCACCCGCCGCGACGGTCTCCGGATCGAACAGGACCAGATCGGCGCGGTACCCCTCGCGGACCAGCCCCCGGTCGGGGAGCCGGAGGCGGGCGGCGGGGCGCGAGGTGAGGTGGGCGACGGTCTCCTCCAGCGACATGACGCCCAACTCCCGTGCGTAGCGCCCGAGATACCGCGGAAACGTGCCGTACGCCCGCGGATGCGGCTTGAAGCCCTGCAGAATGCCGTCGCTGCCGCCCGTGTGCACGCGGTGGCGCATGATCGCCCGGACGTTCTCCTCGTGGCCCACGTGCTGGAGGATCGTCGAGCCGAGCCGGTCGTCGATGAGCAGTCGGCGGGCCGTGACCCACGGGGCCTCGCCGCGCAGGACCGCCGAATGGGCGACCGTCCTGCCGACGAAGGGAGCGAGTCCCGGGTCGGAGACCCCCGATATCTCGATGGTGTCCCACTCGACGGGTACGCCGTGACAGCCGTCGGCGCCGATGACCTCCAGATGGTGGCGGATCCGCTCGGCGGTCGCGTCGTCCCGCAGGCGCGCGAGGATCGCCTCCGGCCCCCCTTCACCCGCCCAACTGGGCAGCAGCGCCACGAGCGTGGTGCAGCCGGGCGTGTAGGGATACGTGTCGAGGGTGATGTCCGCGCCGCCCGCGAGGGCGTCGTCGAGGAGAGCCAGCAGGTCCGGGGCCCTGCCCTTGTTCACGCCGAAGTTCATCGTCGCGTGGGCGAGGTGGAGGGGGCAGTTCACGGACCGCGTGAGGCGCACCATCTCCTCGTACGCCTGGAGCGCGCCCGCGCCATAACTGCGGTGGTGCGGGCAGTAGTAGCCGCGGTGGGCGGCCACGACCTCGCAGAGCGCGGTGAGTTCGGCGTCGTCCGCGTACATGCCGGGCGTGTACGTCAGCCCCGACGACATGCCGACGGCGCCCTCCCGCATCCCTTCCGCGACGAGCCGCCGCATGCGGTCCAGCTCGGCGGGGGTCGCGGGGCGGTCGTCCCAGCCCACCGCGTACATGCGGACCGTGCCCTGGGGGATGAGATACGCGGCGTTCACGGCGATGCCGCGGCCGCCATGCGAACGGTCCAGGCGGTCCAGGTACTCGCCGACCGTGCGCCAGTCGAAGTCGATGTCGCCGCCGTCGCCGTTCCAGCCGGTGATGGCCTGGCGGACCTGGGTGAGCGTACGGTCGTCCACCGGGGCGTAGCTCAGGCCGTCCTGGCCGATGACCTCCAGGGTGACGCCCTGGGCCGCCTTCGCGGTGTGCTCGGGGTCGCGGAGCAGGGCGAGGTCGCTGTGCGCGTGCATGTCGATGAAACCGGGCGCGAGGGCGAGGCCGTCGGCGTCCAGGGTCCGCGCGGCGGTGGGGCGCGGGCCGCCCCCGCCTCCGCCTCTGCCCTCGCTGCCGTTGTCCTGCCGGTGGATCTCGGTGATCCTGCCCTCGTGTACGGCGATGTCGGCGCGGTAGGAGGCGTGTCCGGTGCCGTCGATGACGCGGGCGTCGCGGATCACCAGGTCCATGGCGGGGCCTCTCTTGGGTATCGGGTGCGGGTGGCCCCTTGGGGGCGGGGCTTGTTCGGCGGGTGCCGGTCGGGGTGGGTCTTCCCGCCGGCCTCCGGCCGGGTGTCTCCCACCCGCCCGCCCGTGCGGGGTGGTGGGTGCGTGGGGGTGAACCCGGTGGGGGGCGCGGGCCGTTGGCGGGTGCCGGCCGGGGGTGGGTTTTTTCCGGCCTCCGGCCGGGTGTCTCCCACCCGCCCGCCCGTGCGGGTCTCGTGGGCCGGGGGGGGGGGCCCCGGGGGGGGGCCGGGGGGGGGGGGGGGGGGGTGGGCGGGGGGGGGGGGGGGGGGGGGCGGGGCGGGGGGGGGGCCGGGGGGGGGGGGGGGGGGGGGGGGGGGGGGGGGGGGGGGGGGGGGGGGGGGGGGGGGGGGGGGGGGGGGGGGGAGGAGGGTGCCGGGCAGGCGGGCCGCCACGGTGAGGCGTACCGCCAGGTCTGCCGGGTCCGTCTCCTGGGCGTGGGCCTTCGCGACGATGTCGCCGTGGCGTACGACTGTGGCGTCGGGGCGGTCCGCGAGGACTCCGTCGGTGACGGTTCCAGTGCCGGTGCCGGTGCTGGTGCCGGTGCCTTCTTCGCCGCCGCAGGTGCAGGGAGCTGGGGGTGGGTGGGCCTTGTGCCTGGCCTGGGCGGTGAGTGCGGGCAGGAGGGGGGTCGTCACGGGGGTCCTGGGGGCTGGGTGGGTTTGTGGCGGAAGCCTAGTCAGTGGAGTGGGGCGGGGTGTTGGGGCCGGTTGCGTAGGTCCCTGCGGCCCTGAGGGGTGGGGTCGTGTGTCGGGTGCGGGAATGTGGGGGCCGGGCGCGCAGTTCCCCGCGCCCCTCGCGGGGCGGGGAGTGGTGAGCACCCTGTGCAGGCGGGGGCGGGCATGGTGATGCCCGCGCAGCTCCCCAGCTGCGCGGGCATCTGTGCCGTCCGCCGCACCCCCGTCCCCACGGGGTTTCCTGGCCGGATGTCCCCGCCCGGACCGCTCTTCCGGGCCTGGGGCGCCGCTCAGCGCCCCAGCATCACGCCCACGGACGACGCTTGTGTGACCACTGCGTCCCAGCCGCCGAAGACGACCACGAGCAGGGCTGCCAGGGGGAGGACCATCGCCGTCGCCACCAAGGGATGGCGCGTGCCGGAGGGGCGGACGCCGAACGCGGAGAACCTGCGCCCTTGCGTGCGGACCATGGTCCGCGGTGCCGTGTCCGCCATGGTTCCTCTCCTGACCGAACTCGTTGTGGTTTTGGCAGCGGCGGGCGTCTGACCTCGGGGGACGAGTGCTGCACCCGCCGCTTGACCTCAAATCTAGGTGCGGGCGCCGCACCTGGCGTCATGCCCTCGTACCGATTGGCTGGCCTCCCGGAGGATGACCGGCCATCGCGCGTGTACTCCCAGGGGTGGAGACGGGGACCTAGGACTCAGGGTCTTCCCGGAGGGGACGGGCCGCGGCCTCGGCGGCGTCCTCCCTCGGAACCGGCTGCTCCACCAGGGCGAGGACCCGGGTCGACATGAACCGGGCCGTGCGCACCACTGTGCCGGTACGGGTGACTTCGCTCACTTCCACCACCCCCCTGCGCACGGCCGTCTCCACGCGGCGCCCCGCCCGGCTCGCCACCACCTCGTACGTCCTCGTCGTGTCCCCGGCGTCCACGACTATCTCCACGCGATCACCCTTCACGGGATCAATCCCCCTTCAGTGATGGACGGTTGGAGCACGGGGTGGCGTCAACGGCCCCTGGCCCCCCGCTCCCTGACCACTCTTCGATTTTCCCACCCGGCACTGACAATCGGTCGCCTCGCGAGGGCGCGGCCTCTGCACGTGCCCGCCCGTGGAAACGTAAGCTGTGGCTCGTCAGACGGACCGGGTAGCGGGGATGGACATGGCGATGATGCGGCTCCGGCGCGAGGACCCGCGTGTCGTCGGCTCGTTCAGGCTGCACAGGCGCCTGGGCGCCGGCGGCATGGGGGTCGTCTATCTGGGCTCGGACCGGAGAGGGCAGCGCGTCGCCCTGAAGGTGATCCGGCCCGACCTGGCGGAGGATCAGGAGTTCCGGTCGCGGTTCGCGCGGGAGGTCTCGGCCGCCCGCCGCATCCGCGGCGGCTGTACGGCCCGGCTCGTCGCCGCCGACCTCGAGGCGGACCGGCCGTGGTTCGCGACCCAGTACGTCCCCGGCCCTTCACTGCACGACAAGGTCGCCGCGGAGGGGCCGCTGTCCGCGGCCGACGTGGCCGTGGTCGGTTCGGCGCTGGCCGAGGGGCTCGTGGCCGTGCACGAGGCCGGTGTCGTGCACCGCGACCTGAAGCCGTCGAACATCCTGCTGTCCCCGAAGGGACCGCGGATCATCGACTTCGGCATCGCCTGGGCCACCGGCGCCTCGACGCTCACCCATGTCGGTACGGCCGTCGGCTCGCCCGGATTCCTCGCGCCCGAACAGGTGCGCGGGGCAGCCGTCACGCCCGCCACCGATGTCTTCGCGCTCGGCGCCACGCTCGCGTACGCGGGCATGGCGGACTCACCCTTCGGGCAGGGCAGTTCCGAGGTCATGCTCTACCGCGTGGTCCACGAGGAGGCGCAGCTGCACGGCGTTCCGGACGCCCTCGCCCCGCTGATCCGGGCCTGCCTCGCCAAGGACCCGGAGGAGCGGCCCAGCACGCTTCAGTTGTCGCTCCGGCTCAAGGAGATCGCCGCGCGCGAGGCCCAGGGCCTCGGCGAGATGCGGCCGCCCGCGCCGCGCCAGGACCACGACCGGCCCACGGGGCGGCTCGCGGAGAGCTACGCGGATCAGCGCACCCAGCGGCGGCCCGCCCCCGGTCCTCCCACTCCCCCGCCCCGTTCCGGCGCGCCCAGGAGCGGCCCGGCCGGGACGGGATCGTCCCGGCCCGGAGGGTCGAGGACCGGAGGAGCGAGGACCGGAGGAGCGAGGACCGGAGGAGCGAAGACCGGGGGATCGAAGACGGGTGCGTCCAGGGCGGGCTCGTCCCGGACCGGTTCGTCGAGGACCGGCGCGGGGCGGTCCGGGTTCCGGCCCGCCGCGTCCCGCGACTCCTCGCGCCCCGGCGGCAGGCCCGGCCCGCGCAGCGGGACCGGCCGGCGGATGCCCGCCAATCCGCGGCTGCTGCGGCAGCGCCTCTTCGTGTTCGTGGTCGTCACACTGCTCGTGGCGCTCGGCATCGCGGCGGCGCAGGGCTGCCAGGGGCCCGCGAAGAGCCTCGGCGACACGGACGTACCCCGTGAGCGGCTGACGCAGAGCCGGCAGGTCGGGCCCGGGGACGCCGCGCGCGGCTGACCGCGCGCGTCCCGGTCCCCTCAGGCCTGCGGGCGGCCCGTGGCCACCGCGTAGAACGCGACCGCCGCCGCCGCGCCGACGTTGAGCGAGTCGACGCCGTGCGCCATCGGGATGCGGACCCATTCGTCGGCCGCGACCAGCGCCTGGGTGGAGAGGCCGTCGCCCTCCGCGCCGAGCATCAGCGCGACGCGGTCCATACGGTGCGGGGCGACCTCGTCCAGGGACTTCGCCTTCTCGTCCGGGGTGAGGGCGAGGAGGTTGAAACCGGCCTCGCGCACGCCCTCCAGGCCCTTGGGCCAGGACTCCAGACGGGCGTACGGGACCGAGAAGACGGCGCCCATCGAGACCTTCACCGAGCGCCGGTAGAGCGGATCGGCGCAGTCCGGGGAGAGCAGGACCGCGTCCATGCCGAGCGCCGCCGCGGACCTGAAGATCGCCCCGATGTTCGTGTGGTCGTTCACCGCTTCCATGACGGCCACCCGGCGGGTCGTCGCGAGGAGCTCGTCGGCCGTGGGCAGCGGCTTGCGCTGCATCGAGGCGAGGGCGCCGCGGTGCACGTGGTAACCGGTGACGCGCTCGGCGAGGTCGGGGCTGACCGCGTAGACGGGCGCCGGGAGCTCGTCGATGACGTCGCGCATGACGTCGACCCACTTGGCGGAGAGCAGCATCGAGCGCATCTCGTAGCCGGCGTCCCTGGCCCGTCTGATGACCTTCTCGCCCTCCGCGATGAACAGCCCCTCGGCCGGTTCGCGCCTGCGGCGCAGCTCGACGTCGGTCAGGCCCGTGTAGTCGCGCAGGCGGGGGTCGTCGGGGTCGTCGACGGTGATGAGATCAGCCACAGGGTGATACTGCCTTGTCCTGGGTGTGGTGCCAACGGCCGGGGGCGTGTTCCGTTACCGCTGGTTACTCGGGTGGTGTCGGGGGCGGGCGGGGCCGGCGCTAGGCCACGGGCTCGGGGCCCACTCGTACGACGTCGCCGATGACGATGACCGCCGGGGGCTTCACCTCGTGGGCGCGTACCGCCTCGGCGACCGTGCCGAGCGTGGCGTCGACGCGGCGCTGGGCGGCCGTCGTGCCCTCCTGGATGAGGGCGAGCGGGGTGTCGGCGGCCTTGCCGTGGGTGACCAGGGTTTCCGCGATCTTGCCGATCTTGTCGACGCCCATGAGGATCACCAGGGTGCCGCGCAGCTTGGCGAGGGACTCCCAGTCGACGAGGGAGCGCTCGTCGTCCGGTGCCACGTGGCCGCTGACCACGGTGAACTCGTGGGCGACGCCGCGGTGGGTGACCGGGATGCCGGCGGCCGAGGGGACGGAGATCGAGCTGGAGATGCCGGGGACGACCGTGCAGGCGATGCCCGCCTCGGCGAGCGCCTGGGCCTCCTCCATGCCGCGGCCGAAGACGTAGGGGTCGCCGCCCTTGAGGCGTACGACGGCCTTGCCCTGCTTGGCGTGCTCGATCAGGGCGTTGTTGATCGCCTCCTGGGCCATGTAGCGGCCGTAGGGGATCTTCGCGGCGTCGATGACCTCGACGTGCGGCGGCAGTTCGTCGAGCAGGTCGCGGGGGCCGAGGCGGTCGGCGACGACGACGTCCGCGGCGGCGAGCAGGCGGCGGCCGCGGACCGTGATCAGGTCGGGGTCGCCGGGACCGCCGCCGACCAGGGCGACGCCCGGGGTGCGCGTCCGCAGATGGGGGGCGACGAGGCTGCCGTCGCGCAGGCCCTCGACGACAGCGTCCCGGATGGCGGCCGTGCGGCGCGGGTCGCGGTCGTGCACGTCACTGCTGAGCACCGCCACGGTGACGCCCTCGGAGCGGCCGGTGGCCGGGGTCCAGGCGGTGGCCGCCTCGGCGTCGTCCGAGCGTACGCACCAGACGCGGCCCGCCTCCGCCTCCGCCGAGGCGCGGGTGTTCGCCTCGGCGTCACTGGTGGCGATCAGGGCGTACCAGGCGTCCTGGAGGTCGCCGTGCTCGTACCGGCGCCTGGTCCAGGTGATCTCGCCGGCGTCGGCCATCGCCTCCACGGAGGGGGTCGCCGAGGGAGACACGAGGAGGATGTCGGCACCCGCCTTGATCAGGGCGGGGAGGCGGCGCTGGGCCACCTGGCCGCCGCCGAGGACGACGACGCGGCGGCCGTCGAGGCGGAGGCCTACGGGGTAGGCGGGGTGTTCGGCCATGGCTGTGCGGCTCCTCGTGCGGGCGGAGTCTTCGTGGTGCGTCACCGCTGCTGCGCTGGAGCGGCTGCTTGACGTGCGGGTTCAGTATGGCGGGGGCGGGGCCGGAGGTCTCCCCCCAGCCCCGCCCGGTGCCGGTGTCCGGGGCTTCGCCCCGCGGCGGCTACTTCTCGGTGACGCCCGCCGAGTCGAACGTGGCCACCTCGTGCATGGCGCGGGCCGCGCTCTGGACGATCGGCAGGGCGAGCAGCGCGCCCGTGCCCTCGCCGAGCCGCAGGTCCAGGTCGACCAGGGGGCGCAGGCCCAGCTTGTTCAGGGCCGCGACGTGGCCGGGCTCGGCGCTGCGGTGGCCCGCGATGCAGGCCGCGAGGACCTCGGGGGCGATGGCGCGGGCGACCAGGGCCGCCGCGCCGGCGCTGACGCCGTCCAGGATCACCGGCGTACGCAGCGACGCGCCGCCGAGGAGGAGCCCCACCATGGCCGCGTGCTCCAGGCCGCCGACCGCCGCGAGGACGCCGATCGGGTCCGCCGGGTCGGGCTGGTGCAGGTCCAGGGCGCGGCGGACCACGTCGACCTTGCGGGCGTGCATCTCGTCGTTGATGCCGGTGCCGCGGCCGGTGACCTCGGAGGGATCCGTCTCGGTGTAGACGGAGATCAGGGCCGCGGACGCGGTGGTGTTCGCGATGCCCATCTCGCCGGTGAGCAGGGCCTTGTTGCCCGCCGCCACCAGGTCACGGGCGGTCTCGATGCCGACTTCGAGCGCGGCCTTGACCTCTTCGCGGGTCAGGGCGGGGCCGGTCGTCATGTCGGCCGTGCCCGCGCGCACCTTGCGGGGCAGCAGGCCCGGCGTGGCGGGCAGGTCGCTCGCCACGCCCACGTCGATGACGCAGACCTCGGCGCCCACCTGGTTGGCGAAGGCGTTGCAGACCGCGCCGCCGCCGAGGAAGTTGGCGACCATCTGCGCGGTCACCTCCTGGGGCCAGGCGGTGACGCCCTGGGCGTGGACGCCGTGGTCGCCCGCGAAGATCGCGACGGCCGCGGGCTCCGGGATCGGGGGCGGGCACATCCGGGACAGGCCCGAGAGCTGCGCGGAGATGATCTCCAGCATGCCGAGGGCGCCCGGCGGTTTGGTCATCCGCTTCTGGCGTTCCCACGCCTCGCCGAGCGCCTTGGCGTCCAGCGGGCGGATGTTGGTGATGGTCTCGGCGAGCAGGTCGTGCGGGTCCTCGCCGGGCAGCGCGCGGCGGCCGTACGTCTCCTCGTGGACGACCCAGGACAGGGGGCGGCGCTTGGACCAGCCCGCCTGCATCAGCTCGGGCTCGTCCGGGAACTCGTCGACGTAGCCCACGCAGAGGTAGGCGACGACTTCGAGGTGCTCGGGCAGGCCGAGGGCGCGGACCATCTCGCGCTCGTCGAAGAAGCTGACCCAGCCGACGCCGAGGCCTTCGGCGCGGGCGGCGAGCCAGAGGTTCTCGACGGCGAGCGCCGAGGAGTACGGGGCCATCTGCGGCTGGGTGTGGCGCCCGAGGGTGTGGCGGCCGCCGCGGGTGGGGTCGGCGGTGACGACGATGTTCACCGGGGTGTCGAGGATGGCCTCGATCTTCAGTTCCTTGAACTGCTTGGCGCGGCCCTTGGGCAGGGACTTGGCGTACGCGTCGCGCTGGCGCGTGGCCAGTTCGTGCATGGTGCGCCGGGTCTCCGCAGACTTGATGACCACGAAGTCCCAGGGCTGCGAGTGGCCCACGGAAGGCGCCGTGTGGGCGGCCTCCAGGACGCGGAGCAGCACCTCGTGCGGGATGGGGTCGGAGCGGAAGCCGTTGCGGATGTCGCGGCGTTCGCGCATGACGCGCAGGACGGCCTCGCGCTCGGCGTCGTCGTAGCCGGGGGCGGCGGGACCGGGGGAGGTCACGGGCTCGGCGGCGACGGCCTCGGCGGTCTCGGCGGGCGCGCCGTGCTCAACGGCCGCGCCGGACTCGTCGGGCGCGTCGGCTTCGTCGTCCTCGATGACGAGGAGTCCCGGGGCGGGGGCGGCGGGCTGCGCCTCCTCCGCCGCCGGGGCGTCCTCGGCCGCGAGGAGCTCGGGGCCCTCCGCCGTCTCGGGTGCTTCAGGCGCTTCGGCCATCTCAGGTGCTTCGGCCACTTCGGTCACTTCGTTCGCTTCGATGGGTTCGAACGAGATGACTTCGTCGGCCTCGTCCAACTCGTCGGCCGGGTCGGCCGTTTCGGGGGCGGCCGGGAACTCGGCCGGGGCCACCACCGGGGGAACCGGGGGGGCAGGGGAATCAGCGGCGGTAGGAGCCTCCGCGGATGGCGCGTCCGGGGCCGGCGTCTCCGGGGGGGGCAGGGCCCCTTCGGCCGGTGCCTCGCCCGCCTCCTCCCGCGCGGGCGCGGGGCCCGGCGGGGGCGCCGCCCCCGGGGCCGCTTCCGAGGCCGTTGCCCGGGGCGCGGTCCCGTCCCGCGGGGGGGGCGG
>NZ_JAFEXF010000104.1 GCF_016905445.1 Streptomyces sp. G44
GTCGAAGACGGGGCCCTGCGTGCGCGTCCGCTTGATCTCGTAGAAGCCCGGCGTCGAGGCGACGAGCAGCGTGCCGTCCCACAGCCTCGCCGCGGCCTCGCCCTTGGGGGCCGGGGCCGCCGGGCATGGCCGGGCACGACGGCTTCTACCCCTCGGGGCACGCGGCGACGGCCGCCGTCGCCTATGGAGCGGCCGTGCTGCTGGTGCTGCCGCTGCTGCGGCGCGCGGACGGCCGACGCGCACTGCTCGTCGGCTGCGTCCTGCTGAACGTGGCCGTCGGCTTCGGTCTCGTGCGGCGCGGGTACCACTGGCCGCTGGACGTGGTGGCTTCCTGGCTGCTGTGCGGGATGCTGCTGACGGCCATGGCGGCGGTCGCCGGGCGGTACGGGCGGGTGCCGGGCCGGGAGTAGCGGGCCCGGCCCCTCATCTCCGCGGGGGTGCCATGTGCCCCGAGATCACTCCTCGGCATCCCGCGCCAGTCCCGCCGCCGCCTCGTGCATCGCCAGTTCGAGCAGCGCCGGGTCCGTCAGCGTGCCGTGGCCGTCCGGCGGGACCAGCCAGCGGACGCCGCCGTTCATCCGGCCGGGATAGGGCACGACGATCCAGGTGCCGCGTCCCGCGCCGCGTACGCCCGTGCCCAGCCAGCGGGCGGCCGTGCCCGCGGGCACGAAGAAGCCCGTGCGCGCGTCCCCGAAGTCGGCGAGTACGGGGCCGGGGCGGTCGACGCAGCGGGACAGCACCTCCAGCGTGGGACAGCCGAGCTCACCGGGGAGGATCAGCACGTCCCAGCGGCGGCCCGCCGGCAGGAGCGCCACCCCGAACGGATTGCGCTCCCACTCCCAGCGGCAGGCGTCCGGGTCCGGCGCCACCGACACGAGCCACTCGACCGCCGACGTGGCCCCCGAGCCGCCCGAGCCGCCCCATCCCCCCGGGACGCCGCCCTGGCCCTCCCGTGCGCCCAGTGCGCCCCGTACGCCCGGCGCGCCACCCATGCCGCCCGTGCCGCCCGTGCCGTCTGTGCCACCCGTGCCTGTCATCGGCTGGACCTCCCTTTTCCCGTGTAACGACTGCGCGTGCCACAGGTGAGAGGCGTTTGGGGGTCGGGCATTACACGGGTTCGGCCACCTGGCGGTGGTGAAGCGGCACGGCGGGCGGTGGGGGCGTACGCCGGTTCAGCTGTCGAAGCCGAGGCCCAGCTTGTCCATCGTCTTGAGCCAGAGGTTCCGCTTGCCGCCGTTGGCGTCGGAGCGGGCGAGCGACCACTTCGTCAGTGCGACGCCCGTCCAGGCGAACGGCTCCGGCGGGAACGGCAGCGGCTTCGTGCGCACCATCTCCAGGCTCGTCCGCTCCGTGCGCTCCCCGGAGAGCAGGTCCAGCATCACGTCGGCGCCGAACCGCGTGGCCCCGACACCGAGCCCGGTGTACCCGGCCGCGTAGGCGACCCGGCCCTTGTGCGCCGTGCCGAAGAACGCCGAGAAGCGCGAGCACGTGTCGATGGCGCCGCCCCACGCGTGCGTGAAGCGGACGCCCTCCAGTTGCGGGAAGCAGGTGAAGAAGTGCCCGGCGAGCTTCGCGTACGTCTCGGGGCGGTCGTCGTACTCGGCGCGGACCTTTCCGCCGAACGGGTAGATCGCGTCGTAACCGCCCCACAGGATGCGGTTGTCGGCGGAGAGCCGGAAGTAGTGGAACTGGTTCGCGCTGTCGCCGAGCCCCTGCCGGTTCTGCCAGCCGATCGCGGCGAGCTGGTCGTCGCTCAGCGGCTCGGTCATCAGCGCGTAGTCGTAGACCGGCACGGTGTACGCCCGGACGCGCTTGACCAGCGAAGGGAAGACGTTCGTGGCGAGCGCCACCTGGCGCGCGAAGACCCGGCCGTACGGCGTGCGGACGGCCATCCCGGCGCCCGCCGGGGCCAGCTCCAGGGCGGGCGTGTGCTCGTAGATCCGTACGCCCTGCTCCAGGCAGGCCCGCTTCAGGCCCCAGGCCAGCTTCGCCGGGTGCAGCATGGCGACGCCGTCGCGGTCCCAGAGGCCGCCGAGGAAGGTGGGCGAGTCGACCTGCTCGCGCACGGCGTCCGCGTCGAGGAGCTGCGAGTTCCCGGCGAGACCGTGGGCCGCCGTCTCCTCGTACATCTCGCGCAACTCGGCCACCTGGTGCGGGGCGGTGGCGACGTCGATCTCGCCGGTGCGCTCGAAGTCGCAGTCGATGGCGTAGCGCTTGACGGCCGCCTCGATCTCGTCGAGGTTGCGGGCGCCGAGCTCCTCCAGTTTCTGGATCTCGCCGGGCCAGCGGGACAGGCCGTTGGCGACGCCGTGCGTGAGGGAGGCGGCGCAGAAGCCGCCGTTGCGGCCGGAGGCGGCCCAGCCCGCCTCGCGGCCCTCGACGAGGACGACGTCGCGCTGTGGGTCGCGCTCCTTGGCGATGAGCGCGGTCCACAGGCCGCTGTAACCGCCGCCGACGACGAGCAGGTCGCACCGGTCGTCGCCGGTGAGGGCGGGCTCGGGGGCGGGCCTGCCCGGGTCGTCCAGCCAGTACGAGACCGGCCGGGCGTCGGAGAGGGACTTGGTCCAACGGGTCATGGCGCCTGGGGCCATGATTTCCACTCCTTCAGAGACAGTAGAAGCGCTGCGGGCAGAGCGAGGGCTCTATTTCGCCTGCCTGTTGCGGCGCTTTCCGATGAGCATTCCGGCGAGTACGAGCAGCACCGCGACGAGGAACATCGCCGTACCGATCACATTGATCTGAACGGGCGTGCCCCGCTGTGCCGATCCCCAGACGAACATGGGGAATGTCACGGTCGAGCCCGCGTTGAAATTCGTGATGATGAAGTCGTCGAAGGAGAGCGCGAAGGCGAGCAGCGCGCCCGCCGCGATGCCCGGCGCGGCGATCGGCAGCGTGACCCGCAGGAAGGTCTGCACGGGACCGGCGTAGAGGTCCTGGGCGGCCTGTTCCAGGCGGGGGTCCATCGACATGACGCGCGCCTTGACGGCGGTCACCACGAAGCTGAGGCAGAACATGATGTGGGCGATGAGGACCGTCCAGAAGCCCAGCTGGGCGCCCATGTTGAGGAAGAGCGTGAGCAGCGAGGCGGCCATGACGACCTCGGGCATCGCCATCGGCAGGAAGATCAGCGAGTTCACGGCGCCGCGCGCCCGGAAGCGGTAGCGCACCAGCGCGAAGGCGATCATCGTGCCGAGCACGGTCGCGCCGATCGTCGCCCAGGCGGCGATCTGGAGGCTCAGCGACAGCGACCCGCACATGTCGGCGACGCCGCACGGGTCCTTCCAGGCGTCGGTCGAGAATTCCTGCCAGGAGTAATTGAAGCGCCCCTTCGGCTTGTTGAAGGAGAAGACGGTCACGACGATGTTCGGCAGGAGCAGATAGGCGAGCGTCAGCAGGCCCGCGATGACGACGAGATGGCGCCGCAGCCGGCGTACAAAGGCCATCAGACCAGATCCTCCGTCCCCGACTTGCGGATGTAGAAGGTGACCATGAAGAGGATGGCGGCCATGAGGATGAAGGAGAGTGCCGCCGCCGTCGGATAGTCCAGGACGCGCAGGAACTGCGTCTGGATGACGTTGCCGACCATGCGGGTGTCGGTGGAGCCGAGCAGGTCCGCGTTCACGTAGTCGCCCGCCGCCGGGATGAAGGTCAGCAGCGTGCCGGAGACGACGCCCGGCATGGAGAGCGGGAACGTCACCTTGCGGAAGGTGGTGGACGGCTTGGCGTAGAGGTCGCCGGCGGCCTCGTGGAGCCGTCCGTCGATGCGCTCCAGCGAGGTGTAGAGCGGCAGGATCATGAACGGCAGGAAGTTGTAGGTCAGTCCGCAGATCACCGCGAGCGGCGTCGCGAGGACCCGGTCGTCCGCCGTGACGCCGAGCCAGCTGGTGACGTCCAGGACGTGCAGGGAGTCGAGGGCGCCGACGACGGGGCCGCCGTCCGCGAGGATCGTCTTCCACGCCAGCGTGCGGATGAGGAAGCTGGTGAAGAACGGCGCGATGACCAGGACCAGGATGATGTTGCGCCAGCGGCCCGCGCGGAACGCGATCAGATACGCCAGCGGATAGCCGAGCAGCAGGCACAGGACCGTGGCGGCGCCGGCGTAGAGCACCGAGCGCAGGAACTGCGGCCAGTAGTCGGTGAGCGCGTCCCAGTAGGTGGCGAAGTGCCAGGTGACCTTGAAGCCCTCTTCGAGCGACCCGGTCTGGACGGACGTCGAGGCCTGGTAGACCAGCGGCAGCGCGAAGAAGACGACCAGCCAGAGCAGGCCGGGCAGCAGCAGCCAGTAGGGGACGAGGCGGCCCCGTTTGCGGGGCCTGGGGGGCGCGGGGTCCCCGGGCCCTCCGGCGGGTGGTGCTTCGGTGCGGGTCGTCGTCATGCGGAGGCGTCCTCCTCGACCTTGGAGGCGCCCGCCTCGATGTCCTGGGCGGCGTCGAGGGCGAAGGTGTGGGCGGGGTTCCAGTGCAGGACGACCTCGGTGCCGGGGGTGAGGCGGCCGTCGCGCTCGATGTTCTGCGCGTACACCTCGAAGGAGGGGCAGACCGGGCTGCGCACCACGTACTGCGTGGAGACGCCGATGAAGCTGCTGTCGGCGATCCGGCCCGTGATGCGGTTGCGCCCCTCGGGGATCCGCCCCGCGTCGTCGGCGTGCGCGAGGGAGATCTTCTCGGGGCGTACGCCGACCAGGACCTTGCCGCCGGTGGCGGTGGGGCCGGTACATCGGGCGGCGGGCAGCGTCAGCTTGCAGTCGCCGGCCCTCACGACGAGGTCGTCGCCGCTCGTCGCGGCGACCTCCGCCTCGATGAAGTTGGAGGTGCCGAGGAAGTTGGCGACGAAGGTGGTGCGCGGGTTCTCGTAGAGCTCGGCGGGGGCGCCGAGCTGTTCGACGCGGCCGCCGTTCATCACGGCCACGGTGTCGGCCATCGTCATGGCCTCCTCCTGGTCGTGGGTGACGTGCACGAAGGTGATGCCGACCTCGGTCTGGATGCGCTTGAGCTCCAGCTGCATCTGGCGGCGCAGCTTGAGGTCGAGGGCGCCCAGCGGCTCGTCGAGGAGGAGCACCTTGGGGTGGTTGATGAGCGCGCGGGCCACGGCGACGCGCTGCTGCTGGCCGCCGGAGAGCTGGTGCGGCTTCTTGCGGGCCTGCTCGCCGAGCTGGACGAGGTCGAGCATCTCGCCGACCTGGCCCTTCACGGACTTGATGCCGCGCCGGCGCAGGCCGAAGGCGACGTTCTCGAAGATGTCCAGGTGTGGGAAGAGCGCGTACGACTGGAAGACGGTGTTCACGGGCCGCTTGTACGGCGGCAGGGACGTGACGTCCTGGTCGCCGAGGTGGACCGTGCCGGAGCTGGGTTCCTCCAGGCCCGCGATCATGCGGAGCGTGGTGGTCTTGCCGCAGCCGGAGGCGCCGAGCAGCGCGAAGAAGGAGCCCTGCGGCACGGTGAGGTCGAGCGGGTGCACGGCGGTGAAGGAGCCGTACGTCTTGCTGATCCCGGTGAGACGGACGTCGCCGCCGGTTTCCTGAGCAGAGGTCATAGTGGGGTCCAGATGAAGTCGGGGGGAACGAAGGCGCCCCGTCAGGGGCGCGGAGCTGTGGCGTTTCGTGGCTCCGCCACGGGGCGCGACCAGCCACGACGGGGCCGCGGGTGCAAAGCGTCGAGCCCGGCGCAGAGGCACCGCTAGACGCCGGTCAGCCTCGCGAACTTCTCTTCGTAGGCGGTCTCTTCCTTGGGCGTGAGCGACCGGAACGCCCGCGACTTCTCCTTCATCTCCTTGTCGGGGATGATCAGCGGGTTCGCCGCCGCGTCCTTGTCGATCCTCGCGAGCGCGTCCCGCACTCCGTCCACCGGACACACGTAGTTGATGTACGCCGCGAGGCGTGCCGCGGGCTCCGGCTCGTAGTAGTGGTCGATGAGGCGCTCGGCGTTGCTCTTGTGCCGCGCCTTGTTGGGGACCAGCAGGTTGTCCGTGGACGTGATGTAGCCCTGGTCGGGGATGTGGAAGCCGATGTCCGGGTTGTCGGCCTGCAACTGCACGATGTCGCCGGCCCAGCCGAGGCAGGCGGCGATGTCGCCCTTGGCGAGGTCGGAGGTGTAGTCGTTGCCGGTGAAGCGGCGGACCTGCTTCTTGTCGACGGCCTTCTGGAGGCGGGCGATGGCCGCGTCGAAGTCGTCGTCGGTGAAGTCCCCGGGGTCCTTGCCCATGTCGATGAGCGTCATGCCGACGGTGTCGCGCATCTCGGAGAGGAACCCGACGCGGCCCTTCAGCCTGGGGTCCTCCAGGAGCTGCGACACCGAGGTGACCTTCTTCCCGCCGGTCGCCTTCTTGTTGTAGGCGATGACGGTGGAGATGCCGGTCCAGGGGTACGAGTGGGCGCGGCCCGGGTCCCAGTCGGGGTCGCGGAACTGGGTCGACAGGTTGGTGTACGCGTGCGGCAGGTTGGCCGGGTCCAGTTTCTGGACCCACCCGAAGCGGATCAGCCGTGCGGCGAGCCAGTCCGTGACGCAGATGAGGTCGCGTCCGGTCTCCTGGCCCGCGGCGAGCTGCGGCTTGATCTTCCCGAAGAACTCGACGTTGTCGTTGATGTCCTCGGTGTACTTGACGCTGATCCCGGTGCGTTTCGTGAACGCCTCCAGGGTGGGCCGCCTGTTCTCGTCCTTCTCGTCGACGTCCATGTACTCGGTCCAGTTGGAGAAGGTGATCCGCTTCTCCTCGGCCGAGTGGTCGTCGGACGAGACCTCGCCCTGGCTCTTGCCGGCCGCGGGGATGCCGCAGGCGCTCAGGGCACCCAGCCCGCCGACGGCGAGCGCGCCGCCGGTGGAGGCGCGCAGCAGGGAACGGCGGGTCAGGGAACCCCTGCCGTGGCGCAGACTGCGGTGCATGGCCGCCAGCTGGGCCGGGGAGAGGGGGTCGGGCTCGTACTGCTCCATGCGCGTGGTTGCCCTTTCGGGAGGAAGGCGGCCGCTGGTCGGGCGGCCTGTGACGACGTGGCGGCGTGGCCGAGCGGCCACGCGCCTAACGGTCCCCGAAGATCGTGCGGTGCCAGTCCTTGCGGGCCACCGCGGTGTTGTCGAACATGACGTGCTTGACCTGCGTGTACTCCTCGAAGGAGTAGCTGGACATGTCCTTTCCGTAGCCCGACGCCTTGTAGCCGCCGTGCGGCATCTCGCTGAGGATCGGGATGTGGTCGTTGACCCACACGCACCCGGCCTTGATCTCGCGGGTGGCGCGGCCCGCCCGGTACACGTCGCGGCTCCAGGCGGAGGCGGCGAGTCCGTAGGGCGTGTCGTTGGCGAGGCGGATGCCCTCGTCGTCGCTGTCGAAGGGCAGGACGACGAGCACGGGCCCGAAGATCTCGGACTGCACGACCTCGCTGTCCTGGGCGGCGTCCACGATGAGGGTGGGCCTGTAGAAGGCGCCCGGGTGGGTGAGCGCCTCACCGCCGGTCACCACGCGCGCGTAGGAGCGTGCCCGGTCGACGAAACCGGCGACGCGGTCGCGGTGGACGTGCGAGATGAGCGGCCCCATGTCGGTGCTCGGGTCGAACGGGTCGCCGAGCCGCACGCTCTCCATGAGGTCCGCGACGCCCGCCACGAAGGCGTCGTACAGCGGGCGCTGGACGTACGCGCGCGTGGCGGCCGTGCAGTCCTGCCCGGAGTTGATGAGCGCGCCGGCGACCGCGCCGTGCACGGCGGCGTCGAGGTCGGCGTCGTCGAAGACCACGAAGGGCGCCTTGCCGCCGAGCTCCAGGTGGAGCCGCTTGACGGTGGCGGTGGCGATCTCGGCGACGCGCTTGCCGACGCCGGTGGAGCCGGTGAAGGAGGTCATCGCGACGTCGGGGTGCCCGACGAGGTGCTCACCGGCGTCCCTGCCCGCGCCCGTGACGATGTTGACGACGCCGTCGGGGATACCGGCCTCGGTGGCGGCCCGCGCGAAGAGCAGCGAGGTGAAGGGGGTCAGCTCGGCGGGCTTGAGGACGATGGTGTTCCCGGCCGCGATCGCCGGGAGCACCTTCCAGGCGGCCATCTGGAGGGGGTAGTTCCAGGGAGCGATGGACCCGACGACACCGATGGGCTCGCGGCGTACGTACGAGGTGTGGTCACCGGTGTACTCACCGGCCGACTGGCCCTGGAGATGCCGGGCGGCGCCCGCGAAGAAGGCGGTGTTGTCGACGGTGCCGGGCACGTCGAACTCCCGGCTCAGCTTGATCGGCTTGCCGCACTGCAACGACTCGGCCTGCGCGAACTCCTCGGCACGGTCGGCGAGGACGGCGGCGAAGCGGTGCAGGGCGTCGGAGCGCTCGCCCGGGGTGGCGCCGGCCCAGCCGGGGAACGCCTCGGCGGCTGCCGCGACGGCGGCGTCGACGTCGTCCCTTCCGGCGAGTTCGTACGAGTGGACCTCGTCGGCGGTGGCGGGGTCGACGACGGCGTGGGTGCGGCCCGAGGTTCCCTTCGTCAGCCGCCCGGCGATGTACTGCGCGCCGTCCGCGAAATGGTCCTGCGCCTGGAAGTTGTGCATGACGCTCTCCTCCGCCGCCCTCCCCGTCCCGCGGGGGTCGGCGTAGCTCCAGATCGATTTGAGTGCCGATCCTGACAGAGTGGTACAGGTCCAACAAGTGATTCCGTTGTTGCCTTTTGGTTACGCGACGGAATCTGTCGACCAGGTGTCGAGTCGTCCCGGAAAACCCGGGACGGAGTGTCAGTGGTGCGTGCCAGACTCGCGTGCATGGCGAAGATCGACGGGGTGCGGGACGGGGAGATCGACTCGGTGGAGTCGCTGGTCGGCGCGGTGCGCGCGGGGCAGCGCGTGAAGTACCTGCACTTCTGGGGCCACACCCCGCGCCGTGACGGCACGCTGGGCGCGAGCTGTCTGAGCCAGTGGTGGCCCTCGCCGTTCACCGCGGACGGCGTCACGTACGCGACCGCGGAGCACTGGATGATGGCGGCCAAGGCCCGCCTCTTCGACGACACGGACGCCGAGCGCGCGGTCCTCGCGGCGCGGACCCCGGCCGAGGCGAAGCACGCGGGGCGGCTGGTGCGGGGCTTCGACGAGGCGATATGGGCGCGGGAGCGGTTCGGGATCGTGGTCACCGGCAGCGTCCACAAGTTCGCCTCGGACCCGGCCCTGCGCGGATTTCTGCTGGGCACGGGGGCGCGGGTGCTGGTGGAGGCGAGCCCGCTGGACCGCGTCTGGGGCGTGGGCCTCGCGGCCGACGACCCTCGTGTCCAGGACCCCGAGACATGGCGGGGGGCGAATCTCCTGGGGTTCGCGCTGATGGGGGCGCGGGAGCGGCTGGGGGGTTGAGCCGGGGCGGTCGCGGGGGGTGCCATGATCGCAGCCGCAACCGCAACCGCCACAGCCCCAGGCTCGGGCTCCGGCGGCGGCGGTCAGTCGGGGGCGGTGGCTGTTGCCGTCGCGCGGGCCGGTGGCTCCAGGGAGCGGGTGTCCGTCTCGTCGTCCGCCGTCACGACGGTGACCACCAGCAGCGCCACGCCCAGCACGATGCCGACCACCCCGCAGATGATCCCCGCCAGGGCCTGGCCCCCGTTCGTCGCCTCGCCACGGCGCGCCTTGCCGCGCCCCACGGCGCCGAAGATCACCGCGAGGATGCCGAGCACGATCGCCAGCGGCCACAGGCAGAAGACGGCGGCCGCGATGATCCCGAGGACCAGTCCGGTGACGCCCATGCCGTTCGCGGGCGCCATCGGCATGGCGGGCCAGCCGTACCCGGGCATGCCGGGCACTCCCTGACCCGCGTATCCGGGGTACCCCGGATATCCGTACTGCCCGGGGGCGTGCGCGTGACCGGCGTGCCCGGGGTAGCCGCCGTGCGCCCCGTACCCCGCGGGGCCCTCGTACCCGTACGGCACCTGCCCCGGCCCCTCCGGTGACAACGGAGGCGGAGGCACCGGCTCACCGGGAGCCGCGAAGGGAGCGCCGGCCGCCGGCACCCGGGCCGCCGGGGGCGGAGGCGGCACCGCGTCCTCCGGCGGCGGGGCCCACGGGTCCCGCTCGCCCGGGGCGGTCGCGCCGGCCGGTGCGGCGTCGTCCTCGGGGCGGGGAGGTATGGCGGTCACGACGGTCACCCTCTTTCATACGTTCCGTCATGCTACGGCCCACGCTTCGGCCACGACGACCGACGCCTCGCCCCTCGCCGACCGGCGCCTCGCCCCTCGCCGACCGGCGCCTACGATGGCTCCGACCCACCGATCAGCCGATCAAGTCCGTTCCTGGGGAGGAAACCGTGACCGAGCAGCCCACCGCAGCCACGCCAGACACGACAGCCGCGGCAGACCCGCACGCCTTCATCGCCGGCCTGCCCAAGGCGGAACTGCACGTGCACCACGTGGGCTCGGCCTCCCCCCGCATCGTCGCCGAGCTGGCCGCCCGGCACCCCGACTCCGCCGTGCCGACGGACCCGGAGGCGCTCGCCGACTACTTCACGTTCACGGACTTCGCGCACTTCATCCAGGTCTACCTCTCCGTCGTGGACCTGATCCGCACCCCGGAGGACGTGCGCCTGCTCACCTACGAGGTGGCCCGCGACATGGCGCGGCAGAACATCCGGTACGCCGAGCTGACCCTCACCCCGTACTCCTCGGTGCGCCGCGGCATCGACGACCGCGCCTTCATGGACGCCATCGAGGACGCCCGCAAGGCCGCGGAGGACGAGTTCGGCACCGTACTGCGCTGGTGCTTCGACATTCCGGGCGAAGCCGGGATCGTGTCGGCCGAGGAGACGCTCCGGCTCGCCACCAGCGAGAAGCTGCGCCCCGAGGGCCTCGTCTCCTTCGGGCTCGGCGGCCCCGAGATCGGCGTGCCGCGCCCGCAGTTCAAGCCCTACTTCGAGCAGGCCATCGCGGCGGGCCTGCACTCGGTGCCGCACGCGGGCGAGACCACCGGCCCCGAGACGGTCTGGGACGCCCTGGTCCACCTCGGCGCCGAGCGCATCGGCCACGGCACCACCGCCGCCCAGGACCCGAAGCTGCTCGCCCACCTCGCCGAGCACCGCATTCCGCTGGAGGTCTGCCCGACCTCGAACATCGCGACACGCGCGGTGCGCACCCTCGACGAGCCCCCCTTCAAGCGGTTCGTCGAGGCGGGGGTCGTCGTGACGATCAACCCCGACGACCCGCCGATGTTCGGCACCGACCTGAACAACGAATACGCGGTCGCCGCCCGCCTCCTGGGCCTCGACGAGCGCGGCATCGCGGCCCTCGCGAAGAACGCCGTGGAGGCGTCCTTCCTCGACCCGGCGGGCAAGGCCCGCATCGCCGCCGAGATCGACACGTACACGGAGACGTGGCTCGCCCCCTGACCCGGCACCACAATGGGGCCATGCGCACCGTGACAGCCGTGGCCCACCGAGGCGATCCCTACCGCTTCCGCGAGAACACCCTCCCGTCCCTGCGCTCCGCGTTCGAACGGGGCGCGGACGCGGTGGAGATCGACGTCCGCCTGAGCAGCGACGGAGTCCCCGTACTGCTGCACGACCCGACGCTCAAGCGCCTGTGGGGGTACGACCGTCCGCTGGGCGTCCTGTCCTTCGCGGAGCTGGACGGCCTCACCGAGGGCGGCGTGCCGACGCTGGAGGCGGCCATCGCCGCCACGGAGGGGCACCGGCTCATGATCGATCTGCCGGACGCCACGTATGAGGCGGTGCGCACGGTCGTCGGGGTCATCGCCGACGGCGGGGCGGCCGACCGCACGTACTACTGCGCGGGCCCGCGCACCATGCTCGCCGTGCGGGAGGCCGACTCCGCCGCCGAGATCGCGCTGACCTGGACGACCCTGGCCCCGCCCCGCCGCGTCCTGCTCGACGCGGTGAAGCCGCGCTGGCTCAACTACCGCTTCCCGCTGGTCGACCGCGACCTGGCCGCCCAGGTGCACCGCGCGGGCCTCCTCGTCTCGGCGTGGACCCCGGACACCCGCCGCTCGATGCGCCGCCTGATCGACGCGGGCGTCGACGCCATCACCACCAACCGCGTCGATGTCCTGACGGCGCTGCGCGGCGCCTGACCCGGCCGAGCGCGCGGCTCCCGATCCGCCGGCCCGTGGCTCCTGATCCATCGGGGCTGTCGGGGTACCCGTACCGGATGAGTGAGATTCTGGTGGGCACCTGTTCGTGGACGGACCGCGCGCTGCTGGCCAGTGGCTGGTATCCGCGGGGCAGCAAGGACGCGGAGGGACGGCTGCGGCACTACGCCGAACGCTTCCCCGTGGTGGAGGTCGACTCGTCCTATTACGCGCTGCCGAGCGAGCGCAACTGCCGGCTCTGGGCGGAGCGCACGCCGGACGGTTTCCGCTTCGACGTGAAGGCGTTCTCCCTGCTCACCGGCCACCCCACCCGGCAGGCCGCGCTCCCGGCGGACCTGCGGGGCCAGCCGGCCGGCCCCGAGCTGCTTGACACCGTGTGGCGGCGTTTCAGCGCGGCGCTCGAACCGCTGCGCGCGGCGGGCCGGTTGGGGACGCTGCTGTTCCAGTTCCCGCCCTGGCTGTCCCCCGGCCCGCGCGCGGAGAAGGTCCTCGCCGAGAGCGCGCGGCGTGCCGCGGGCTGGCCGGTCGCCGTGGAATTCCGGCACCCCGACTGGTGGCGGGAGGGCGAACGGGAACGCACCACCGCCCTCCTGTCCGGCCTGGGCATGGCCGCGGTGGCGGTGGACACGGTGCAGGGGCTGCCGCACTCCATGCCGCCGGTGGCGCCGGTCAGCGTGGAGCGGCACGCGGTGGTCCGCTTCCACGGGCGCAGTGCCGCGTGGGGCACGGGGTCCAAGGAGGACCGGTTCCGCCACGCCTACTCCACGGCCGAACTCGCCGAGTGGCTTCCGCGCGTGCGCTCCATGGCCGAGCGCGCCGAGGAGGTCCACGTCCTGTTCAACAACTGCTGTGCGGACGCCGCCGTACGCGCGGCGGAGTCGATGGCCCAGCTCATCGGCTCGGGTCACCTAGGGGACATCCCGGCCGACACCCTGGTGCGGAACAGGGCTTGAGCGGGCCACGACCCTGAGACGGCGGAGGGGAGGCATCCTCCGTGCCGACGATCCCCGGCGGCTCCAAGATCACCAGGATGGGAGCACCACAGCACGAGCACCGCCGTGCCCGCAGCCCCTGGAGTTCCCATGAAGGCACCCTTCCGCGCCCCCTTCCGCGCCGCCCTCGCCACCGCCCTGGCCCTCGGTCTCACCGGAGCCGCGGCGCTCCCCGCCCTCGCGCACGCCCCGAGCACCTCCCCCGCCTTCTCCCCGGCGGCGGCATCCTCCCCGGCGGAGGGTCCCGCCCCCGGGCCGAACGGCGGGGCCCTGCGCAAGGCGATCGAAGGCCTGCCGAACGACGACGCGACCGCCGCCCTGGTCCGCGTGGGCGGCAAGCACGGCACCTGGCGCGGCAGTTCCGGCGTGCACGACCTGGTGACGCACCGCGGAGCCGACCCGCACGGCCGGTTCCGCGCCGGTTCCACCACCAAGATCGTGACGGCGGCCGTGGCGCTGCGACTGGCCGCCGAGGGCAGGCTCGACCTCCACAAGCCGCTCCAGCACTACATGCCGGAGCTGTTCCCGCACCCGGTGGACGAGAAGAGGAAGTTCCCGCCCATCCCCGTCCGCAGCCTCCTCGACTACACCAGCGGCCTCAGGTCAGGTGACGGCTTCGACGACGAATACGCCCACCGCTTCGACACGTTGGACCCGCGCACCGTCGTCGCCTCCGCCATCGCCAAGGGGCCCGAGCACGCCCCGGGCCGCGAGCAGCACTACCGCAACATCGGGTACACCGTGCTGGGCCTGCTGATCGAGCGGGTCACCGGTGACTCGTACGCCCATCAGGCCCGTGAGCAGGTCTTCGAGCCGCTCCGCATGCGCGACACGTACTTCCCCGGCGCCGACCCCCGCATCCGCGGGCCGCACAACCGCGGCTACCAGAAGATGAAGCGGCCGGACGGGACGGCCCGGCTGGTCGACGTCACCGAGTGGAATCAGTTCGACCGTTTCGCGGCGGGCGACATGATCTCCACGACGGCCGATCTGGAGACCTTCACGCAGGCGCTGTTCGGCGGCAAGCTCCTGCCGCCGGCGCAGCTCAAGGAGATGCTCACACTGCCCCGCCTCGCACCGGGCGTGCCCGAGGCGACCTTCGGCGCGGGACTCCAGTACATGGAGGTCGACGGCAAGAAGGTCTGGCTCAAGACCGGCGCCCGCCACGGCTACACGAACATGATCGCCGCCACCGAGGACGGCTCCCGTACGCTCGTGTACTCGGTCAACGCGACTGACGCGAAGGGCGAGGACATGAATCCGGTGGCCCAGCGCATCGTGGCGGCGGCATTGGGCTGAGGTACGGAGAGGCGGCAGGAAGGCCGGTCATGGCATCCGCGTGGGACTGGGACAGCGGTGAGGGCCTGCTCGGCATCGACGACCCCGCCGACTGGGACGCCGCGTACGAGCGCGGCGAACCGGGGCTCGGTACGGCGGCCATCGGGCTGGCCTTCAACTGCTCGCTGGAGGAGGCCTCACCGCGCATCGTCAGGGCGATGCGGCTCGCGGACCGCGGTCAGCGGGGGTTCGCCTTCACCGCTGCGGGCACCGCCGCCCGGCTCAACGGCAGGCTTACGCCGGAGCTGTACGCGGCGCTGCGCGCGGAGGGTCCGGGGGGCTTCGCCGAGCACCCCATACGGGACACCCTGACCTTTGTGCCGTTCCGCGACCTGCCGCCGTGGTTCCGGTGGCAGGCGGTGCGCAACGCCGTGCTGGACAAGGTGGAGGCGTGGTGGCTGCGCGCCGGTCACGCCGTCGAGGACGCCCGGACCGCCCTCCGCCGGCACCGCTGACCCGGGCGGACAAGTCCCCCGCCCGGCATCACGGCGTACGGAAGCCGCGGAACGTCACGTCCCTGCGGGTCTTGAAGCCGAGCCGTTCGTAGAGGGCGAGGGCGGCGGTGTTCGCCTCGGCCACGTGCAGGAAGGGACGCTCGTCCCGCGCCACGACGCGTGCGACGAGCGCGCTCACCAGGCGTGCGGCATGGCCCTGTCCCCGCGCCTCGGGGGCGGTGCAGACCGCGCTGATCTCCGTCCAGCCCGGCGGGCGGAGCCGTTCGCCCGCCATCGCCACCAGTGCGCCCCGGTCACGGATGCCGAGGTAGGCGCCGAGTTCGTGGGTGCGCGGCCAGAACGGCCCGGGGCGGGTCCGCTCGACGAGGCCGAGCATCTCGGGCACGTCGTCGGGGCCCAGTTCGACCACGGCGACCCCGGTGTCTGCCCCGGCGTCCGGCGGGCCGGGGCGGCCACTGCCGGGCCAGACCAGCTGCCGCCCCTCCAGGACGAAGACCGGCTCCCAGTCCGACGGCGGGATCGCCGGGCAGCTGAACATGTCGGCGAACGCGTCCGGGCCGAGCAGCCGGGCGAGGTCGGCCCACTCCGCCGCCCCCGCGTCGGCGGGCACCGAGGAGAAGGTCGCGACGTCCGGCAGGTAAGTGGCGGCCCGGCCGGCGCGGCGGCCGAGATGGGCGTGCGCACCGCGGAGAGAAGCGCCCACCGGGTCGTCGAGTGCGACGGCGTCGCGGTCCTCCATCGTGCTGTGCCTCTCCTGTGGGGCGCGGGCAGTCGAGCCGACGTCGACTGATCTACGAACACCTGTGCCCGAAGTCTAAAGGGGGCTAGAGCCCGGCCAACGCGTTCCACCTCTTCGCGAACTCCGTCCGCTCCTTCGGCGTGATGTCCCGCGCGATGGCGAGCCGCCCCCGCATCGCGTCGTCGGGGAAGATCAGCGGGTCCTCGGCGAGGGCCGCGAGTTCCTTGTCCTTGGCGGAGGCGAGGACGTCGCGGGCGGCCGGGACCGGGCAGACGTAGTTGACCCAGGCGGCCAGCTCCGCCGCCACCCGTGGCTCGTAGTAGTGGTCGATGAGCCGCTCGGCGTTCCGTTTGTGGCCGGCCAGGTTGGGGATCATCAGGGACTCGGCCCACAGCTCCGCGCCCTCCTCGGGAACCACGAACTCGATGTCCGGGTCGTCCGCCTGGAGCTGGATGACGTCACCGCTGTAGGCCTGGCAGGCCAGGACGTCGCCGCTGGAGAGGTCCTTGATGTAGTCGTTGCCGGTGAAGCGGCGGATGTGGTGGGAGGCCACCAGTTTCTCGACCCGGTCGCACATCCGGTGGAAGTCGTCGGCCCGCCACCTGGTGACGTCGACGCCGTCGCCCTGGAGCAGCAGCGCGAACGCCTCGTCGAGCCCGGAGAGCAGCGTGACCCGGCCCTTGAGGTCGTCGGCCCACAGGTCGGACACCTGCTTGATCTCCCGGCCGACCTTCCGCCTGTTGTACGCGATGCCGGTGATGCCCGACTGCCACGGCACGGTGAACTTCCGCCCGGGGTCGAAGTGCGGCGAACGCAGCAGCGGGTCCAGGTACTTGGTGACGTTGGGCTGACGGGCGCGGTCCATCTCCTGCACCCAGCCGAGCCGTACGAAACGGGCGCACATCCAGTCGCTGATGACGACGAGGTCGCGGCCGGTGTCCTGGCGGTTCATCAGGGACGGGCTGATCTTGCCGAAGAACTCGTCGTTGTCGTTGATCTCCTCCGTGTAGCGGACGTCGATCCCGGTCCGCTTCTCGAAGGCTTCCAGCGAGGGGCGCCGGGTCTTGTCCCTGTCGTCCGTGTCGATGTACAGGGGCCAGTTGGCGAACGTCAGCTCCTTGTCCCGCGCCGAGCGGTCGGCGGCGGACCGCTCGTCCGGGGCGATGTACGCGGCGGGGACTCCGCACCCCGCGAGCGTACTGACGGCCGCGCCGCCGCCCAGGGCGCGCAGCAGGGACCGGCGGGACACGGAGGAGGCTCTGGGGTTCGCTCGCACCCCGGCAGCATGCGCCTCGGCTCCTCCGCCGGACAATGGACGCTGCGTCGAGCCGGGCGCGCCTGAGCCGACACCCTGTCGATCACCGCACCGCGCGGCGGCTCAGCCCGTGGGCTCCAGCCACGCCGCGAGGTCCCCCGCCGTGATCCGCTCCAGGGGCGCTGCGTCGACCGGGCCCGGGTAGAGGCGGTACGCCGTGCCGGACGCGATGCCCTCCGCCCCCGCCAACTCGCCGTGCAGCAGGGCGAGAAGAGCTCGGCGGCCCGTCAGCTCCGGCTCGGCCCGGATCGTGTCCGGCTCCCAGCCGTCGCGCACGCGCAGCGCGAAGTCGGCGCGCGGTTCGTCCGCCGCGCGGCGGTAGCCCCACAGGACGTGGCCGCGTCCGCGGACGTACACCTCGCCGTCGGTGCGGGCCGCGGCGGTCCAGCAGGCCAGGTCCCACAGGGTGGCCCGGCCGTGCGGCTGGAAGGTGTCGAGCAGGTCGTTGCCCAGGCGGCCCATCTGCTTGCGGTAGCGCCACACGTCGTGGCCGGTGCCCGTCGTGGCGAGCGTGACGTCCGCCCACCACGCGTGCCGCGTCCGCAGGTCGACGATCATCGGCACCCGCAGCTTCGCGTCGCCCCCGAGGTCGAAGCGCTGCCGCACGGCCCGCGGGTCGTAGACGGCCCGCTCCTTGCCCCGCACCGCCATGAACCCCGCGAAGGCGTCCGGGAGTTCGTCGAAGGGCACGTCGTTGTACGAGATGACGGCGGGCACGACGAACCGCACCCCGGTGCTCGCGAGCCGCGGCAGGTCGAGGTCCAGGTACTCGGTGGCGCCGTGCGGGGCGGGCGCCGACGTCAGGTCGCCGGAGTGGCGGGCGGCGCCGCCCGCGTACTCCAGGTGGGTGTAGTCGCAGTGGCCGACGAACCGCCACAGGTCGTCGTAGAGCGCGACGGACAGGTCGAGGTCGACGCGTGTGCCCTTGGGCTGCGTCCAGTGCAGGAAGAGCCGCACGGTCTCGCTGTCCGAGGGCATGGGCAGCGAGCTGCCGCGCGGCACCGCGACCAGGGAGGCCGCCGACGCGCGTTCGGCGAACGGCACGGGCAGGTCGGCGAGCGAGGCGTCCAGGACGGCCACGTCGTACCGCTCCCCGTCGCGCGCGGCGAGGCGCCGGACGGCCTCCGCCGCGATGAGCTCGGCGGCGCGGCCCGCCACGCGGGAGGGCAGCGGCGGCCGGTGGTCCTCGACGGCGTACGCCTTGGTGACGCGCCCGCGCGGGAAGAAGACGCGGCGGTGCCGGGGGGCGGAGCGGATGCGCAGTTGGCCGTACGCGCCGAGGAGCGGGCCGGGAGCGGTGCGCGGCAGGGCGTGCGCGAGCGCCTCGCCGACCGGTTCGGGGAGGGTCGCCGAGCCGGAGCGGGCCAGCAACAGGTCGAGGCGGCGCAGCAGTTCACCGGGGCGGGCGCGCAGGAGCCCGGCGGCGGCCGTGGTGTCCCAGCGGCCGAGTGCCTCCTCGACGCGGCTCTGCCAGGTGACGACGCGCAGCCGGTCTCCGGCGAGCCGGACACTGTCGTGCCGGGCGGCCTCGGTGAGCAGTGCCTCGCTGAGCGGGCCGTCGTCGAGGCGGGTCTCGCGCAGGACGGCGAAGGCGAGCGCCACGCGCGCGTGCCGGTGGGCGCCCTCGAAGGGGTGCAGGATCTCGCCGACGCGCTTCCACGCGTGCGGGTGGCGGGCCATGTCCTCGGCGAGGCGCGCGAAGTCCAGCCGGTCGAGCAGCGCGAGGAGTTCGCGGCGCGCGGGGCGCGGAAGGCCGCGCAGGCGCGGCAGTTCGAGCAGGTCGGGGTCGCCGCCGGAGCGTACGACGAGGATGCGCAGGACGTCGGTGGCGGTGTCCGCGTACCGACCGACCAGGGCCCGTGTCTCCGGCAGGTCCAGGAGCGGCGCGAGGGCGAGGGCCTTGTTCTCGCGCACCGGGATGGCCGGGGGCAGCCAGTCGGCGGCGCCGGCCGGGTCGGCGTGGCCGAGGAGCAGGACGAGGTCGTCGTGGTCCTGCGGGCTCAGCGGGGTGCGGCGGGCGAGCAGGGCGGCGAGTTCGGCGGCGGCTTCGCCGGGCTCGGCCGGGCGCAGGGCGCGCAGGACGGGGCCGCCGTCACCGCCGAGGCCTGCGCCGGAGTCGAGCCACGGGTCGACGGGGCCTTCCGTCTCGTGGCGCTGCTCGCAGACCGGGCAGGCGTACCAGACGCAGCACTCGTCGCAGCAGCCCCAGTCCTCCGCCTTGCGGTGGCAGTCGTCGCACAGCAGATGGGCGCAGGGCGCGAGCGCGCGGACGGGTGCCGTGGTGCCCGCGCAGTTCATGCAGGGCTGGTGCGGCTGGGCGGCGAGGTGCGCGACGACGGTCGCGGTGAAGCGGTCGTACGCGTGCCGGTAGGGGATCTCGGCGGGGAAGCGCGCGAACAGCGGGGTGTGCGTACGGTCCGAGCCCATCAGGGCGGCGATGTCGGCGAGCAGCTTCCGCCCGGTCGTGGCGAGGTCCGCGGGGGCGAGCGCGGTCAGGGCGCGGCGCAGCGGAGCGGTCAGCAGGTGCCCGAGGTCGGCGAGTTCGGCTTCGAGGACGACGACGGCGGCGTCGGTCTGCGCGGACCGTCCGGATCCGGGAGGCACGTACACGCTCTGGCGGCGGCGCAGCAGCAGCCCGGCGAGGTCGTCGGCCGTCGTCATCTGGTCCCACCCCCGTGGCGCGAAGAAAGAGGCGGGGACGGGAAGTGGGTGCGCTACGGCTCTTTTTGCATAAGAAGAAAGAAGGAAGCCCACCACGGAGCCGCCCCCGCGTACGCAACGGTACGCGGGGGCGGTGGGCCCGGCACCTGAATTAGGCGCGGGGCGAAGGGCCGGCTCAGCCCTCGATGGACGTCATGACGTGCTTGATGCGGGTGTAGTCGTCGAAGCCGTACGCCGAGAGGTCCTTGCCGTAGCCGGACTTCTTGAACCCGCCGTGCGGCATCTCCGCGACCAGCGGGATGTGCGTGTTGATCCATACGCAGCCGAAGTCGAGCACCTTGGACATGCGCATCGCGCGCGCGTGGTCCTTGGTCCACACCGAGGAGGCGAGCGCGTAGTCCACGCCGTTCGCGTACTCGACGGCCTGCGCCTCGTCCGCGAAGGACTGCACGGTGATGACGGGGCCGAAGACCTCGTTCTGGATGATCTCGTCGTCCTGCTTGAGGCCGGAGACGACGGTCGGGGCGTAGAAGTAGCCCTTCTCGCCGACCCGCTGGCCGCCCGCCTCGACCTTGGCGTGCGCGGGCAGCCGCTCGATGAAGCCGGAGACCTGCTTCAGCTGGTTGGCGTTGTTCAGCGGGCCGTAGAGCACGTCCTCGTCGTCCGGCTGGCCGGTCTTCGTGTCGGCGGCGGCCTTGGCGAGCGCCGTCACGAACTCGTCGTGGATGGACTCGTGGACGAGCACGCGCGTGGCGGCCGTACAGTCCTGGCCGGCGTTGAAGAAGCCCGCCATCGAGATGTCCTCGACGGCCTTGGCGATGTCGGTGTCCTCGAACACCACGACGGGCGCCTTGCCGCCCAGCTCCAGGTGGACCCGCTTGAGGTCCTTGGACGCGGACTCGGCGACCTGCATGCCGGCGCGCACGGAGCCGGTGATGGAGGCCATCGCGGGGGTGGGGTGCTCGACCATCATGCGGCCGGTGTCGCGGTCGCCCGTGACGACGTTGAAGACGCCGGGCGGCACGATGGAGCCGATGATCTCGGCCATCAGGACGGTCGACGCGGGGGTGGTGTCCGACGGCTTCAGCACGACCGTGTTGCCGGCCGCGAGCGCGGGGGCGAACTTCCAGACACCCATCATCATGGGGTAGTTCCACGGCGCGACCTGCGCGCAGACGCCGACCGGCTCGCGGCGGACGATGGAGGTCAGGCCCTCCATGTACTCGCCGGCCGCGCGGCCTTCGAGCATCCGCGCCGCGCCCGCGAAGAAGCGGATCTGGTCGACCATGGGCGGGATCTCCTCGGACCGCGTGAGCCCGATCGGCTTGCCCGTGTTCTCGACCTCGGCGGCGATGAGTTCCTCGGCCCGCTCCTCGAACGCGTCGGCGATCTTCAGCAGGACCTTCTGCCGCTCGGCGGGCGTCTGGTCGCGCCAGGCGGGGAACGCGTCGGCGGCGGCCTTCATGGCGGCGTCGACGTCGGCCTGACCCGACAGCGGCGCGGTGGCGTACGCCTCGCCGGTCGCCGGATTGATCACCTCGGTGGTCCGTCCGTCGGCCGCGTCCCGGAATTCTCCGTTGATGTAGTTGCGCAGACGGCGCAGCTCGGTGCTCACTTCCGGCCCTCCAAGTCAGATGTCCAGTGGATGAGACACCCACCCTAGTCGCTGTACCGACGCTTTCAACATACCCGGCGCCCCAGAACTGCGGAATCCGTGACGATCGAAGTCACAGACAACGAATTTCATCGATCTGACCTTGCGGAAGTGACGAGACGTCGTGCACAGTGAAGTCGTGGCCAGTCGCAGCGCAGACCCCAGTAACCCCCGCAGCTCCCGCACCGGCAATCCGGGCGGCAGCGGCAGTGGGAACGGCACCCCTCCCGTGGACGCCGTCTCTCTGGCGATCATCGAGCAGCTCCAGGAGGACGGACGCCGTCCGTACGCCGCCATCGGCAAGGCCGTGGGCCTCTCCGAGGCGGCCGTGCGCCAGCGCGTCCAGAAGCTGCTCGACCAAGGCGTGATGCAGATCGTCGCCGTCACGGACCCGCTCACCGTGGGCTTCCGCAGGCAGGCGATGGTCGGCATCAACGTCGAGGGCGATGTGGACCCGGTCGCGGACGCCGTGGCCGCCATGCCGGAGGCCGAGTACGTGGTGATGACCGCGGGCTCGCACGACCTCCTCGTGGAGATCGTCTGCGAAGACGACGACCACCTGCTCGACGTCATCAACAAGCGCATCCGCGCCCTCCCCGGCGTGCGCTCCACCGAGAGCTTCGTCTACCTCAAGCTCAAGAAGCAGACCTATATGTGGGGAACCCGATAGCCGTGAGCAAGGACCTGAGCCAGACCGCCTACGACCACCTGTGGATGCACTTCACCCGCATGTCGTCGTACGAGAACGCGCCCGTTCCCACCATCGTGCGTGGCGAGGGCACCTACATCTTCGACGACAAGGGCAAGAAGTACCTGGACGGCCTGTCCGGCCTCTTCGTCGTCAACGCGGGACACGGCCGTCACGAACTCGCCGAGACCGCCTACAAGCAGGCGCAGGAGCTGGCCTTCTTCCCGGTGTGGTCCTACGCCCACCCGAAGGCCGTCGAGCTGGCCGAGCGCCTCGCCGACTACGCCCCGGGCGACCTCAACAAGGTCTTCTTCACCACCGGTGGCGGCGAGGCCGTCGAGACCGCGTGGAAGCTGGCGAAGCAGTACCACAAGCTGACCGGCAACCACACGAAGTACAAGGTCATATCCCGCGCGGTCGCCTACCACGGCACCCCGCAGGGCGCCCTGTCCATCACCGGCCTGCCGGCGCTCAAGGCCCCCTTCGAGCCGCTGGTCCCCGGCGCGCACAAGGTGCCGAACACCAACATCTACCGTGCCCCGATCCACGGCGACGATCCCGAGGCCTTCGGCCGCTGGGCCGCCGACCAGATCGAGCAGGAGATCCTGTTCGAGGGCCCGGAGACGGTCGCCGCCGTCTTCCTGGAGCCGGTGCAGAACGCGGGCGGCTGCTTCCCGCCGCCGCCGGGGTACTTCCAGCGCGTGCGCGAGATCTGCGACAAGTACGACGTGCTGCTCGTCTCGGACGAGGTCATCTGCGCCTTCGGCCGCCTCGGCACGATGTTCGCCTGCGACAAGTTCGGCTACGTCCCGGACATGATCACCTGCGCCAAGGGCATGACCTCGGGCTACTCCCCGATCGGCGCGTGCATCATCTCCGACAAGATCGCCGAGCCGTTCTACAAGGGCGACAACACCTTCCTGCACGGCTACACCTTCGGCGGCCACCCCGTGTCGGCCGCGGTCGGCATCGCCAACCTCGACATCTTCGAGAAGGAGGGTCTGAACCAGCACGTCCTCGACAACGAGGACGCCTTCCACCAGACCCTGCGCAAGCTGCTCGACCTGCCGATCGTCGGCGACGTCCGCGGCAACGGCTTCTTCTACGGCATCGAGCTGGTGAAGGACAAGGACACCAAGGAGTCGTTCAACGACGAGGAGACCGAGCGCGTCCTGTACGGCTTCCTCTCCAAGGCGCTGTTCGACAACGGCCTGTACTGCCGTGCCGACGACCGCGGCGACCCGGTCGTCCAGCTGGCCCCGCCGCTGATCTCCACGCAGGAGACCTTCGACGAGATCGAGGGCATCCTGCGGCAGGTGCTCACGGAGGCGTGGACGAAGCTCTGACCGTCGGCGGATCGCGCATGATGGTCTGATCAGCACCGGCCCGGAGGCGACCGTTCGAGTGAGAACGGACGCCTCCGGGCCGCGTCCTTTCCTGGCAGGTCCCCCCGAATCCCTAGCGTGCCCAGTGACCGATCGGCCCCGCCTTCGTTCCCCCATTTGGGGGAGGCAACTGATCTGAACCGAGGTGTACGCCATGGTGGCCCCACCGGACAACGACGTGCTGTGGGCACGCGCACTGCATGTCACACACAATGGCTCCCCCGCCCTCACCGGCGTCTCGCTCGGTGTCCGTGAGGGTGAGGTCCTCGCCGTCAGCGGCCCGCGCGGCAGCGGCAAGACGACCCTTCTGCGCTGTCTCTCCGGCCAGCTGCTGCCCCAGCGGGGCGAGGTGTGGTTCAACAGCGCCCCCGTCCACACGATGGGCTCGTTCGCACGCGAGCGCCTGCGCCGCGACCGCTTCGGCTGGATCGATCCCGCGCCGCACCTCGTGCCCGAACTCACCGCCTGGGAGAACGTCGCCCTGCCGCTGATGCTGCGCGGCGCCTCCCACCGCGTCGCCAAGCCCGCCGCGAAGGAGTGGCTGGAGCGCCTCGACGTCGGCGCGTGCGCGGGCAGGCGCCCGCACGCCCTCCTCCAGGCCGAGCGCCAGCGCGTCGCCGTCGCCCGCGCGCTGGTCACCACGCCGTCGGTGATCTTCGCCGACGAGCCCACGGCGCCGCTGCACCGCGCCGACCGCGCGCACGTCCTGCGTACGCTCATGACCGCGGCCCGCTCGCACGGCATCTCGGTCGTCCTCGCCACGCATGACGCGGACCTCGCCGCCCTGGCCGACCGCACGCTCGCCCTGTTGGACGGCCGCCACGTGAGCACGCCGAATCTGCCGCCGCCGGACGAGGATGAGCCGGGCGAGTCGGGTGAGCCGGGCGAGTCCGGTGAGCCGGGTGAGCCGGGCGTGGGTGATCGGTGCGTGGAGGCGTCCGGGGCCGAGGGTGCTGCCGGGGCGGCAGAGACGGCAGGGACCGCGCCCCCCAAGCGGGCCCGGCGCCGAGCGCGGGCTTCGAGCACCGGGAAGGCCGCCCGCCGGGCACGCGCCGCGAGCTCATCCGTGGCTTCGAGCGCCGGCAACACCCCGGCGGCTCCGACTCCCGCCGACGCCACGAACAGCCCGGCGGCTCCGACTCCCGCCGACGCCACGAGCAGCCCGGCGGCTCCAGGCCCCGCCGGCGCTCCCCGTCCCGCCGACGCGTCGAGCCCCACCGACGCCGGCGCCGCCCCTGGTGACGCTGCGAGCACCGCCGAGGCCGCGAGCCCGGCCGAGGCCTCCGCAGGCTCCGCCGCCGCCTCCGCTGCCTCCGCTGCCTCCGCTGCCTCCAGCGCCGAGGCTTCCGCCTCCTCCGGAGCCCCAGAAACCCCAGAGGCCCCAGAAACCTCAGGCACCGCAAGCACCTCAAGCACCTCAAGCACTCCGAACAGCACCCCGAGCGACAGCACAGGCACCTCGGACACCCCCACCGCTTCCGCCACCTCCGGCGGAGCCACCGGCACCCCCCGCGTCCCCGAAGCGGAAGGCCGGGCCGCGTGCTCGCTCTCCGTCTAGCCCGTGGGGCTCGCCCGCTCGTGCAGGTGCGGCGGCTGCTCGTCGCCGGCGCGTCCGCGGGGACCGGTTTCCTGCTGCTGTGCACCCTGGCGTACGCGATGGAGCACCCGGGGGCCGGCTCCGTGCTGCGCCTCGCCTGGTGCGTCGCGCCGCTCGCCGCGACCGTGCACCTCGCCGTCGCCGTCGCGCGCACCGACCCCGGCACCCGCCCCCGCCCCGGACTCTCCGCGGCCGGTCTCGGCCCCGTACGGCTGATGGTGCTCGCCGGCATCTCCACGGCGGTGGCCTGCGCCCTCGGCTCCGCGCTGGCGCTGCTCCTCTTCCTGCATCTGCGCGGCGGCCTGTCGGGGCTGCCCTTCGACGGCGCCGCGGCCGGACTGCTCGCCGCCGGGCGGCCGTTGCCGCTCGGCGCCGCGCTCACCCTGCTCACCGTGGTCCCCGCCGCCGCGTCGGCCGCGTGCGCCGCCGCACTGCGGCCCCGTCGT
>NZ_JAFEXF010000105.1 GCF_016905445.1 Streptomyces sp. G44
GGCGCGGGCCGCCGACGCCCCGGCGGCGCGCAAGGAGCGGCACGGGCCCGCCCGGGCGCTGCGGGAGTCGCTGGACTCGGACACGCTCCAGCTCGCCGTACAGCTCGACTTCGAGCACCAGGAGCGCAGGCCGGACGTGCGGCCGGGCCCGTCCGTGGCGCGGAGTGAGGGGGACGACATGGACCACCGGCCGACGTGGGCGCTGAGGACCCCGGCCGCCGCCGGGGCGGCCTCGCCTCCGCCGGAGCGCTCTGCCGCCGCGAAGCCCGCGACGCCCACGGGGTTTTCAGGGCTTGCGCGGCTTTCGGGACTTGCGGGTCCGTCACGGGAGGAGTCCGTCGCGCCGGGCGAGGTCGAGGTGCCCGCGTCCGGTGGCGTCGGGGCGGTCGCGCCCGGTGACGTCGAGGAGGTCGCGTCCGAAGAGGCCGCTTCCCCGCACGCCCGCCGGCTCCGCGCCCTGCTCGTCGCGCTGCTGCTCGCCGCCGCGCTCGCCCTGTACTGGCTGCCGGTCCTCGGCCTCGGCCTCGGCGAGGAGGATCTGGACGGCATGGGCGGGCTCGGCCTGATCTCCGTCCTGCCGGTGCCCACGCTGGCCGGCGCCGCGCTCCTGATCGTCGTGTTCGCCGTCCTGCTGGGGATGGACCGGCCCCTCAAGGGCCTCCTGCTGGTGACGCTGCTCGCCACCGCCGTGTCGCTGCACGCGCTGCCCGCGGTCATCGAGGCCGAGCCGCGGTTCGCCACCGCCTGGCAGCACCTGGGCTTCCTGGAGTACATCGACCGGACCGGCACCGCCGTGCCCGACCTCGACGCGCGCTGGAGCTGGCCCGGCTTCTTCGCCGCGGCCACGTTCGTCGCGCGGGCGTGCGGTGTCTCGGACATGACCGAGGTGATCCGCTGGTGGCCGACGGCCATGCAACTGCTGTACCTGGCGCCGATGTTCCTGCTGGTGCGGTCGATGCGGGCGGCCTGGCGCGCCAAGTGGGCGGGCCTGTGGCTCTTCGTGCTGAGCGGCTGGGTCGGCCAGGACTACTTCTCCCCGCAGGGCTTCACGTATCTGCTCTACCTCGCCTTCGTCGCCGTACTCCTGGTGTGGTTCCGCGCGCCGCGCGTGCTGTGGGCCAAGCGGCGCCCCGGGGAGAGCGAGGTCGAGCCGACGGGCCGCCGGGAGCGGGCGGTGCTGCTGCTGGTCCTCGTCGGCCTCTTCGCGGCGACCGTGCCCGCGCACCAACTGACGCCGTTCGTGATGCTCGGCGTCCTGACGGTGCTGGTCCTGGTCGGGCGCTCGGAGCTGCGCGGCCTGCCGACGCTCTGCGCGGTGCTGGTCCTCGTCTGGCTCGGCTTCCTCGCCGAGCCGTACTGGTCGGGCCATTTCGACGAGCTGTTCGGCGGGGTCGGCGGCGTCGGCGGCAATGTGTCGTCGTCGGTCTCCGGACGCATCGAGGGCGGCACTTCGACGCACCAGCTGGTGCTGTACGCGCGCGTGGCGATGGCCGGCGCGGTCATGGCGTTCGCCTGCTGGGGCTGGTGGCGGCGGCGCTCGCACAAGTACAGCGAGCGCTCGCTCCTCGTCCTCACCTTCGTGCCGTTCCTCGGTTTCGGCATGCAGTCGTACGGCGGTGAGATGGCCCTGCGGGTCTTCATGTTCGCGCTGCCGGGCGCGGCCCTGCTCGCCGGGCTCGCGCTGTTCCCGCGCGCGGGCGTCACGGCCGAGGAGCGGGACCGCGACCGGGTGAGCCTCGCGCCACTGGCCGCGCTGCTGGCCGGGTTCGTGCTGATGGGCGGCTTCCTGGTGGCCCGCTGGGGCAACGAACCCTTCGAGCGCGTCCGGCCCGGCGAGGTCGCCGCGATGGAGTACGTGTACGCGCGCGCCGAGCCGACGGTGCGGCTGCTGTGGCTGAGCGACGACACCGTCGACAACGTGACTCCCTCCCTGCCGTGGGGCGCCCGCGACATGGAGAAGGTCCGTTACGTCCCCACGCTCGCGCCCGCCGACCCGGTCCTGGTCTCCTCCCTGGTGAAGGCGCTCAAGGACGCGGGCCCCCATGCGTACCTCATCGTCAACCGCAGCCAGTCGACCTATCTCCAGCTGGACGCGGGCTATGCGCGGACATGGGAGCGGCGGCTGCTGCGCCATCTCGACGACCGCCGGGAACTGGAGAAGGTCTTCGCCAACGACGACGCGGCCCTCTACAGCCTGCGGGAGCGGCCGGACGGCGAGGTGCCCGAGGCCGACCCGGGGGCGATCGGGCCGAAGGTGACGTGGACGCCGTGGTCGGTGGTGGGCGGGCTCGCCGCCGTCACGCTCGTCCTGCTGCTCACCGCGCGCGAGGTGGTGCGGGTCGCGGCGGCGCCGAGCGTGCGGCAGCAGCAGTGGCTCCAGAACACGTTCTGGTTCTCGCTGCCGCTGCTCGCGGTGCTGCTGGCGTCGCTGATCCAGCGGTTCGTGACGATGGCGTGAGGGGGCGGACGGCCGGCGGGGAGGGATTCAGCGCCGGAGCCACTTCACCTCGTACCCCTTCATGGCGAACCGCTTGCCGTCGACCTCGGCGCTGATGTGCCGGTCGAGGGTGTTGACGACGAGGACCGCGTCGTCGTCGGCGAGGACGCGGACGTGCGGCCGGTCGTCGGCGGCGACCGCGACCCGCTCGAAATCCGTGCCGGGGCCGAACTCCGCGCCGAACCGCTCGACGAGCCCCAGCATCGGCAACTTGCGTCCCCCGTCGGCGCGTTGGGTGGGCGTCCACAGGCAGCCCGCGCACTTGGCGCCCCGCTTCTGCGGGTTCCAGTAGAAGCCGCTGGTGGCGCCGCCGCGGGCCATCGCCATCAGGCCCGACGCGTGGACGGCGACGCGGTGCGCCTCGGACCAGTCGTCGCGGTCGTCCTGGCTGTCGCCGGGCTCCACGTAGTACTCGGCCCACCACAGGGGCAGGTCGCCGGTCCGCTCGCGCACCCACTCGCCCACGGCCGTCAGCTTGTCGGTGGCCTTGAACTCGTCGGGGAACATCTCGTCGTCGGCCGTGTAGCTGGCGCCGTCGACGACGACGAAGTCCGCGCCCGTCTTGTGCTCGTTCCAGTACGTGAAGGCGTCGAGGACCCGCTGGTCCAGGCGGCCCCAAGGGCCCTTCACGCGCGAGGCGTCGGCGCTCTGGCGCGGGTGGACGCTGTCCATGCCCAGATAGGGACCGCCGACCATGATGTCCTTGTCGACCTTCTTGAGCTCCTTGCGCACGACGTTGTAGAGCTCGGTGTAGCCCTCGTAATCCCAGCGGGCCTCCTCGTCGTTCCAGAAGCCCTTGAATTCGTTCCAGACGATGAAGTGGCGCACGTCGGGGTAGCGCTTGGCGACGGTCGCGGCGAGCTTCGCGAAGTCGTCGTAGTGCGCGGGATCCGGGGCGGACTCCAAAGACTCCCGGCTCCAGTCGGTGTTGTCCGCGCCGGGCTCGCCGCCCTTCATCCAGTCCGGGGCGCAGCAGAGCGTGACCACGGGCGTGCCCTCGCCGGCCCGGACGAAGTCGACGCGGCGGTCCATCTCGGAGAAGTCGTAACGGCCCTTCACCGGCTCGGGGTTGCCCGCGCCCCAGCCCATGATGTGCTGGATCTGCGGGACGGGCCGCCGCTGCCCGGCGAGTTCGGCGCGGACGCGCTCGACGGCCGCCCGCTCGCCCGCGTCCGCGCTGTACTGGGTGTGGGTGAAGCCCCAGCCCACCTCAGGCGCCGCCTTGCCGGGCGGGACGGCGGGGGTGCCGTGCACCTTGTCGCCGTCGGGGGTGGTGCCCGCGGTGCTGCCGCCGTCGCCCGGCGGCGTATGGACCAGGGTGACCACGAGGGCCAGTGCGGCCAGGCCGACGCCGAGCAGTGCGGTGAGCCGCCACCGCCGTGCCCCCGAAAACCACCCATGACGTCCCATCGGGGACAAGCGTATCGGCGGGCGGCGGCAGGCGGACAGGTTTCGCACCACGGCAAACCGGGTGCACGAGGGCGGGTGCGTGCCGGATCATGGCGGCATGTCTGCGAACCCTCACGACGCCCTGCCGATCCGGCTCAACGTCGACGACAGCGACTCTCCGTCGGACGTCGTCGACGCGCTGTTCCTCGGCCGCTTCGCGACGGGCGAGCAGCCCTTCTCGCACAGCGTGAACATCGAGCGCGTCAGGCCCGGCGTCACGCTGCTGCCGCCCGGCGCGACGGTGCTGCGCGCGGCCCGCGACGACGACCGCAGCGCGACGCTCGCCGAGGGCGACGGGTGGACGCTGCTGGTGTCCCGCTGGAGCCGCGGCGCGGACGTGACGGTGACGGCGACCGGCGCCGAGCTCGCCGAGCGGGTCCTCGACCAGGCCACGGCCGGCGCGCAGGACGAGCCGGAGCCCCAGCCGGAGAACGTGACCATGGGGTTCTGGTACGTGTCGCCGCGGCGCGGCCCGCACCGCACCACCCGGCAGATCTCGGCCGGCACGTGGGACGAGGTGCGGCCCAACTACACGGCGCCGGTCGCCGACGCCATGGACAAGCTGATGAAGACGACGCCCGAGGACATCTCCGGGCGCCTGCTCCTGCTGCACGGGCCGCCGGGCACGGGCAAGACGTCGGCGCTGCGGACGCTGGCGCGTTCCTGGCGCGACTGGTGCCAGGTGGACTGCGTCCTGGACCCGGAGCGGCTCTTCAGCGACGTGGGCTATCTGATGGACATCGCGATCGGCGAGGACGACGGCACGGCGAAGGGGCGCTGGCGGCTGCTGCTCCTGGAGGACTGCGACGAGCTGATCCGCGGCGAGGCGAAGCACACGGCGGGGCAGGCGCTCTCCCGTCTCCTCAACCTCACGGACGGTCTCCTCGGCCAGGGGCGCAACGTACTGGTGGGCGTCACGACCAACGAGGACCTGGAGCGCCTGCACCCGGCGGTCGTGCGTCCCGGCCGCTGCCTGGCCCGCGTCGAGGTCGGTCCGCTGACCCGGGCCGAGGCCGTGGAGTGGCTCGGCACGGAGGAGGGCGTCCCCCGCGAGGGCGCCACCCTCGCCGAACTCTTCGCGCTGCGCAGGGGCACGGCGCCGATGTCGGTGCCGGACCAGCGGGAGGGGGCGGACGCGGGGCTGTATCTGTGACGCCCCGGCCACCCCGGGCCACCCCGGCCGAACCGCACGCCCATGGCATTCTCGATGGCGCGTCCGCCTCCGGGGGCCCCTCGGCACCACCGGTCACGTCCTGTGCGGGCCCTCTGGTGCGCCCCGGCCGGCCGGGTCTACGTTCGGGTCCACGATGCCCGGACCGGGGCATCACGACCTAGGGGGAACATTGCGCAAGCTCGCTGCGTCGGCCGCAGGCATGGCCCTCGCCCTCAGCGCCCTCGGACTCGCCGTGGCTCCCGGCGCCGGCGCGGCAACGCCCTGTCCGTCCGGGGCGGTCTGCATCCGTGAGGCGAACGGCACCATCCTGAACAAGAACATCTTCTACAGCTACGGCGCCCACAACCTGTCCAACGTGACCGGCGTCCGCGTGATCGTCAACAACCAGACGGGAGGCGCCGGCTTCCAGATCTGCAAGGGATACAACGGAACCAACTGCTACCCCGTACAGCGTCACGTGGGCGAGTACGCCCCGTACGACTTCACGCCGATCAACTCCGTCGTGCTCGTGCGGTGACGGCGGTCCGCCGGGGGGGGCTTGTCGCGGCCCCCCGGCGCGGTGCCGCGCGCTAGCCGGACGCCCCGTATGCCGCGCGCACGGCGTCGCGTACGGCGGCCAGGGCGTCCTCCTCGGAGAGGCCGAGGCGCCGGACCCGCTCGGCGTAGGCCTGCGCGGCGTTGGACGCCTCCTTCGCGGCGGCGTCCCCCGCGGCGGCGACGAACGTGCCGTTGCGGCCCCGGGTCTCGATCACCCCGTCGCCCTCAAGCGCCCGGTAGGCCTTGGCCACCGTGTTCACCGCGAGCCCCAGCGACTGGGCGAGCCCCCGCACCGTGGGCAGCTTGTAGCCGACGGGCAGTTCACCCGAGCGGGCCTGCCCGGCGATCTGGGCCCGCACCTGCTCGTAGGGCGCGTCGCCCGCGTCGGCATCGATGTCGATCTTCAGAGTCACGAAGCGATTGTCCCGCAAACGCGGCGTCCCCGACGGCACACGCGACGTGCCCGCCCCACAAAGGGGCACCGCACCTCCCCCCACCCGGAAAATGGGAGGCACCCCGGCGTACCCCCCGCGTACCGTGCGGGCCCATGACTGTGATCGTCCGAGCTCTCAGCGCCGACGCCGCCACCGCCGCGGCGGACGACGCCGGTTTCGCCGCCGTGCGCCGGGCCTGTGTGCCTGCCATGCTCGCCACCCCGGAGTCGGTCGCCTTCGACCGCGCGCACGCTCATCCGGACGCGCACTACCGGCAGTTGATCGCCGAGGCGGGCGGTGAGGTCATCGGGACGGCGCAGGTGGGCGTCGCCCACGACAGCCCCGAGCCGGGCCAGGGCTTCGCCAATGTCTACGTGCATCCGGAGCGGCTCGGCGCCGGTGCCGGAACGCTCCTGCTGCGCACGGCCGAGGAACACCTGGCGGGCGCGGGCGCCACCACCGTCTACTCGTGGGTGCTCGACGAGCCGGTGAACCTCGCCTTCGCCGCCCGCCACGGCTACCGCGCGAGCCGCCGCGCGCACTTCCTGCGTCTGGACCTCGCGCACGGCACGCTGCCGCCCCGCCAGGAGCCGCCCGCCGGGGTGGAGCTCGTCAGCGGCTCGGTGTACGCGGACGACGCGCGGCCCCTCTTCGCGCTCGACGCGGAGACGGTGGCGGACGAACCGGGCGATGTCGTCGCGGAGTTCACGGACTACGAGCACTGGCTCGCCGAGACCTGGCACCACCCGCTGGTCAGCCGGGAGCTCACGACGGTGGCCCTGGTGGACGGCCGCCCCGCGGCGTTCAGCCTGGCCCGCACGGACGGCGCGGGACGCTACGCCTCCGGCATGACGGGCACCGCGCGCGCCCACCGCGGCCGGGGCCTCGCCAAGCTCGCCGACTCCCTGCACCGCGCCCGCGCCGCCGGCTGCACGGAGGCGTTCACGGGCAACGACGCCGGCAACGAGCCGATGCTGGCGATCAACGACTGGTTCGGCTACGAGATCTGCGCCACGGAGGTACGCCATGTCCGAGACCTCGGCTGACACACTGGAGGTGGTCCTCGTCAAGGCCGGCCGGACCAAGATCCGCTACCCGGCACAGCTCCTCCACGACGACGGCACACGCATCACCGTCCGCGCCCCCTGGGCGGCCCCCGGCGTCCGCGACTTCGGCTTCGTCCGCTTCGAACCGGGCGACGTCTTCACCGAGCACTACTGGCGCGACCGCTGGTACGCGGTCAAGGAGGTGTACGCCGCCGACGGCACCCTCAAGGGCTGGTACTGCGACGTGACGCGCCCCACGAGCCGCGACGGCGACGTCCTCACGGTGGAGGACCTGGACCTCGACCTGTGGTGCTCGGCGGACGGCGCCACGGTCCTGCGTTTGGACGAGGACGAGTTCGAGGCCAGTGCCCTTCCCGCGACGGACCCCGCCGCGGCGGCCGCGGCCCTGCGCGCCCTCACGGAACTGGAGTCGTTGGCGCGCGGGGGGCTGTTGCGAACCCTCTGACCGCCCTCTGACCGCCCTCTGACCACGTTCTGATCACGCTCTGACCACGCGACCGAGGCAGGTTCGCGCAGGTGCTCGATCAGAAAGGTGGGGCGGGGAGGTCTAGCGCGCGGCTTCCGTGGACATCGGTAAGGCAGGGAGGCAGCCATGCGCCGAGTCACCACGCACAAGCCCGCGGTCAAGCCGGTCAGCCGTCGGGTGCGGGAACGCCAGGAAGCCGAGGCCCAGCCCAGGGAGCGGCCGGAGGTCCGCAAGGATGTCCAGCGGACCTGGTGGCCGGACGGGTGAGACGCCGTCAGGAGGCGGACAGCCGCTTGCGGTAGTGCAGGCGGTCGTAGGGACCTTCGACGCGGCGCTCCAGGAGCTCGTAACCGTAGCGAGGGTAGATCTGCTGGTTCTCCCACATCAACGCGTTGGTGTAGAGGCGGACTTCGGGCAGGCCGAGGGCCCGCGCGTGGGTGTCCACGAAGGCGAGCAGCCGTCGGCCCACCCCTTGTCCCGCCGCGTCGGGGTGGACCGCGATGGAGTACAGGAAAAGGTGTGCGTCCTGGGGCGGTTCGGGGACGGGGTCGAGGACCAGCAGTCCGACGACCGGGTCCCCGGTGACGTATACCCTCCCCGTCGCCACATCGGCCGCGTGATCGGCTTCCATCGGCGCGGGCACGAGCCCGATGCGGTCGACGTAGTGGTGGTACGCCGCGTCGGTCACCGCTTTCACGGCGGGCACGTCGGCGGCGGTGGCGGGGCGGATGTCCGTGCAGGTGCCGGGTGTCGTCGTCATGCCTCCACGTCTATGTCACGGCGCCGTGGCCGCGGCAGGGCCTTCTTCCACAACGGCCACGTCAGAATCAGGACGATGAGTCCATAGACCGTCACGGAGAACGGGGTGTCGACGAGCGCGCGGACGCTGCCGTCACCGATCTGGAGGGCGCGGCGCAGCTGTTGTTCGGCGCTGGGGCCGAGGATGACGCCGAGGACGGCGGGCAGCACGGGCAGGCCGTGGCGCCGCATGCCGAAGCCGATAAGGCCGATGACGAGCAGGATGACGAGGTCGGCCGGTTCGCCGCCGACCGCGTACGCGCCGACCGCCGCGAAGAACAGGATGCCCGCGTAGAGGTAGGGCCGCGGCCCGCCGTTACCTGGAGTTCTTCGTGGCCACCGGCCGCGCGGAGGTGACGCTGCGCTATGGCGGGACGGGGCGGCCGGAGCGGCGGTACCGGTGGCTGGGGTGAGGGGGGCCGGGCGCCGGAACCGCGTCGGTGAGGGTGTCGTCAGCGGCTTCGGGCGTAGCGGCCCGGGGGGACGCCCACCACGCGCTTGAAGTGCCGGGTCAGATGCGACTGGTCGTAGAAGCCGCAGGCCGCCGCCGTCTCGCCGGGCGGCCGCCCGTCCAGCAGGAGGCGGCGGGCCCGGTCCACGCGGCGGGCCATCAGGTACTGGTGGGGGGCGATGCCGTACGCCGCTCCGAAGGAGCGCACCAGATGCGCCGGGTGCGCGTGCAGCACGGCGGCGGCCTCCTCCAGGGCGATGCCCTCGACCACGCGTGCGTCGAGGAGTTGGCGCAGGGCGCCCGCGACCCGGCGGTCGGGGGCCGGCCCGGGCGCCCCGGCCAGGCGGGGGCGCAGCCGCTCGCGCAGCCGCCGCCCGACGAGCGCGAGCCGGGTGGCCGCCTCCAGTTCGTCGCCGGGGTGCGCGAGGGCCGCGTGGAGCTGTCCGATGCGGTGCCGCAGCAGGGGGTCGACGAGGACGGGGGCGTCCGCGGCGGGCCCGATGAACGACGTGTCGAGCGGCCCGTCCTCCGTCGCCTCCAGATACAGGACGCGCTTGCGGAAGCCGTCCGGGGTGGCCGCCGAGCCGTTGTGCGGGACCTGCGGCGGGAGCAGCGAGACCGTGCCGAGCGGGGTGCCGTGGGGGCTGCGCTCCAGGTCGTAGCGGACCGCGCCCTCGTCGACGACCAGCAGGGTCCATGTGTCGTGCACGTGCATCGGATAGGCGTGGTGCGTGAAGTGCGCGTGGAAGACCTCCGTGACGCCTCGCACCGCGGGGCGCCACGCGGTGATCTCCTCGCCGGCCGCCATGCAAAGAACGTACAAGACCGGGGCGGACGGTGATCGGCAGTCTCAAGGCATGAGCACAGAGACCAGCACCACGCCCGCCTCCCCGACGGACACCGCCACCGCCACCGCCGCGGACCGGCGGCCCGTCCGCTTCGACACCAAGATCGCCGTGCTGCTCCGGGACGACCTGGAGAGCTGGCAGCGGCTGAACGTGACCGCGTTCCTCGTGAGCGGGCTCGGCACGCGGCTGCCCGAGCTGATCGGGGAGCCGTACGAGGACGCCGACGGCACCGCCTACCTGCCGATGTTCCGGCAGCCGGTGCTCGTCCTGACGGGCGGCGAGGAGGTGCTGGCCGCCGCCCGTGGCCGCGCGCTGGGGCGGGGCCTGCCGTGCTCGGTGTTCACCTCCGGCCTGTTCGCCACCGGCAACGACGCCGACAACCGGGCGGCCGTCCGTGCCGTCGCCGGGGACGAGCTGGACGTGGTGGGGCTCGCCGTCCACGGGCCGCGGGGCGCGGTCGACAAGGTGCTGAAGGGGGCGCGGATGCACCCGTGACCGGGGGCTCTGTCTGAGCCCTTGGTTAGCGCTTCCTTAAACGCACCATAAGGATTTCCGTTCCCCGTCCTCAGCAGGGATTTCACGGATTTCAGGGGCTAGCTTTCTGACCGCCGGGGCGGTGCCGCCCGTTCGCCACCGCCCCTCGCCCCCTGAACCGCCTTCGAGGAGAACCCGCATGCCCGCACGCCGCAAGGTCGCCGCCATCACCACCGCCGGAGTCGCCCCGCTCGCCCTGACCGCCCTGGCGGCGGCTCCCGCAGCCGCGCACGGCTCGATGACGGACCCGGTCAGCCGGGTCTCCGCCTGCTTCCAGGAGGGCCCTGAGTCCCCCAGGTCGGCCGCCTGCAAGGCCGCCGTCGCCGCGAGCGGCACCCAGGCCTTCTACGACTGGAACGGCGTGAACATGGCCGACGCCGCCGGGAAGTCGCGGCAGATCATCCCCGACGGCAAGCTGTGCAGCGCCGGCAACGACAAGTACAAGGGCCTCGACCTGCCGCGCGCCGACTGGCCGTCCAGCAGGCTGACGCCGGGGAAGCACACCTTCCACTACAAGGGCACCGCCCCGCACAGGGGTTCCTTCGAGCTGTACGTCACCAAGGCCTCGTACGACCCGACGAAGCCCCTGAAGTGGTCGGACCTGGAGAAGAAACCCTTCGTCAAGGTCACCGACCCGAAGATGGTGAACGGCGACTACGTCTTCGACGGGAAGATCCCCGCCCGGTCGGGCCGCCACCTCGTCTACTCGGTCTGGCAGCGCTCGGACTCCCCCGAGGCGTTCTACACCTGCTCCGACGTCGTCTTCGGCAAGGACACCGGCGGCTCCGGCGCGGCCCCGGCCGCCTCGGCCCCCTCGGACGAGGAGATGGCGGAGGGCGCCGAGAAGTCCACGGTCGAGCACCACGGCCACGGGGACTCCGACGCGCGGACGGGCGCCAAGGCCACGGAGGCCGCCCCGGCCGCCGACGCCGACGCCGACGCCTATGCCGATGCCGGGAAGGCTTCCGAGGCTTCCGGCAACGATCCCGAGGTGAACGGCGGCGCCGAGAAGCCCGTCGGCACCGCCGGCGACAACCTCGCCGAGACCGGCGGCGACAGCACCACCCCGTACCTCGCGATCGGCGGTGCCGCCGCCCTCGCCGTCGGCGCCGCCGCGGTGTTCGTGACGACGCGCCGCCGCGCGGCCGGACACCACGGCCGCTGAGGTGACACCGAGGGCCGCGCTCCCCCGCCGCCGGGGGGCGCGGTCCTTCACGTCGCCCCGGCCCTCCCGGCTAGGACAGGCACGTGCTCGGGGTGGCGTGGGCCGGGTCCAGCGCGTTCGCCACCTCGTGGTGGGCCACGCGGTCCAGGACGCCGACGGCCACGTGCTCGGACACGTCGACGGGGCACAGGTCCTGGACGGTCACGTTGCGCACGCCGGGGCCGTCGAGGAACTGGCTGCGGTACGGGGTGACGACCTCGTCGTACTTGGTGGCGATGACGGTGTAGCGCACGCCCGGCACGGTGTCCCCACCCGCGTTGAGCCTGGTCAGGAAGGGCGATCCGGCCACCTGGTCGGCGAGGGCCGGCGTCTTGGTGGTCAGCAGGTCCTCGATGCCCGGGAAGTACGGCAGCAGCTTGGTGAGGCCGAGCAGGGTGGTGCCGTGGTTGTCGGGCGCGAGACCGATCAGGGCGTTCACCTCGGCGGCGCCACCGAGGAACTTGAGGTAGTGGCGCGGCATCATGCCGCCCTGCGAGTGGCCGACGAGGTCCGCCTCCTTCGCGCCCGTCGAGGCGAGCACCTTGTCGACGAAGGCATCGAGCTGCTCGGCCGACTTCTCGATGGGCCCGAGCCCGTGGAAGAACGGCACGTCCTTCAACTGGCCGTAATCCAGGGAGTAGACGCAGTAGCCGCGCTTGACCAGGTAGGGCGCGAGGACGAGCCAGTTGTCGACGGAGTTCCCGAACGTGCCGTGCACGAGGACGACCGGGCGGGGATGCGCGGCGGACGGCTCGCAGTCGTAGTCGTTCCAGCCCCTCGACACGGAGGCGGTGGCGGCCGGTGCCGCGGTGTCGGCGGTGGCCGCCGGGGCGAGGCCGGTGGCCGCGCACGTGACGAGCAGGGCGGCGGCGAACGCGCGCAGCGCGCGTCTCCAGGGCAGCATCGTGTGATCTCCTTGCGGCTCAAGGGAGTTGCGATGGGGGGTGCCCTGGGATCCGGATCACCAGGTGACGCGGGGAATGGTGCTGTTGTTGCGTGCACGACAAGCTACGCGCGAGTACGCGAAGAGTGAAGCCGCGCGGCGTCAAAACTTCCAGTGTTCACTGGCACGGTTGCCCCGAGAAGGCGTCGGACGGCGTTGTCAGTGCCTCCTCCTAGAGTGACAGCACTTCGGCAAACCGCCTCGTCAAGCCGCCTTTCAGGAGGAGCAGAGCCATGTCCGCAAACAGGATCCAGCACAAGGTCAATCATGTCGCGCTGGTCGTGGACTGTTCGGGTTCCATGCGTCCGCACCAGGACCAACTGGTGCGTGTCGTGGACGAGTTCGTGGCCGGCCTGAAGGCCGAGTCGGACAGCCTCGGCCACGAGACCCGGATCAGCCTCTACTCCTTCGACCACCGGGTGGAGAACCTGGTGTGGGACATGGACGTGAAGCACCTGCCGTCCATGCGCGGCCTGTACCGGGTCAACAACGGCGCCACGGCCCTCATCGAAGCGTCCCTGAAGTCCCTCGACGACCTGGGGCACATATGGGAGGAGTACGGCGAGCACAGCTTCCTCCAGATCGTGGTGACGGACGGCGAGGAGAACGCCTCGGGCGGCGACCGGCGCCACGACGGCGACATGAGCATCCTCGGCCCCTGGCTCGACAGGATCGCGGCGAAGATGGGCGGCCTTCCCGAGCACTGGACGTCCGCGATCCTCGTGCCGAACTCCCTGGCCAAGCGGACCGCGCAGAACTACGGCTTCCCGGCCGGGAACATCGCCATCTGGGACGCGGATTCCCAGGAGGGCGTGGAGGAGGCCATCGGCACGGTGCGCGCCGCCGCCACCAGCTTCCTGCGGGCCCGCGAGAAGGGGGTGCGCGGCACGAAGAACCTCTTCGCCGTCGGCCAGGACATATCGATCGACGAGGTGCGGGCGAACCTCGAACCGATCCCGGCGAACAAGTACCGGCTCCTGAAGGTGGACAAGGAGGTCGAGATCCGTCCCTTCGTCGACTCGCATCCGGGCGTGACGTACGAACGCGGCGCGTGCTACTACCAGTTGGGCGCCCGCGCGCAGGTCCAGCCGAACAAGGAGGTCATCGTGGTCGAGAAGGACACCGACCGCGCCTACACCGGCGACGCGGCGCGCAGCCTCCTGTTCGGCACGGGCATCCAGGGCACCGTCTCGGTGAAGGCGGGGAACAACCCCAAGCTGGAGGTCTATGTGCAGAGCCGCTCTGTGAACAGGAAGCTCAAGCCGAACACACGGCTGCTCATCATGCTCTGAAGGGCGCCGCGAAAGCGTTCCGGGGCCCGCCCCGCGCGACGCGGCTCATGCCGCCAGCGTTCCCGGCACGATCGCGCCGGGGCCGAACTTCTCCCGCGCCCGGTCGGCCACCTCCTCGATGCGACGGGCCTTCTCGTCCGCCGGGTCGAACGTCAGCTGGTGGGCCGCGCGTTCGGCAGGGCCGAGCCCCTCGGCGCGCAGCCCGATGGCGCGCACCCGGGCCCGTTGCAGGCCGAGCGCCTCGTACATGCGGTACGCGGCCGTGGTCAGCGCGGTGGAGTGCGCGGTCGGCTCGGGCAGGGCCCGGGTCCGGACGGTCGTGCTCCGGTCCGCGTACCGCACGGTGAGGGTCAGCGCGCGGCACACCTGGTCCTCGCCGCGCATCCTGATGCCCAGCTCCTCGGCGCCGGAGAGCAGGGCGCGGCGGTGCCGGAAGGGGTCCAGCTCATCGCGCGGGAAGGGGCGTTCGGCGGCGAGCGAGCGCGCGGCGGAGTTCGGTACGACCCGGGTGCGGTCGATGCCCCGCGCCTTCTCGCGCAGCTCGCGGCCCGCGCGGGCGCCGACCAGCCGTTGCAGGGTGGACAGCGGTGCGGCGGCGACCTTCCCGAGGGAGTCGAGGCCGTACTCGCACAGGGTGCGGGCGGCGGCGCGGCCGATGCCGGGCAGTTCGCCGACCGGCCTCTCGGCGAGGAACTCGCGTACGCCGTCCGGTCCTTCGGGCACGGCGCGGGTCACTCCGGGGGCGGCGCCCCGGGCGGCCATCCGCGCCAGCATCGGGCCGGGCCCGGCGCCGATCGCGCACTCCACCCCGTACAGCGCGAGCGCCCGCACCCGGATCAGCGCGGCCAGTTCGACGGCGTTCCGGCCGAAGTAGCGCCGGGCGCCACGGACGTCCAGGAGGGCGGCGTCGGGCGGGAGCGCCTCGACCTGGGGGGTGAACTCGCCGAGCAGGTCGACCAGTTGGGGCAGCAGCGCTTCGTACATGGGCTCCAGCAGGAACCGTACGTAGAGGGTGCTCACGGGGCCACCGGGGCCGGTGGGGGCAGTGGGGTCGGCGTGGGCGGTGGGGTCGGTGTCGAAGGTGTTCATCCCGCGCTCCCCGGACTCTGGTGCCACAGCTTCCTGCTCGTGCCCGCCGACCCTTCGCCCGCCGGGCGCAGGTCCGCCCAGGGGTGCATCTCGTACCCCGTGGCCATGCGGATGCGGCGGCCGCCCGTCACCGGGTCCGGGTCGGGGCCCTGCCCAGGGTTCGGCTCGGGCTCCGGCTCGGACGCGGGCTCGGGTCCGGGCTCCGCCAGGCGCAGCGCCACCGCGTCGAGGCCGCCCTCCTCGCGCACCTCCACCAGTTCCGCCAGGTTCCACGCCGCCGAGCCGACGATGCTGAGGCTGCGCGGCCCGCGCCGCTGCACCACGCCGCGCACCAGCAACAGCCAGGAGTGGAAGACGGTGTGCGCGCACCGCTCGTGCGCGTCGTCGAAGAAGGCCAGGTCGACCAGGCCCGTGCCGTCGTCAAGCGTGGTGAAGATGACCCGCTTGCCGGAGCGGATCGGCGGGGTCTGCGTGGCGGCCTTGGCGCCCGCGACCAGGACGGTCGCGCCGTGCTCGGCCTCGCGCAGCCGCCGGGCGCTGAGGACGCCCAGTTCGGCCAGGAAGGCGCCGTGGTCCGCCATGAGGTGGCGCGAGGAGTCCATGCCGAGGACGCCCAGTTCGGCGCTGAGCCGCTCCGCGTCGTCGAGGTCGGGCAGCCCGGCGGAGGCCGTCCGCCGCCCGCCGGCCAGGGGGAGCTGGGCCCCGGCCGCTCCCCGGCTGCCGCGCCGCAGCTCGGCCAGGTGCAGTTGCAGGTCGCGGCGGTTGGCGCCGAACGCGTCGAGCGCGCCGACCTGGGCGAGCCGTTGCGCGACCGGCTTCGAGGGCCTGGCCCGCTCCCAGAAGTCGACGAGGGAGGCGTACGGCTGCCCGTCCGCGATGCGCGCGGCCTCGGCCTCGCTGATGCCGTGGACATCGGAGAGGGCGAGGCGCAGGCCCCACACGTTCCGAGGTCCCGAGTTATCAGACACCAGTTCGATACGGTGTGCGACCGCCGACCTGTTCACGTCCAGCGGCAGGATCGGCACCCCGCGCCGCCGCGCGTCCGCGAGCAGCAGCCGCTTCGGGTACATGCCGGGGTCGTGCGTGAGCAGCCCGGCGTAGAACGCGGCCGGGTGATGGGCCTTCAGCCACGCCGACTGGTAGGTCGGCACCGCGAAGGCCACGGCGTGCGCCTTGCAGAAGCCGTACGACCCGAAGGCCTCGACGATCTCCCAGGCGCGGGCGATGGTCTCGGCGTCGTACCCCTTGGCCGCCGCGTGCTGCGCGAACCAGAACCGGATGCGTCCCTGCGACTCGGGGTCGGAGAGCCCGCGCCGCACCCGGTCCGCCTCGTCGCGTCCGCAGCCGGTCATGATGTCCACGATGTGGATGATCTGCTCGTGGAAGACGACGACGCCGTACGTCTCCTTCAGCGGCTCCGCGAGGTCCGGGTGCGGGTAGCGGACGGGCGCGCGGCCGTGCCGGGCCTCGATGAAGGGTCGCACCATGTCGGCCGCGACCGGGCCCGGCCGGAACAGCGAGATGTCGACCACGAGGTCGTGGAAGGTCGAGGGCTGGAGCCGTCCGACCAGGTCGCGCTGGCCCGGCGACTCGATCTGGAAGCAGCCGAGCGTCTCGGTGGACTGGATGAGCCGGTACGTCGCCGGGTCGCCCGGCTCCACCGCGTCCAGGTCGACCCGCTCCCCCGTGGCCCGCTCGACCTCCGTCACCGCGTGCGCCATCGCCGACTGCATCCGCACGCCGAGCACGTCCAGCTTGAGCAGGCCGAGGTCCTCCACGTCCTCCTTGTCGAACTGCGACATGGGCAGGCCCTCGCCGCTGGTGGGCACGACGGGCGTGCGCGCGAGCAGCGAGGCGTCGGAGAGCAGCACCCCGCACGGGTGCATGGCGACGCCGCGCGGCAGCGCGTCCAGCGCCTCGACCAGCTCCCACAGCCGGTCGCGATCGCCGAACTCCTGTGCCACCGCCCGCAGTTCGGGCAGCTCCGCCAGGGCGGCGCGGGCGTCGCGCGCGCGGATGTGCGGGAAGGCCTTGGCGACGCGGTCGATGTCGGCCGGGTCCATGGACAGGGCGGCGCCCACGTCGCGCAGGGCATGGCGCACCCGGTAGGTCTCGGGCATGGAGACGGTCGCGACCCGCTCGGCGCCGAAGCGGCCGATGATCGCGCGGTAGACCTCCAGGCGGCGGGCGGACTCCACGTCGATGTCGATGTCCGGCAGGACGTGCCGCCGCTTGGACAGGAACCGCTCCATGAGCAGCCCGTGTTCGACGGGGTCGGCGTGCGCGATGCCGATGAGGTGGTTGACGAGGGACCCGGCGCCGGAGCCGCGCGCCGCGACCCGGATGCCCATGCCGCGTACGTCGTCGACCACTTGGGCCACGGTCAGGAAGTAGGAGGCGTAGCCGTGGTGGGCGATGATGTCCAGCTCGCGGTGCATGCGCTCCCAGTAGTCGCGCCGGGAGTCGTAGCCCCGCAGCACCATGCCCGCCGCCGCCCGGGAGGCGAGGACGCGCTGCGCGGTGCGCCGCCCGGCGCCGACCAGGCGCGGCTCGGGGAAGTGCACGGTCCCGATGCCGATGTCGTCCTCGGGGTCGACCAGGCAGGCGGCGGCGGTCGCCCGGGTCTGTTCGATCAGGCGGTGCGCGGTGTCGCGGCGGAAGCCCGCGGCCTCGACGACGCGTTCGGCGACGCGCAGCATGGCGTCGGCGCCCTTCAGCCAGCGTTCGCCGCTGTCCAGTTCCTTGGTGGGGTCGACGGGGACGAGGCGGCGCGCGGCGTCCAGGATGTCGGCGACGGGGCCCTGCCCGGCGTCGGCGTAGCGCACGGCGTTGCTCAGGACGGGCCGCACCCCTTGCTCGGCGGCGAAGCCGACGGTGCGCGCGGCCAGGCGCAGCGAGCCGGGCCCGGTGCCCTCGCGGCCGTGCCAGACGGACTCCAGGCGCAGGTCGTCGCCGTACCGCTCGCGCCAGGGCGCGAGGAGGCGGGCGGCCCGGTCGGGGCGCCCGGCGGCGAGCGCGCGCCCCACGTCGGATGCGGGGCCGAGCAGCACGGTCAGGCCCTCGCCGTGGTTCTCCCGCCAGGGCAGGACGGGCTGCCCGCCCGTGGTGCCCTCGTCGGCGTCGGCGCGGTGCGCGGCGGTGACCAGGCGGCAGAGCGCGGCCCAGCCGGCGGCGCCGTCGCGGGCGAGGAAGGTCACGCGGGGGGTCGACTCGTCGATGAAGGCACCGCCGCGCACCGGGGCCCGCCGCCGCTCGCCCTTGGCCGGGGCGGGTTCCGCCACCGCGAGCTCGGTGCCGAAGAGCGGGCGCACCCCCGCCTTCGCGCAGGCCTTGGCGAACCGGACCGCGCCCGCGAGGGTGTCCCGGTCGGTGAGCGCGAGGGCGTCCATGCCCCGGTCGGCGGCGCGCTCGGCGAGCCGCTCCGGGTGCGAGGCGCCGTACCGCAGGGAGAACCCGGAGACGGTGTGCAGATGCGTGAAGTCGGGCACACGCACCTCCTGTAACCCTGAACCGATCCGATCTCGTATCCCCCGCCTCCACCATAGACCAAGTTTCGAACGCGTGTACGACACGTGTGCGAGGCCTGTCCCCGGCCGCCCCTGGTATCGCCCGTTCGGCCCATCCCACCTGCGGGAACGACCGGCGCCCCGGAGCGTGGGGGCATGAGGTTCGTCGATGAGTTCAAGAGCGCCGTCACCCCGCGAGCAGCCCTGCTCGTCATCGGCGTACTCGCCCTCCAGCTGCTGTTCATCGCCTCCTATGTGGGGGCGCTGCACGATCCGAGACCAAAGGACGTGGCCTTCGCCGTGGTCGCTCCGGGCCCCGCGGCGAAGGAGACCGCCGACCGGCTGGAGAAGCTCCCCGGCGACCCCCTGGACCCCCGCGTCCTCAAGGACGAGGCCACGGCCCGGCGCCAGATCATGCACCGCGACATCGACGGCGCCCTGGTCGTCGACCCGCGCGGCACCACCGACACCCTCCTGGTCGCCTCCGGCGGCGGCACCGCGCTCTCCCGGACCCTGACCACGCTCCTCACCGAGGCCGACGCGGCCGAGAAGCGCACGGTGAAGACCGTGGACGTGGCCGCCGCCTCGGACAAGGACTTCAACGGGCTCTCGTCCTTCTACCTGGTCGTCGGCTGGTGCGTCGGCGGCTACCTGTGCGCGTCGATCCTGGCGATCAGCGCGGGCTCCCGGGCCGCGAACCTGCCGCGCGCGATCATCCGGCTCGGCACCATGGCGCTCTACTCGATCGTCGGCGGCCTCGGCGGCGCGGTCATCATCGGGCCGATCCTCGGGGCCCTGCCGGGCAGCGTCATGGGCCTGTGGGGCCTCGGCGCGCTCGTCGTCTTCGGGGTCGGCGCGATCACGCTCGCCCTCCAGGCGCTCACCGGCATCGTGGGCATCGGCCTGGCCGTCCTGATCATCGTCATCGGGGGCAACCCGAGCGCGGGCGGCGCCTTCCCGCTGCCCATGCTGCCGGCGTTCTGGAAGGCGATCGGGCCCTGGCTGCCGCCCGGCGCGGGCACCTGGTCGGCGCGCTCCATCGCGTACTTCGAGGGGAACGCGCTCACCGGACCGCTGCTGGTCCTGGCCGCCTGGGCGCTGGTCGGCGTGGTCGTCACCCTCGCCCTGTCCGCCCGGCGCGGCCGGCCGGCCAACGGTTCGATCGACCTCAGCGGCACGCAGTACGGCAGGCCCCTCGCTCCCTGAGGGGCGGGAACCGCGTGAGCCCCGCCCCCGCAGGTCGCGGGGGCGGGGCTCACGCGGTTCCGGCAGACCCGGCCTCGGCCGCTGCCGCTGCCTCGGTCTCTGCCTCAGCCGATCTCCGCGCCGTAGGCGGTCAGCGCCTCCGTCACCGGCTGGAAGAAGGTCTCGCCCCCGGAGGAGCAGTCGCCGCTGCCGCCCGAGGTGAGGCCCAGTGCGGTGTCACCGGCGAAGAGCGCGCCGCCGCTGTCGCCGGGCTCGGCGCAGACCGTGGTCTGGATCAGACCGTCGACCTGGCCCTCCTGGTAGTTCACCGTGGCGTTCAGAGCGGTGACCTCGCCGTCGTGGAGCTGCGTGGTGCTGCCGCTGCGCTGCACCTTCTGCCCGACCGTGGCCTCCCCCGCCTTGGTGATCGGCTGGGCGCTGCCGTTGTAGAGGTTCACCTCGCTCGGGTGCGGGGTGTCGGCCGTGTACTTCACGAGGGCGTGGTCGTCGCCCGGGAAGCTCGACTCCACCGTGGTGCCGATCTCCTGGCCGCCCTGCGCGTCGGACCAGCTCTTGACCGCGTTGCCGCAGTGGCCCGCCGTCAGGAAGTGGGGCCGGCCGTCCTTGACGACGTTGAAACCGAGGGAGCAGCGCGAGCCGCCGCCGAAGATCGCGTCACCGCCGGCGAGGAAGGCCTTGAACTCTCCCTTGCTCCGCCGGAGTTCGGCCTTGCCGCCGAGGCTCTTCACGATCGAGCCGACCTTGTCGAGCGCGGCGCCCTCGACGGTGCGGTCCGCCGTGACGACGACCTTGTTGGTGGCCGGGTCCATCGCCCACGAGGTGCCGGGCACGGCCGCCTTCTCGTCGAGCGTGGTACGGGCGCGCTTCAGCTCGGCCAGGGAGTTCTCGACGATTCTGGCCTTGCCGCCCGCCGACTCCACGGCGTCCGCCGCGCTCTCGTCCAGCACGTTGACGACGAGGGCCTTGGCCTTGGCGTCGTAGTACGTGCCCGCGGCGTCCGCACCGAGCTCCTGGCTCAGGGTCGATGCGAGCTTTCCGGCCTTCGCCACGGAGAGGACATCCGGGGTCGGGTCCGGCGCGCTCTCGCTCGCGTTCGCAGTCTGGAAGGTGATTCCCGCGGCGGCCAGCGCGGCGATGCCCGCGCCTGCCACGGCGGCACGGCGCTTGGATATGCGTCGGTGCTTCAAAACTCACGACCTCCTGTGGGGGGAACGACCCGTCCGGCGTGGGGGCCTGACGAGTCGTAGGCGGTGCGCGGCACGGGATGGCCACGCCGGACGGCGGCGTTCACCGCGTCGACGTGGCCGCGTCCATGCCAAGTTGCTCGCCCACTATCCCGACGCCTCGTGGTCGCACACAAGGTCCACTTCAGGACGCGCACACGAAAACGGGCGGTGCGCCCTTCGGCTCTCGTACGACCCCATCGCGCCACGTCGTTTCCGTTGCAAACACCGTGTGCGAGGGAAGGGTCATCAGTGGGTGAGGACTAGTCCTGTCCGGTTCTCGCCGGTGGTCTCCCGGAGCCGGACCACGGACGAGCCCCCGCCCGAGGACCGGGCGGGGGCTCGACATGCTGCCGGTGGTCAGTACACGCTGACGTTGTACGCGCGCAGCGCCTCGGTGACCGGCTGGAAGAAGGTCGTACCGCCGGACGAGCAGTTGCCGCTGCCGCCGGAGGTCAGGCCGAGGGCGGTGGTCCCCGCGTACAGCGGGCCGCCGCTGTCACCGGGCTCGGCGCAGACCGTGGTCTTGATCATGCCGTAGACGACGTCGCCGCCGCCGTAGTTGACGGTCTGGTTCAGCGCGGTGACCCGGCCGCTGTGCGTGCCGGTGGTGGAGCCGCGGCGCGTCACGTTCTGTCCGACCGTCGGGTCGGCGGCGCTCGTGATGTCCTGGCTGCCCACGGTGCCCGACTTGGTGATCGAGCTGTTCGTGTAGCGCACGATCCCGTAGTCGTTCGTCGGGAAGCTGGAGCCGTGCGTGGTGCCGAGCACCGTCGTCTTCGCCGAGTTGGCCCACCAGGTGCCCGCGCCGTCGGTGCAGTGCCCGGCGGTCAGGAAGTAGTAGGTGCTGCCGTTGCGGACGTTGAAGCCGAGCGAGCAGCGCCAGCTGTCCGCGTAGATGGCGTCGCCGCCCGAGATGTACTTCTGGAACTTGCCCGGGGTGCGCTCGATCTTCAGGGCGCCCGCGTTGGACCCGGCGGCCGCCTTGAGTTCGGCGATCTCCGCCTTGGAGACGGTGCTGTCGGCGGTGACGACGACCTGCTTGGTCTTCGGGTCGACGCCCCAGGCGGTGCCCGCGACATCGGCCTTGAGGACGGCGTCGCTGGCCTGCTTCAGCTGCGGGGCGCTGAAGGTGTCCCTGCCGTCCTGCGCGTTCGCCGCGGGGACGGCGAGCGCTCCGGCGGCGACGAGCCCGGTGGCTATCGCGAGAAGACGGGTGCGTCTGGCCATGCCGGTGTGGGGGATGGTGCGCTTGATCCTCACGTTGTTCCCTCCCGAGGGAAGTCAGTGGGTCCTTGTGGGTTGAGGACCCGTGAGGCGCAGCCAAGAGCAAGTCCGGATTCCGAATATGCCGTGCTCCTGACAAGCGCTGCTCGGGAGTATTGGGGGGCGAGGACCGGCCGCACAAGGGCGCCTTTCGGCCGTGCGCCGGTCCCGGTCTCCCCCGTTGCCGGACCCGCTCAGCGGTCGAGGAGATTCCGCTCCCCCGCCGCGATCTCCGTGGTCAGGGAGTTGCCCGGCGGCGGGAAGGGACAGATGAAGTGGTCGGTGAAGGCGCACGGCGGCAGCAGCGCCCGGTTGAAGTCGACCGTCGTACGGCCCTCGGCGTCGGGCGCGGCGGGCCGCAGGAAACGGAAGCGGTAGCTGGAGACGCCGCTGGTGGCGTCCGCGAAGACGGCCCACAGGGAACCGTCGGCCTCGACGCTGACCTGGAGGCTGTGCCCGGTGCCGCCGAGCCGGAAGGACAGCTCGCCGCCGAGCCCGAGGCCGCGCTCCTTGCCGTCCGCGTTGCCGACGGTGACGGTGCGGTCCTCGTCGTACGGGGTGAAGTGCCCGGACACCGCCCAGCGCGCGTCGTAGGGGGTGGCGTCGATGCCCTTGAAGGCGCGGCGCGTGGCGGCGTCCGGGTCGAAGTCGCGTACCGCCCACAGGCCTTCACGCCGGATGACGATGAGCCGGCGCTCCCCGTGCGCGACGCGGGCCTCGGCGACCGGGCCGCTGTCGGCGGCCAGCCTGACCTCGCCGTCCAGGGGCCGCCCGTCGACGGTCAGGCCGTCTTCCGCACGGGCGGTCAGGACGACCGCGTCGGGCGTCTCGGTCCACCGCCCCGGGATGTCCAGAATTGAACCGTCCGGATGGTCGGCGAGCCAGTGCGTGCCGGTGAGGGAGAGCGGCCCGTAGGGGGCCGCGACCGTCTCGGTGCGCTGCGCGTGCCAGCGCTCCCAGTCCCGTACGGGATCCGCGTCCGAAGCGGACCCGGTGTGCTCGGCGTGCTGGGCGTGCTGGGCGTCTTCAGTGTGCTCGGCGTGCTCGGCGTCTTCGGCGCTCATGGGGATCAACCCTTCCATATGGGCTCCCGCAGCCCGAGGTGTGAGCGCAGCGTCGCGCCCCGGTATTCCGTGCGGTACGCGCCGCGCTCCTGGAGCAGGGGCACGACCTTCTCGACGAAGTCGTCGAGACCGCCGGGGGTCAGGTGCGGGATGAGGATGAAGCCGTCCGCCGCGTCGGTGCGGACGGACTCCACCAGGTCCTCGGCGACCGACCGCGGGGTGCCGATGAAGGTCTGGCGGGCGGTGGTCTCGATGACGGTCTGGCGGATGGAGAGTCCCTTCGCCTCGGACAGGGCCCGCCACTTCTCCGCGACGGCGAGGGGGTCGCCGATCCTCACGCGGCCCTGGGCCAGCTGCGACGCGGGGTCCGGGTCGATGCCGGGCAGCGGCCCGTCCGGGTCGTACGCGGAGAGGTCCACGCCCCACACCTGCTCCAGGGCGAGGATCGCGTTCTGCGGGGAGACCTGCGCGCGGCGGATCTCGGCGGCCTTCTCCTGGGCCTCGGCGGCGGTGTCGCCGAGGACGTAGGTGACGCCGGGCATGATCTTCAGGTCGTCGGGGGCGCGCCCGTACTTCGCGAGGCGGCCCTTCACATCGGCGTAGAAGGCGCGGCCGGCCTCCGGCGTGCCGTGCCGGGTGAAGATCACGTCGGCGGCCGAGGCGGCGAACTCCCGCCCCTCGGGCGAGTCGCCCGCCTGGATCACCACGGGGTGCCCCTGCGGGGAGCGCGGCACGGTGAACTCGCCCTCGATCGCGAAGTGCTGCCCGTGGTGGGCGAAGGGCCGCGGCCGATCCGGCGGCGTCCAGGAGTCCCACAACCGCCGTGCCGCCGCCAGGAACTCGGCGGCCCGCGTGTACCGATCGGCCCGGTCGAGGTAGCCGCCGCGGCGGAAGTTCTCGCCCGTGAAGGTGTCCGAGGTGGTGACGACGTTCCAGGCGGCGCGGCCCGCGCTGAGGTGGTCGAGGGAGGCGAACCTGCGGGCCAGCTCGAAGGGCTCGTTGAAGGTCGCGCTGACGGTGGCCGCGAGGCCGAGCCGCTCGGTGACGGCGGCGAGCGCGGCCAGGACGGTGAGCGACTCGGGCCTGCCGACGACGTCCAGGTCGTGGATGCGCCCCTTGTGCTCGCGCACCCGCAGCCCCTCGGCGAGGAAGAAGAAGTCGAACAGGCCGCGCTCGGCGGTGCGGGCCAGGTACTCGAAGGACGAGAAGTCGATGTGGGAGCGGGAGCTCGGGTCGGACCAGACGGTGGTGCTGTTGACGCCCGGGAAGTGGGCGGCGAGATGGATCTGCTTGCCGGTGCCCTTGCCGCTCTCCTTGCCGGTGCCCTTGCCGCTCTCCTTGCCGGTGCCCTTGCCGCTCTCCTTGCCCGCGCGCTCGCAGGTCTGCTCGCTCATGACGGCTCCCCCGTGAGCACGGTGTGGCGGTTGGCGGGCCGGGCGAGCCCCAGGTGCTCCCGGAGCGTGCCGCCCGGATAGAAGGTGCGGAACTGTCCGCGGTGCTGGAGCAGCGCGACCGTTCCGTTGACGAGCCGCTCCAGGTCGCGGCGCGGCTCGACGGGCGTCAGATGGAAGCCGTCGACGGCGCCCGCCCCGTGCCAGTCGGCGATCAGCTCGGCCAGGTCGACGGGCCCGCCCCGGTAGGCGGGCCCCTCGGCGGTGGGCAGCGGTCCTCCCCCGTGGCCCGGCTCGGCGGCGCGCTCGCCGCCGCCGAGGTCCACGTCGAGCGCGGCGAACACCCGCAGCGTGTCCGGGTCGCGGCCGGAGCTCGCCGCGAGGCCCCGCAGTTCGGCCCGCGCGGCGTCGGCCCGGCGGGCGGAGGCGACGCGCCCCCGGGCGGCGTCCGCGCGCCGGGCGGCGACCTCGCGGGCGGGCGGGGCGGGGGGGGCGGCGGCCCGGACGGGATGGCCCCGCGGGGGGCGCGGGCCGGTGGGGGGGGCGGGCACCCGGGAGCCCCGG
>NZ_JAFEXF010000106.1 GCF_016905445.1 Streptomyces sp. G44
GCGCGGGGGCGGGCCGGTCGCCGGAGCGCGGGGCGGGGTAGGGCGGGCGGGGGCGCCCGGGGCGCGCGCCGCTCCTCGTTTCCGGCTGCCGGCCGCCCGTCACCATCAGCGGGTCGCACATCACGATGACGCCCGCGAGGAGCAGGAAGGCGAGCGGGCCGATCATCATCGGCGCGAGGATCTCGGCGGACGAGTCACCGGGCGGCGCCGTGTCGGGGCCGTGCAGATGGACGCTGAGGGCCGCCATCCCGGTGTAGTGCATGCCGCTGACGGCCAGCCCCATGACGAGGCTCGCGCCGAGGCTCCACAGGAAGCCCCTGACCTGTGCGGCCGCCCAGAGCGCGGCGGTGGCGGCCGCCATGGCGATGACGACGGACGCGGCGACGGTGAGCGTGTTGTACTCCAGCGTTCCGCGCAGACGCATACCGGCCATTCCCAGGTAGTGCATCGTGGCCACGCCCAGGCCTGTGATCGTTCCGCCGGTGAACAGGGCGGTGCCGGTCGCGCCGCGGTAGCCGACGATGAAGATGCCGATCCCGACCATGACGATGGCGACGGCGAGACTGGCGAACGTCAGCGCCTTGTCGTAGTGGATCGGCGCCTCCTTGACGGTGAAGCCCATCATCGCCACGAAGTGCATGGTCCAGATCCCGGAGCCGATCGCGGCCGACCCGAGGGCGAGCCAGCCGGGCCGCCAGGAGTGGGCGACGAGCAGCGATCTGGTCGTGCAGCGCAGCCCCAGCGCTCCTCCGAGGCAGGCCATCACGTAGGCCACCACCGGTGTGACGACTCCGTAGCTGAACCCGTCGACCGTGCCCTGCATGCGCGGTAGCCCTTCCGCCTGTTGTGCCCAAATGCCGTGGAACGCCCGATACACCCCCTACCGTCGACCATCTGAAAGACCGTCGGCTGAGGCAGAGAGTAAAGCTCACCCTGGGCGTCCGAATGATTTTCCGGCAAAGAAACGCGTTACCCGCGCGCGGGGTCCTCGACCGTGGTGACTTCGTTCAACCTGTGGCCATCCTGCACCTGTTTGTCGTTGGCCGTGGACTGTCACTCTCGACCGGTCCGCGATCCCAACGACGCGAGGAGTACCCGTGTACGCACGCGCTGCCGCTGCCACCACCGCCGCCCTCATGGGGGCCGGTGCACTCGTCCTCCCCACCGCCCCCGCCGCCGCGCGGACCCCGGCGGCGCCTGCCACCGGCGACCACGACAGACCACTGGTGGTCGCCCACCGCGGCGCCTCCGCCTACGCCCCGGAGAACACCCTGGCGGCCATCGACAAGGCTCGCGCCATGGGGTTCCGCTGGGTCGAGAACGACGTCCAGCGCACCAAGGACGGCGAGCTGGTGATCATGCACGACGACAACCTGAAGCGGACGACGAACGTGGAGGAGGTCTTCCCCGGGCGCGCCCCGTGGAAGGTCAAGGACTTCACGGCGGCCGAGATCGCCAAGCTCGACGCGGGCAGCTGGTTCAGCCCGAAGTACGCGGGTGAGCGGGTGCCGACCCTCGCGCAGTACATGCGCCGGGTCTCGCGCAATCACCAGAAGCTCGTCTTCGAGTTCAAGAAGCCCGAGCTCTACCCGGGCATCGAGAAGCAGGGCCTGCGGGTGCTCCGTGAGACGGGCTGGCTCGACAAGCACCACGTCAAGAGCAAGCTGGTCATCCAGAGCTTCAGCGCCGACAGTGTGAAGACCGTGCACGAGCTGCGGCCGGACGTGAAGACGGGCTTCCTCGGCACGCCCTCGGTCGCCGACCTGCCCGCGTACGCGAGGTTCTCCGACCAGATCAACTCGACGCACACCTCCATCTCGGCCGCCTACGTCGCCGCGATCCACACGTTCAAGGGGCCGCACGGCAAGCCCCTGGAGATCTTCACCTGGACGGTCAACGACGCCGCGAACGCGCGGCGCGCCGCGGGTCTCGGTGTGGACGGGATCATCACCAACACGCCTGATGTCGTACGTGAGGCGCTGAGCGACGACTGACGGCACGGCGTGCGCGGCGCGGCACCGCGTGGCACCGCGTGGCGACTGGCGGGGTGGCGCTGCGTGGTGACTGACGCACCGCGTTGTCAGTGGCCGGTCGTACGGTGGTCGGCATGAACGCCAATGGGCAGCAGCGGGGGCGGGACGTGGACCGGAGGCCTGACGGAGGCGGTGGTCGGGGGGCGCAGTCGCGTCAGGTCGTATGGGATGTCGTCGGCAGCGACATCGGCCCCCTGCTCCTCGCCGCGACCGGCAGCGGTCTCGTCACCGTGGCCTTCCACGCCACGGACGACGTACGCGACAAGGCCGTGGACCGGCTCGGCTCCCGTCTGGGCGCCGAGCCGGTGCGGGCACCGGACTCCCCGCTGCTCGCCGAGCCGATACGGCAGCTCGCGGCCTACTTCGCGGGCGGGCGGCGCGATTTCGAGCTGCCACTGGACTGGTCGCTGATCTCCGGCTTCAACCGCCAGGTGCTGCGCGAACTCGTCTCCGGGGTGCCGTTCGGCACGGTGGTGGGCTACGGCGACCTGGCCCGCCGCGTCGGGCAGCCGGGCGCCGCCCAGGCCGTCGGTGTCGCGATGGGCGCCAACCCCCTGCCGGTCGTGGTGCCGTGCCACCGCGTGGTGGAGAGCGACGGCGGCATCGGCGGCTTCGGCGGTGGCCTGGAGACCAAGCGGCGCCTGCTCGCACTGGAGGGGGTGCTCCCCCAGCCGCTGTTCTGACGCGACCCTGTTCCGCGTCCGCGAAGCCCCTGGCACACTGCGTCAGTGACCAAGACCCTCGACGCCCCTGACATACCCGCGCCGGAGGCGCTGCCCGCCCTGCGCCGCCGTACGACGGCGGTGCTGATCGCCAGTCAGATACTCGGCGGGCTCGGGATCCCGGTCGGCATCGCGCTGGCCCCGGTGCTCGCCACCGAGGTGAGCGGGACGGAGGCGCTGTCGGGTCTCGCGCCCACCGCTTCCGTGGCCGGTACGGCCCTGCTCTCGCTGCCGCTCGCCGCGCTGATGACGTCACGCGGGCGGCGGGCCGGTCTCGTCCTCGCGTATGGGGTCGGCGCGCTCGGGGCGGGCCTCGTGGTGCTGGCCTCCGTCATCGAGAACTTCCCGCTGCTCCTGCTCGGCATGGCGGCCTTCGGCGGAGGGTCGCTGGCCACGCTACAGGCCCGTTTCGCCGCGGCCGACCTCGCCGAGCCCGAGCGGCGGGGCCGCGCCATCTCCCTCGTCATCTGGGCCACCACCATCGGCTCGGTCCTGGGGCCGAACATCGCCGCGCCCACGAGCCGGCTCTTCTCCGGCAGCGCCATCCCTCAGACGGCGGGGCCGTTCCTCTTCGCCGCCGGGATCTTCGCGGTCGCCGCGCTCGTCGTGGCGGTGCTGCTGCGCCCCGACCCGCTGCTCACCGCGCGCGCCCTGGCCCCGCAGGAGGACGACACGGCGCAGAGCCGCTCCCTGCGGGCCGGCATCGCCGCCGTGGCCGCCTCACCGATGGCCCGCCTGGCGCTGGTGACGGTCGCCGTCTCGCACACGGTGATGGTCTCGATCATGGTGATGACCCCCGTCGACCTGGGGCACCACGGCGCCGGCCTGCAACTGATCGGGCTGGTCATCAGCGGTCACATCGCGGGCATGTACGCGTTCTCGCCGGTGATGGGCTGGCTGGCCGACCGGTTCGGCCGCCTCTCCGTGATCGGCCTGACGGTCGGACTCCTGAGCTGCGCCGCGCTGCTCGCCGGCACGGCGGGGCCCAGCCACGGCCAGACCGCCGCCGGTCTCTTCGTGCTCGGCCTCGGCTGGTCGGCGGGCCTGGTCTCCGGTTCGGCGCTGCTCACCGACTCGGTACCGCAGCCGGCCCGGGCCGCCGTGCAGGGCCTCTCGGACCTCACGATGAACGCGGCGGCGGGCATCGGCGGCGCCCTCGCGGGCCTGATCGTGGCCCGGGCCAGCTACGGCTGGCTCAACCTCGTCGGGGCCTGCGTCCTGCTGCCGGTGGCCGCGCTCGCCGTCCGTCGGGCGGTGGCGGCCAAGAAGGCGTGACCGGGCGCCGGCCGCGGGCAGTGGAGCCGGGCCTCGGGAGGCCGGGCCCGGTGCCGCGGCCCGGTCTCAGGGCAGCGTGATGTGGTACGCCTTGCGGAGCGTCTCGTGCACCGTCCACGTCGTACGGTCGCCCTCGCGCAGCACGGCCGCGTCGCCGGGGCCGATCTCCAGGGTCTCGCCGCCCTCGACCTGGACGGTGGCCCGGCCGCTGACGACCACGAAGAGTTCGTTGGCCTCGGTGTCGGTGACCACGCCCGGCGTGATCTGCCAGATGCCGCGCAGCTGCTTGCCGTCGGCGGACTCCCACAGCACCTTGCCCGTCACCACCGGGTCGCCGGAGACGATCTGCTCCGGGTCGAGCGGTTCGGCCTCCAGCTCGACATCCGGAATGTGCACGGCGAAAGACGCAACAGTTCGATCATTCGTGGTCATGGCCGGTCACCCTAGCCGGGGGCCGCGTGGCGCCCCGGCCGGGGTCGCCCTTCTCCGCGCGGAGGGGTTTGGCCGGGGGCGCCGCCCGCCAGGGATGAGGGGAGACCCGACAGGCAGGAGGCCGACCCGTGCTGGTGGTGTCCGACGAGGTACGGAGGGCTGTCGCCGAGCGGCGGCCCGTGGTGGCCCTGGAGTCCACGATCATCGCGCACGGCCTGCCGCGGCCGCGCAATCTCCAGGTGGCGAGGGACCTGGAAGCGGCCGTACGCGAGGAGGGCGCCGTCCCCGCGACGATCGCCGTCCTGGACGGGCGTCCCCTCGTCGGCCTGGACGGGGAGCAGTTGGCGCGGGTGGCGAACGAGGACGGCATCCGCAAGTTCGGCCACCGCGACCTGCCCCTGGCCGTCGCGGCGGGCGCGAGCGGGGCGACGACGGTGTCGGCGACGGCCCTGCTGGCCGCGCGCGCCGGGGTACGGGTCTTCGCCACGGGCGGGCTCGGCGGCGTACACCGGCAGTGGACGGTGACGCAGGACGAGTCGGCCGATCTGGGGCTGCTGGCCCGCACCAGGATCACGGTGGTGTGCGCGGGCGTGAAGTCGATCCTGGACGTCGCGGCGACGCTGGAGCGGCTGGAGACGCTGGGGGTCGCGGTCGCGGGGTACCGGACGAACCGTTTCCCCGGCTTCTACCTCGCCGACTCCGGACACGGCGTGGACTGGACGCTCCGCACGCCCGGGGAGGTCGCCGCGGTGATGCGGGCGCAGGACGCGCTCGGCGGGCCCGAGGCGGCGCTCATCGTGGCGAACCCGGTGCCGACGGCCGAGCAGCTCGATCCCGCGCTCCACGCGCGCGTGCTCGACGAGGCGCTTCGGGCGTGCGAGGAGCGGGGCATCACGGGGCAGGCGATCACGCCGTTCCTGCTGGACGAGTTGGTGCGGCGGACCGAGGGGGCGTCACTGGAGGCCAACCTCGCGGCGGTGCGCGGCAACGTACGGCTTGCCGGGCGGGTCGCTGCGGCGTGGGCGGGGCGGCGGTGAGAGCGAGGGGGGCGGTGCGGTCTGTCCCGGGTCCGGTGGGGCGTCTGCTCGTTGTCGGGGATGTCGTCACGGACATCGTCGCCCGGCACCGTACGCCGCTCGCGCCGGGCACCGATACGGCCGCGGCGATCCGTGCCGTGCCCGGCGGCGCGGGGGCCAACGTGGCGTGCTGGGCCGCTCATTGGGGCTGCCCTGACGTACGTCTCCTGGGGCGGGTCGGCGCGGACTCCGCGGCGTGGCACGAGGCGGCGCTCACGCGCGCGGGGGTGCGGCCTCGGCTCGTCGTCGACCCGGAGGAACCCACGGGGACGGTGATCTGCCTCGTGGACGGGGGTGCGGGGGCCGAGCGGACGTTTTTGACGGACAGCGGGGCCTCGTCGCGGCTCTCGCCCGACGACTGGGCGCCGGAGTTGCTCGACGGCGTGGCGTGGCTGCATCTGTCCGGCTACCTGTTCTTCGCCGAGTCGAGCCGGGCGGTGGCCGGGGCGGCGATGGCGGAGGCCCGGGCGCGGGGGGTGCCGGTGAGTGTCGACCCGGCGTCCGTGGGGTTCCTGGGGGAGTTCGGCGTGGAGCGGTTCTTGGCGGCGGTGGAGGGGGTGGCGGTGCTGTTGCCGAGCCGGGGGGAGGCGGAGTTGCTCGCGGGGGTGGGGGCGGCGGGGGTGGCGGGGGCGGTGCCCGATCCCGGCGCGGATTCCGGCGCGGATTGCGGCGCGGATTCGGTCGCGGAGTCAGCGGTGGCTCTCAGTCGGCGGTTCTCTGAGGTGGTGGTCACGGCGGGGGTGGACGGGGCGGTGGTGGCGCGGGGTGGCGAGGTGGTCGGGAGGGCGCCTTCGGTGGGGGTGTGTGCGCGGGATACGACGGGGGCGGGTGATGCGTTCACCGGGGCGTTTGTCGCTTCGCGGATTTTGGGGGTGGGGGTGGTGGGGGCTGTGCGGGAAGGGTGTCGGGCGGGGGCGGTGGCTGTGGGGAGGGTGGGGGGTCGGCCGCCGGTGCCTTTGCCTTGATGCCGGGGGGTGGCTTGGGGGGTGGAGGTGGCTTGGGGGGTGGGGTGTGTGCGGGTGTGTTTGGGCTGCTCGCGCAGTTCCCCGCGCCCCTGAGGGGGCGGTTGTTGGTGGGTCGCGCCCCCGGCGGGGCGGGTGTTGGTGGGCCGCGCCCCTGCGGAGGGTGGTTCGTGGTCCTGGTGGGGCGCGGGGGTGGGTGGGGGTCAGGGTTTTCTGCCCCAGGTGGAGATCAAGGGTGGGGCGGCGAGGTCCAGGGGGGCTGTGGTGATGTTGGACAGGTGGTGGTCCAGGTCGTCGGGGGTGGCCAGGCCCGCGGAGAGCAGGGCCGGGCGGAGTTGTTGGAGCGTCGCGGTCTCCAGGGCCGCGCAGGCCGGCGAGACCAGCGGGAAGTACGCGTCGGACTCCACCTGCCGCAGGCCCGCCTCGCGCAGCAGCCGGGGCAGCCGACGGCCGTACGTGAGGTCCGCGCCGCGCTCCGCGAGCAGCGCGCGCACCGCGTGACGCAGCCGGTTGGCCAACTCCTGGGCGGGGCCGTGATCGTCGGGGCAGGCCAGCGGCTGGAGCGCGGGGTCGGCCTCCTCGATCAGCAGTCTGCCGCCCGGCCGCAGCGCCCTGAGCATCGACTTCAGCGCCCGCTCCCGGTCCGCCACCTCGCCCAGGACGAGCCGCGCGTGCACCAGGTCGAAGGCCTCCACGGGCGGTGGGTCGGCGGCGACATCGTGCGCACGTACCTCCAGGGGCGAGCGCGCGGCCCTGGTCTGCCAGGACGTGTCGATGTCCGTCGCCAGGACCTTGCCGGTGGGGCCGACCCGCTTGGCGAGCCAGGAGATCACGGAGGTGCCGCCCGCCCCGACCTCCCAGCAACGCCAGCCGGGGCCGACGCCGAGGCGTTCGATGTGGCCGAAGGTGGTGGGGTCGAAGAGGGCGGCGTAAGCGGCGAAGCGCTGCTTCCCCTCGGCCTGCCGGGCGTCGGAGAGCTGTCGGGGGTCGGGGAGCCGCCGGGGGTCGAGGAGGTGTCCGTCGGTACGCGTCATGCCGTGATCATCCCATTTGTCGGGCTTGCGCATCGGAAGGCGAACCGGTCTTTCCGGAGTCATTCCGGAGCGGAATGCTCCATTCCCACAGGGCCGAGCAGAGGGAGCAGACGTCCTGGCAGACTGACACGTCACGTCGTCAGCGCGAGGAGCCCCACATGTCGATGGCCGGCAACCTGCGGAAAGTCGGAAACCTGGGCAAGGTCGGTAGCCTGAGCAAGGTCGGAAGCCTGCGGAAGGTCGGCGGCCTCCGGAGAGCGGCCCGCCTGGGCCGCCGCGGCGCGCGCGTCGACCTGAGCCACCCCGCCCGCTCCCCGCTGGGCTCGTCGGTGGTGAACTGCGTGACATACCGCGAGGGGGTGCGCCAGCCCGTGGGCCGCGACCTCGTCGAGTCCGTGGAGCACATCCGCAAGACCGGCGACGGCTTCGTCTGGCTGGGGCTGCACGAGCCGACGGAGCGGGAGTTCGCCGGCATCGCCGCCCTCTTCGACCTGCACCCGCTCGCCGTGGAGGACGCGGTGCACGCGCACCAGCGCCCGAAGGTGGAGCGGTACGACCACACGCTGTTCGCCGTGTTCAAGACGGTCTGCTATGTGGAGCACACCGAGCTGACCGCGACCAGCGAGGTGGTGGACACGGGCGAGATCATGGTCTTCGTGGGCCGCGACTTCGTCGTCACGGTCCGGCACGGCCGGCACGGCTCGCTCGGCCCGCTGCGCGAGGAGCTGGAGGGCGCGCCCGAGCAGCTCGCGCAGGGCCCCGCCGCGGTGCTGCACGCGATCGCGGACCACGTCGTGGACGGCTACCTCGCGGTGACGGATTCGGTGCAGTCCGACATAGACCACGTCGAGACGGCCGTCTTCGCCCCGGACGGCGAGCGGCTCGACCCGGGCCGCATCTATCAGCTCAAGCGCGAACTGCTGGAACTGAAGCGCGCGGTGGTGCCCCTGGGCCGCCCGCTCCAGGTGCTGGCCACGCAGCCGATGCGCATCATCGCCCCGGAGATACAGGCGTACTTCCGGGACGTCGACGACCACTTGAAGCGGGCCACCGAGCAGATCGCCGCCTTCGACGAGTTGCTGAACTCGATCCTCCAGGCACACCTCGCCCAGGTGACCGTCGCGCAGAACGAGGACATGCGGAAGATCACCGCTTGGGCCGCGGTCATCGCGGTGCCGACGATGGTCTGCGGCATGTACGGCATGAACTTCGACCACATGCCCGAACTGCACTGGCAGTACGGATACCCCCTGGTGATGAGCCTGGTGGCGACGGTCTGCGTCGCGCTGTACCGGGGCTTCCGGCGCAGCGGCTGGTTGTGACCCGGGTACGGACGGACGGGAGCCGGGCAGGAACGGATGCGGAGGGCCGGGGGCTGGGGCGGCCCAGCGCTTGTTCCGTTTCCGGCGGACGCTAGCTCTTGGCGTACACGCTCTCGACCCAGCCCGCGAGCTGGTCGTCGCTGAGGTGCGTGGCCAGGTCGGCCTCGCTGATCATGCCGACGAGCCGCTTGTTCTCGATCACCGGCAGACGGCGGATCTGGTGGCCCTGCATCTCCCGCAGCACCTCGTCGACGCCGGCGCTCGACTCGATCCAGCGGGGCGTGCCCTTGGCCAGGTCGCCCGCGGTGATCCGGGACGGGTCATGGCCCATGGCCACACAGCCGACCACGATGTCGCGGTCGGTGAGAATGCCGCAGAGCCGTTCGTTCTCGTCACCGATGGGCAGGGCGCCCACGTCGAGTCGGCGCATCAGCTGGGCGGCGCGGTCCAGGGTCTCGTGCTTGGGGATCCACTGGGCTCCCCGGTGCATGATGTCTCCGGCGGTGGTCATCGGTACCTCCCGTGGCCGGGCAGTGGCCGGGCAAGGTCCGGAGCGGCGCGAGCGCGCCGCTGGTCCCGGCGCCCTTCATTCTCGTGGGGGGCCCGGCGGCCCGCATCCGGAGCGGGGGGCGGCGGACGGTCGCCTCAGGGCGCGAACGTGATGACCTTGTGCGGGGTCACGCGGACGATGACCCGGGTCTCCTCGTCCTTCTCCGCGGGCGGGTCGATGCCCAGGTACTTGTGCGAGAGCTCGTGCGGGAGTCGCTTGCCCTTGTCCGGCAGGATCTCGGCGACGCCGCGGATCTCGGCCGAGGAGTACGGGTTCGCGAGGTCGTAGACGGAGATGCTGACGCGGGGGTCGCGTTCGAGGTTGCGGACCTTCTGGCGTCCCGCGGTGGCGGAGAAGAGGACGGTGTCGCCCTCGCGTTTGATCCACACCACCGAGTTCTGCGGCGCGCCGGTGGGGCCGAGGGTGGCGACACTGGCGAAGTTCTTGCCGTCGAGGAGGGCGCGGACGGAATCGGCGATGGTGACGGCGGCGGCCTTGGCGGGCGTGCTCGGGTTCGAGGTCATGACCGCAGCCTATCTATATGCACGTGCATATAGATAGGGGTTTCGAAAAGTTCGACAGCGGTTTCGTGAAGTCCCGCCTCATCCGCTCCACGCCGGGTGCCGGGCGTCGTCCGCGCGTACCACCACGTCGGCGGCGGCCGCCGGGTCCGTCTCCGTCTCGTAGCGCTCGAAGGCCGGGAGGGTCCAGCGCTCGGCCTCGGGTGTGCGCCGTCGCAGGGCGCCCGGCGAGAGACGTACGTGCACCGTCAGGTCGAACGGGAACCAGTGACCGAGCAGCAGCGGGCCGTGCAGCAACAGCACGCCGCCGGGCGGGAGGTGGACGTAGGGGCTGCGGGTCGCGCGGTCGGTGGACGGGTCCCAGAGGTCGGGCAGGACACGGCCGGTGCCACCCGGGTCCAGCGGTCCGAGGACCTCGCGCCACAGCGCCCCGGTGTCGAACCACCCGCTGTAATAGGCCTCCACGTCCTGATGCCCGTACTCCAGGCGCAGCGACGCCGGCCGCAGGAACCCCTCGGTGGCGACCACGAGTGCGGTCCGCCCGCGCAGGCGCAGCGCGTCGCCGACCCGCCGTGCCAGGTCACCGGTGCCGCCCGCCGGCGCCCCGTCCACGGCGACGCGCGGCCAGGGGCTGCCGTCCGCAGTCTTCAGGTCGAGCAGGCGGTCGGCGAGGGCGTCGGCCAGGCGTTCCCAGGTGATCGGTTCGAGTCGCACAGGCCCATGATGCCGCCGCGCCACGAGCACCCGGCCTGGCCCCCGGGCCCCGGCCACCTGCCCGGGGCGACACCGCCCGCACGCGGCGGGCACGTGACGGCGGTGGGCTCTCCGCCGTGGTCGTGCGCTTCCACCGGCGCCGGGCCCGGTACGAACGGCAGGGCGCACTGGTCGAGGAGGCCACGCATGCGTCCGCGAGCCGTACGCGTGGCCCCGGCCCGCCCCCGCCAATTGACTTGTGGGAGACACGGTTCGCCGTGCAGGATCACTCGCGGCCCGCCCAATGGACATCACGGCCCGATCGCGTAACGGCCGCGATGACGGAACGGCCCCAATCACGTGGGAGTTGCCATGATCGACGGACCGTATTTCGTCCTCACCGTGCTGGGGGCGCTCGCCTGCGGTCTCGCCGCCGGGGTCTTCGCCGCGTTCTCGACCTTCGTGATGAGGGGCCTGGCCGCGCTGCCGCCCGCCCAGGGCATCGCCGCGATGAACTCGATGAACGTCGCCGCGGTCAACCCGGCGTTCATGGCCGTGTTCCTGGGCGCGACGGGGCTCTGCGCGGTGCTCGCCGTCGTGACGTTCGTGCTCTGGCCGGAAGAGGGCACCGTCGAGCTGCTGCTGGGCTGCGCGCTGTATCTCGTCGGTTCGTTCGGCGTGACGGTCGCCGCGAATGTCCCGCGCAACGACGCCCTCGCCGAGGTCGACCCGGACAGCGCGGAGGGCGCGGCGTACTGGCGTACGTACGTCCGTGAGTGGACCGTGTGGAACCACGTCCGCGGTGTGGCCTCGCTCGCCGCGGCGACGTGCTTCCTGCTCGCCCTGACCTGAACTGTCCCGAACTGACCTGTACTGACCTGAAGAACTCGTCAGGCCTTGCGTCCCACTGCCGCGTACCCCGGCGTGGGCCCCTCCCCCGTGTCCGGCGCCGCCTCGCCCAGTTCCGGCTTCCAGCGGTCGATGACGGCGACTCCCGGGTCCACCATCTCGTACCCCTCGAAGAAGCGCGCCACTTCCGCGCGCGTGCGCAGCGCCAACGTCATGCCACGCGCCTTGTAGAGCTCGCCCGCCTGCCGCGCCGTGTCCGGGGTGAACTCGCCCGTGCCGTGCGACAGCATCAGGTGGCTGCCCGGCGGCAGGGCGCTCATCAGGCGGTCCACCAGTTCGTACGCGCCCTCCTCGTCCGCGATGAAGTGCAGCAGCGCGACGAGCGACAGGGCGATCGGCCGGCCGAAGTCGAGGACGCGCGCGGCCTCTTGGAGAATCTTCTCCGGTTCCCGGAAGTCCGCCTGGATGTACTCGGTGACGCCCTGCGGCGTCGAGCGGAGCAGCGCCTCGGCGTGGGCGAGGACGATGGGGTCGTTGTCGCAGTAGACGACGCGGGTCTCCGGGGCGATCGACTGGGCGATCTGGTGGAGGTTCGGCTCGGTCGGTATCCCCGTGCCGATGTCCAGGAACTGCCGGACGCCCTGGGTCGTGAGCCAGCGCGTGGCGCGCTGCATGAACGCGCGGTTGGCCCGCGCCATCGTGAGGACCCGCCCGTCCATGGCGACGAGCTGGCGGCCCATCTCCTCGTCCACCGGGTAGTTGTCCTTGCCGCCCAGGAACCAGTCGTACATCCGTGCGGGGTGCGGCTTGCTGGTGTCGATGTACGACGGGTCGGTCATGGCAGCTCCACGAGTAAGCGGCGGTCGGCGAGGAGGGGCGCGGCGGTCACGACAGCAGGAAATCCGCCTCGCCGGCCTTCGCCCCCTGGATGAAGGCGTTGATCTCCCCGTGCGTGTATATGAGCGCGGGACCGTCGGGGTCGGCCGACTGGCGCACCGCGACCCTGCCGTCGGCCAGTTTCATGGCCTCCAGGCAGTTGCCGCCGTTGCCGCCGCTCCACGGCTTGTGCCAGCCGTCGCTGCCGAGGTCGCGGGCGGGCATGCCGTTGTAGATCCGGGACTCCCCGCGGGGCTCCGCGCGCGAGTCGTCGCGGGCTCCGGGAGAACGCGGACCGGCGGGGCGCGTGCCGGCTCGGTGTCGGTCCATGTCACAGCTCCTTGCGGACGTCCCGGAGGATGTCCTTCGTGCGTTGTGCGGTGGCGGCCTGCGCCGCCATGCGGTCCATGACCTCCAAGTGGGTGGCCACCTCTTTGCGCGCGTCCAGGTAGACGGCGCCGGTCAGGTACTCGCTGTAGACCATGTCGGGCAGCTCCGCCATGGCGAAGCGGAAGAGCACGAACGGTCCGTACGTACCGGGATGCGGGCCCGCCGCGAACGGCGCGACCTGAAGCGTGACATGGGGCATCTCGGTGGCTTCGAGCAGGCGGTCGAGCTGCGCGCGCATCACCTCGGGGCCCCCGACGGGCCTGCGCAGCGCGGTCTCGTCCATCACCACCCACAGCCGGGGCGCGTCCTCGCGGGTGAGCAGCTGCTGGCGCTCCATGCGCAGCGCCACGTACCGCTCGATGTCCGCGGGCCGGGTCTGGCCGATGGCACCGGAGAGCAGCACGCCGTGCGCGTACTCCTCGGTCTGGAGCAGGCCGGGCGCGAAGTGCGGTTCGTAGGACCGGATGAGGCTGGCGGCGCCCTCCAGGCTCACGTACATGCTGAACCAGCCCGGCAGGATGTCGTGGAACCGCTGCCACCAGCCCGGCTTGTTCGCCTCCTCGGCGAGGGTCACGAAGGCGTCGGCCTCGTCGTCGGCGACGCCGTAGGCCTTCAGGAGGAGTTGGAGGTACGGGATCTTCAGCGCGACCTCGGCCGTCTCCATGCGGCGGACGGTGGCCGGGGCGACGCGCAGGACCTTCGCCGCCTCCTCGCGCTTCAGGCCGGCGCGCTCTCGCAGATCCTGTAGGCGACGCCCGAGAACGACCTGGCCGACGGTCGGCGCGGACCGCGGTTCGCTCACGTCTCCTACCTCCACCTGACTGCGCGTCGTCACAACCCACACCGCACCGTGAGTCTTTGCGAGCAGTGTGCCATGCGCCGTCTCGGAGGAACATGCCACTGTGCACTTTTCAGAGTGGCTCTTGCCAAGGTGTTCTGGGCGGGGCGATAGTGGAGAGCGTGACTCCGCCCGCGCCGTTAGGTACCGAAGCCGCCGAAGGCCGTCTTGGTGATCTCGCCGAGGCACGTCCTGTGAGCGTTGCCGAGGTCTGCGTCAGTTTCGCCCTCGCCCCGCAACCGAACTCCGTAGCGCAGGCAAGACGCCTCTTGCGCGCGCAGCTCGGCATGTGGGCGGTGCGGGACGATGACGCCTGCGACGCGGCGGCACTCGTTCTCTCCGAACTGGTCACCAATGCCGTGGTGCACACCACGAGCCGGTGGATCATCTGCGAGGTCTGCGCGGACTCGGAGAAGCTGCGGATATCCGTGCGTGACGAAGGGTGCGGGCCAGGCGTGCCGCGCCCCGAGCACAGGGGGGTGGACGAGGAGCACGGGAGGGGGTTGCTTCTCGTCGACGCGGTGAGCAGCGCGTGGGGCGTCCACGAAGCGGGGCCCGGAATCGGGCGCTCGGTGTGGGCGGAGTTGCGGCGGACGGCGGCGGAGGTGTCGTCGCGGTCCGAGTAGACGGATCGCGGGCCGCGCATACCGGTCGCGGGCCGCGTGGTCCGCTCGCGCTCGGCAGAGCCGATCGCGGCCGGCGTGGACCGAGTACGGCGGTGCGGTGCGTGCTCATGACCGGCCGGCGTGCGTCAGTACGGCGTGTCAGCAAGTGCGCGTGACCGGCGTGGACCAGCACGGCGGTGTCAGCAAGGGCTCGTGACCGGCGTGGACCAGCGCGGCGGTTGTCGGGAAGTGCATCGTGACCGGCGTGGACCAGCACGGCGGTTGTCGGAAAGTGCATCGTGACCGGGGTGGACCAGCACGCCGGTGCCGAAGGTGCGGAGAACGGGTGAGTCGAGCGTGGCAGTGATGCGGGCGGGGGGCATGTGAGCGCGGGTACGGTGCGGCCGTTGGCTCTGAACACGTTGGTACGGCTCTCCCGGCGGCGGCAGCTCGCCGGGGCCGCGCCACCACCACCCTTGCGGCTCGACCTGCCCGAGGGCATGACCGAGCCGCTCGGCCGCGACGCGGTGGCGGTGCCTGCGGCGCTCGGGCCCCGCCTGATGTCCCGGCTGCCCCGCGTGGGGTGCGTGTACGAGGACGGGCCGCGCTGGTGGTGGATCGTGCCCGCGGACTCCGACGTCGCCATGGAGTGGCCCGCGGCGGTCGCCTACTCGGCGGGCGCGGTCGTACGCGACGGCGGCCCACGCCGCCCGGTCCTCATCAACCGCCCCGAGGGCGACGTCCCTTACACCCCGCCGATCCCGCTCTACCTGGCACTGTGCCGGGCCACGGGGACGACGCCGGGGTGGTCGCGGGCGTTGCGCGCGTAACGCCCTGAGTTCGGTTCGGCTTCGGGCGGGGGCCGGGCACGCGATGCCGTGCGCCCGGCCGCCCCGCTGCCACCCCGCCCACCTCACCGCCCCCGCAAGACCACCGCCTCCACCGCCGCCACCACCTCCCCCGGCGTCTCCAGGTGCGCCAGGTGACCCGCGCCGTCGGCCAGTCGGATCTCGGCCCGGCCCTTCAGCTCCGCGGCGTTCGACGCGGGGAGCACGCGGTCCTCGCGGCCCCAGAGCGCGACCGTGGGGATCCCGGCGGCCGGGCTCGCCAGGAGGTGCGTCACGTCGAGAGCCGGCGCGTCGTGTTCCGTGAGCAGGGTGGGCAGCAGGGTCCGCAGCGCGCGGTCCACCCCGTCCATGCGCTTGTACCGCAGCAGGCCGTCGACGAGCTTCCCGCTCAGCCGGCCGCCGTCCGCGAAGAGTCCGCGCAGCCACGGCCGCAACTCGCCCCGCGTGCCCGCCGCCGCGAACCCCCGCAGGCACGAGGCGTCCATGTCGGGGCCGATGCCCGCCGGGGAGACGAGGGCGAGCGACGCGATCCGGCCCGGGGCCCCGGCCGCCGCCGCCACGCACACGGCGCCGCCCAGCGAGTGGCCGACCAGGTGTGCCCGTTCGATGCCGAGCGCGTCGAGGAATCCGGTCAGGACGGTGGCGAGGGTGTCCAGCCCGCCGTCGCCGACGTCCTTGGCCGACTCGCCGTGGCCCGGCAGGTCGAGCGCGTACACGGTGTGGCGCGTGGCGAGCGCCTCCTGCACGAAGAGCCAGGAGTTCTTGTCACCGCCGAACCCGTGCACGAGGACGATCTCCGCCGCCCCGGTGCCCGAGGTCGCGTACGCGAGTGTCCTGCCGCCCACCTCGGCCGTGCCGGTGACGGGGCTGCCCTCGTCCTCGGCGGGTTCGCCGCGCGCCAGTTCCGCGCGCGCCTTCGCCGCCGCCCGCTCGATCGCCGCGTCCGGGACGCCGGCGGGCGCGATGAGGGCGATGGCACGGCCGACGGGCGCCTCACCGCCCGCCCCCGCGACGATGCGGCGCAACACGCCGGCCCGGGGCGCCTCCAGGGTGCCCGCGATCTTGTCGGTGTCGATCTCGGCGAGTTCGTCGCCCTCCGCGACCACGTCGCCCTCGTCGGCGAACCACTCGGTGATCTTCCCGGTCCTCATGGACAGCCCCCATTTGGGCATGGCCACCGGGGTGATCCGCGGATCCGTCACGGTCCTGGCCTCCAAGTCATCGCTTCCGTCCGACGACGGTCTGCGCGGGGCGGTCTGCCCTGCGCCGGGTACGTGGGGGTGGGGTACGGAGCCGCATCCAGGAGGTATGGCACCCCGGGGCCGGTGCGCGGGCAAGGGTTGCCCGGGGTTGCGACGACACCGTCCCGGGGCCGGGGCGCGGGCCGGGTGGCCTAGGCGACCGCGGGGACCTCCTCGGAGCCCGCGACGCGCACGATCACCAGGAAGGCGTCGGAAGCGAGGTCCATCACGACCTCCGCGGGCTGCCCTTCCGCGCGGCGGGCCCGCGCGCACTCCTCCGCCGGCCATGACCCGCGGGGTCCGCCCGCCGGGAAACGCTCCAGCACCAGTCGTCCGTTCATCATGTCCCTGCCCCCGTGTGGTGTGGTCCGGCGCGGTCTCTGTACGGAGAAGAACGCCTGCGGCGCCCTCCAGGACTCGCGGCGTGACCGAACTGACACGGAGTCGCGGCATTTCCCGGGAGTTCCCTCAGAAGTACAGGCCCCCGGGGGTCAAGTCCTCGGGGGGCGAGCCGCCGAGGGGATCAGTCCTCGTACTCGTCGTGGTAGCGCACTCGCGCGCTGCCCGCCGGGGCCCCGAGCGCCGACGCCCGGCCTCTCGGCTCCTCCCACTCCTCCTGCCGCCCGAGGGCGGTGAGGTCGAGGAGGCTGGTGGTGGAGCCGAGGCCGTCCAGGCCGCGGGCGAACGTCGCGTAGGTGTGGAAGACGCGGTCGCCGTCCCGCAGGAAGCAGTTGATCGCGGGGATGTCGCACGGCTCCTCGGCGAAGGAGGCGCCGAAGTCGTGGTTGAAGTCGCCGCCGTGCGTCGAGTACCAGGGCACGGTCCAGCCCATGCGGGCCTTGAAGGTGAGGAGCGCGGTGTAGGGCGCGCGGGAGACGGCGACGAAGTTCGTGCCGCGGGCCCGCAGGTGCGAAAGGTGCCCGATCTGGTCGAGGAAGGCGGAGCAGCTGCGGCAGCCCGCCTCCCACTCGGGGGCGAACATGAAGTGGTAGACGATGAGTTGGTCCCGGCCGTCGAAGAGGTCGAGCAGCGTGGCCTTCCCGTCGGAGCCGTCGAAGTAGTACTCCCTGTCCACCTCCACCATCGGCAGTCGGCGCCGCTCGGCGTTGAGCGCGTCGCGCGCGCGGGTGGCGGCCTTCTCCTTGGCCAGCAACTCCTCACGTGCGCTCAGCCACTCCTCGCGCGTGACGATGTCCGGAAGTCCCATGGCGTGTCTCCTCCACCCTTCGGGCGCGTACCTCGGCGAAGGGTGGACCGGCGGGGTGTGCGGAACTCATCGCTCCTGGGCGAGGAAACCCGGGAAAACCCGAGAAAATTCGAGAGAGAGCCGAGAGCGCGCTGGGCGGAACCGCGGGCGTCGTCGGCGCCGCAGGTCAGAGGGCGGTCGTCGGTGGGCGCGGTCAGCCTTCGTACTCCTGGACGCGTCCGCCGTGGCTCCGGTCGACGAGTCCGGGCAGCAGCTCGCCTAACTCCCGGACGGTCCCCGGCACATCGAGGGTCAGCAGTTCGCGGTCGCGCATGAGGACCTTGCCGTCCACGATCGTGGTGCGCACGTCCCCCGAACGGGCGCTGTGCACGAGCGTGGCGGCCAGGTCGTGCACGGGCTGGGTGTGCGGTCCGCTCAGGTCTACGAGGATGATGTCGGCCCGCAGCCCCTCGGCGAGGCTCCCGATCTCCGGCCCGAGGCCGACGGCTCGCGCGCTCTGTAGTGTGGCGTGGTCCAGGGCCTGGCGGGCGGTGAGCCAGGTGGGGTCGTTCTCCGCGTGCTTCTGGACGAGCGCGGTGAGCGTCATGGACTCCCACACGTCGAGGGTGTTGTTGGACGCGGCGCCGTCCGTGGCGAGGCCGACCGGGATGCCCGCCTCGCGCAACGCCCGTACCGGTGTGGTGTCCCAGCCGAACTTCAGGTAGCCGCGGGGCGCCGAGGCGACGGCGACGCGCCCGCCGGCGCGGCGCAGCGCGGGCAGGTCGCGGGCGGGGTCGAGGCCGGTGGCGTGGGCGATGAGGAGATCCACGTCGAGGAGTCCGGCCCGCTCCAGGACCTCGATGGGCGTACGGCCGTGCCGGGCGAGGCTGTTCGCGGTCTGTTCGCGGTTCTCGGCGGCGTGGATGTGGACGAGCAGGCCGTGTTCGCGGGCGAGTGCGGCGGTCGCGGCGAGGTCGGTGTCGTCGACGGTGTAGGGGGCGTGCGGGGCGAGGCTGGTGGTGACGCGCCCGCCGGCGGTGCCGCGCCGCCGCAGCGCGAAGTCGAGGGAGGCGGCCCGCCCTTGCGGCCCCTGCGAGGTGAAGTGGGTCTGGCCGAGGATCGCGCGCAGACCGCTCTCCTCGGCCACGTCGGCGACGGTGTCCATGGCGAAGTAGTGGTCGGCGAAGGTGGTGACGCCGCCGCGGATCATCTCGGCGCAGGCGAGCCGCGCGCCGAGCCCGACCGTGCGCTCGGTCAGGTTGGACTCGATGGGCCAGATCCAGTCGTTGAACCACGTGTGGGCGGGCACGTCCTCGGCGATGCCGCGCAGGGCGGCCATCGGGGTGTGCGTATGGCAGTTGATGAGGCCGGGGAGGGCGAGGGCGCCGCGGCCGTCGATGTGCTCGGGGGCTTCGGGGCGGTGGGCGGCTTCCGCCACGTCGGCCGCCGCCGTGACGGAGGCGATGACTCCGTCACGTACGACGATCACCGCGTCCTCCACGAAGACGATCTCGCCGTCGGGGCGGTGGGTCAGGGCGGTGCAGCCGGTGATGAGGAGGTCGGCGGGGGTGTGGCTGCCGGGGGGCACGGGCCCCGGGGACAGGGGAGGTGCCGGGGGCGGGGGCGTCATTTCTTCACGGTAGTGGGGTCAGCGGCCGTGAACGAGTTGCGGGCGGCCCTGGTCGAGGCCTCGTCCTCCTCCTGGTCGCGACGCGTCCGTGCCGGGCGGGTCCTCGCTTCCTTCGCCATCGCTCCGGCGGTCGCCCAGGCCGACGACAGCGGGTCCCGGAGGCGGCTGTCCGTCGCGGAGCCGCGGAGATCCTGATGTGGACGGAGGACGCCCCGTGGGCGGGCCCCGCAGGGCGGACGTGGCACGATGTCGCCCTGTGCGTACTGACGTACTGGCGTACTGACGTACGAGAGTCGGCTGAGGACGGGGCGCGGTGACGGTTACGGCGACGCGGGGCGGAGCCGGCGGCTGGGCCGACCTGCCGGGGGACACCGCCCTGAGCATCCGCGTCCCGGAGGCGAACCACCTGGTCAGCGCGGGTTTTCCGGCCCATGTGACGGTGCTGTACCCGTTCCTCCATGCGTCCCGCCTCTCCGCGTCGGCCCATGCCGAGCTGACGGAGGTCTTCGCGGGCCGCGCGCCCTTCACCCTCACGTTCACCGAGTTCCGCCGCTACCCGGGCGTCCTCTATCTCCCGCCGGCTCCCGAGGCCCCCGTACGCGCCCTCACCGCGGCGCTCACCGACCGCTGGCCCGAAGCGGTCCCGTACCGGGGCATCTTCACTCCGCCCCTCGCGCCCCACCTGACTCTCGCGAACCATGAGGGCCCGGACACCTGCGAAGCCGCCTACGACGCTCTGGAGTCCCGGCTCGCCCCGCACCTGCCCCTCGTCAGCCACGTGCACGAGGTCCACCTGATCGTGACGGACGGCTCGGGCGGCTGGCGGGACCTGAGGACGTACCGCCTCGGAGAAGGCGCCCCGGAAAGGCGGCCGGGGATCGCGCACGCGAAGCCTGTGTGAAACCCGCCCGGCAGGACTCAGGGCATACCGCGAGAAGAAGGGCGGGCGGGGCGGGCACGTCCGCTACGGTTTGCCGCCGACCGCGCACCCTCCCCACCCGAAAGGGACGCCCCGTGGCTCTGCCCCTCTCCCGCCTCACCCGTACCCGACTCGCCGTGGCCGGCGCCGCGACCGCGGTCCTGGCCGTCGCGGCCCCGGCGGCGTACGCCTCGCTGGACGACACCCCTCGGTCGTCGTCCTCGACGGCCGCTTCCGCCTCCGCCTCTCCTCCGGCTTCGACGCCCGTCCGGGGTGAGCCCTACACGGAGACCCGGCTCTTCTTCGGCACGGAGCGTCCCGACGGCGGCCCCGCCGTCACCGACAAGCAGTTCATGGCCTTCGTCGACAAGGAGGTCACGCCGGGCTTCCCCGACGGGCTGACCATCCAGGACGGGCGCGGGCAGTGGCGCGACGCCAACGGCAGGATCGAGCGCGAGCGTTCGTACGAACTGATCCTGCTGTACCCGGCGGGCGAGACGCGCGAGCGGGACCTGCTGATCGAGGAGATCCGCGGCGACTACGAGAAGGCGTTCGCGCAGGAGTCGGTGGCGCGGCTCGACGAGCGGACGAGGGTCGATTTCTGACCGTCGCGCGGCCCCGACAATTCACTGGCGGCCCATCACCGCACCCGGCAGGCTGGCCGACCATGAAGCATCAGATCCGCGCCCTGCACACCGACTCGACGATCACCGTCTACCAGGCGTACGCCCGGGAGATCGGCGGACCGGCGGCCCGCACCGGCCGTTTCCCCGCGGCCTGGAAGCGGGACCGCATGACGTGGATCAAACCGTCGTTCCTCTGGATGATGTACCGCTGCGGCTGGGCCACGAAGCCGGACCAGCAGACGGTCCTGGCGGTGGAGATCACCCGCGAGGGCTTCGACTGGGCGCTGCGCCACGCCTGCCTCTCCCATTACATCCGCGGTGGCGCCCACCCCGACCAGGCGGCCTGGAAAGAGGCCCTGCGCCGTTGCCCCGCCCGGGTCCAGTGGGACCCGGAGCGCGACCTCCACCTGTCCCCGCTCCCCCACCGCTCCCTCCAACTGGGCCTGTCGGGCGAGGCGTCCCGCCGCTACGCGGACGAGTGGACGGTCTCGATCACGGACGTCACGGACCTGGCCCACGCGGTCCACGCCCGCGTACGCGACCACGACCTCACGGCGGCGAGGGCGCTGCTGCCCGATGAGCGCGTGTATCCGGCAGGCGAGGAGCTCCTGGCTCACCTCGTCACGTGAGGGACTTCGCGGGGGGGCCTCTCTCGTCACGTGAAGGGCCTCCCACGAGGCGCCCCAGGAAAGCCTTACCTGGGTCTCACGCTCCCCACACGCCCGTCACCGCCCCCACCACGTCCGCGTCCGCCTCCCCCTGCGGCCACCAGTCGTCCGCGCCCGGCTCACTCAGGTACGGGTACCAGCGGTTGTCGCGGCCGAAGCGGAGCTGGAGGGAGCCGGGGGCGTTCGTGAGGGCGTTGCGGTGGATCGTCATGCGGGGGAGGTCCGCCGCCGCGAGGGCGCCGCGGGCGCGGTCGAAAGGGCCCGCCGGAGGGTCCCAGGGGGCTTCCAGGACCGCGAGGCCTTCCTCGCCGCCTTGGCGCCAGGCCGCCGCCGCCCGGGAGAGGTCCGCGGGGGTGCGGCCCACCGAGCGGGCCAGTTCGGCAAACTGGCGGCTGAAGGTGCGGCGGCCCGTCAGGCCGGGGTGCGAGGCCGCGAGGCGGACCGCGTCGTGCCAGGGGGACGTGGCCGTGAAGGGGTCGGCGCCCCCGGTGAGGAACGCGTGGGCCCTGGCCGCCGCGTCCGTGACCAGGAACTCCAGGGACGTCGGGTCCGGGGCGCCGGGCAGCGACGGCAGCACCGGCGGCTCACCCGGGCGGGCCGGCGGCGCCATCGGGGGCGGCAGCGGCGGGCGGTGTTCCACGGTCAGCGCGTCCCTCGCCGGGGTGCCCGGCAGTGCCGGTTCGGCGGATGTGGCGGGCGGCGGCGGGGCGGGCTGCTGCTCCGCCGCCGACTTGTGCGCGTTGCGGCGCGACAGCTCGTCCAGGAGGTCCTGTTCCTCTCCTCCGCGCAGCAGGAGCAGGACGAACGGGTCGGCGTCCAGGAGACGGGCCGTCTGGTAGGCCAGCGCTGCCGCGTGTTTGCAGGGGTGGCCCCGGTCGGGGCAGGTACAGGAGGGCGCCAATTCGCGGGCTCCCGGCAGCAGTTGCACACCGGCTCGCTCCGCCGCCTCGGCCAGCGCGTGCGGCATGTCCTTGTCGAGCAGCGCCGCGATGTGCGCGGGGTCCGTGGCCACCGCGTCCAGGAAGCGGTCCCAGTGTTCGGGCAGCATCGTCCGCAGGCGGATCTCCGCGCGGTAGGGGCGGGGGCGGCTGCCGTGGACGTAGGCGACGATGCGGCCCGGCGCCACGGTGATGGTGTCGACGGCGCCTTCACGGGCGTACGTGCGACCGCGCGCCAGGCGGGCCTGGTCCAGGGCGCTCTCCTCCAGGGCGTCGATCCAGGCGTTGCCCCACCAGGACGCGGCGAAGGGCTCCGCGGGGTCGAGGTGCGCCGGCAGGGCGGGGAAGACGCGGCCGCTGCCCATGCGGCTCGTCTCGCTCATGCCGCTGGCCCAGCCCAGGCCACCGCCCCGCGACGCACCCCGCCCGCCCCGCGCCGGCTTCTCCCTGCCCCGCCCGCCGCCGGGCCCCCTGCCGACACCCCCGCCGTCCACCGGCTCCGGTCCCTGTCCCGGGCCCGCTGCGCCGACGCCGTCGCCGCCCACACCCCTCACGTCGTCCTCCTCAGCGCCACCAGGTCCGCCAGCTCCGCGTCCGACAGTTCCGTGAGCGCGGATTCGCCGCCCTCGCCGAGGACGGCGTCCGCCAGCGCCTGCTTCGCCGCGAGGAGTTCGGCGATGCGGTCCTCCACCGTGCCCTCCGTGACCAGGCGGTGGACCTGAACGGGCTGGGTCTGGCCGATGCGGTAGGCGCGGTCGGTGGCCTGTTCCTCGACCGCCGGGTTCCACCAGCGGTCGTAATGGATCACGTGACCCGCCCGGGTGAGGTTCAGGCCCGTGCCCGCCGCCTTCAGCGACAGCAGGAAGACCGGGACCTCGCCCGACTGGAAGCGGTCCACCATCTCCTCGCGGCGCGCCACCGGCGTCCCGCCGTGCAGGAGCTGGGTGGGGATGCCACGCCCCGACAGGTGGGTCTCCAGGAGGCGGGCCATTTCCACGTACTGCGTGAAGATCAGGACGGCGCCCGCGCTCTCCGACTCCGTGAGGATCGTGTCGAGCAGTTCGTCGAGCAGCTCCAGCTTGCCCGAGCGGGCACGGCCCGACCGCGTGGTGAGCACGCCGTCCTTCAGATACTGCGCGGGGTGGTTGCAGATCTGCTTCAGCGCCATGAGCAGCTTCATCACCAGGCCGCGGCGGGCCATGCCGTCCGACGCCTCGATGCGCGCCAGCGTCTCGCGCACCACCGCCTCGTACAGCGAGGTCTGTTCGCGGGTGAGCGTGACCGGGTGGTCGGTCTCCGTCTTCGGCGGCAGCTCCGGGGCGATACCGGGGTCGGACTTCTTGCGGCGGAGCAGGAAGGGCCGCACCAGCCGGGACAGGCGGGCCAGCGCCTCGTCGTTCGCGCCGGTCCCGGTCGGGTCGCCGCCCTCCACCAGGCGCGCGTGCCGGGCGCGGAACGCCTTCAGGGGGCCGAGCAGGCCGGGAGTCGTCCAGTCGAGCAGGGCCCACAGCTCGGAGAGGTTGTTCTCCACGGGCGTGCCGGTCAGGGCGACGCGGGCCGGGGAGGGGATCGTGCGCAGCGCCTTCGCCGTCGCCGCGTGCGGGTTCTTGACGTGCTGCGCCTCGTCCGCGACCACCAGCCCCCAGGACTGTGCGGCCAGGTCGGACGCGCTCGTACGCATCGTGGCGTACGTGGTGAGGACGAAGCCGCCGGTCAGTCCGGCGAGGGTGCGGCCCGTGCCGTGGAAACGGCGCACCGGTACGCCCGGCGCGAAGCGTTCGATCTCCCGCTGCCAGTTGCCGAGCAGCGACGCCGGGCAGACCACGAGCGTCGGCGCGGGGTGCGCGCGGTGGAGGTGGAGGGCGATCAGCGTGACCGTCTTGCCGAGGCCCATGTCGTCGGCGAGGCAGCCGCCGAGGCCCAGCGAGGTCATACGGTCCAGCCAGGCGAGGCCCCGGAGCTGGTAGTCCCGCAGGGTGGCGCGGAGGCCGGGCGGCTGGGCGATCGTGCCGAGGTCGTCCGTCACGCGCTCGCGGAGCCTCGCGAGGGCGCCGACGGGCACGGCGGGCACCTGCCGGCCGTCGACCTCCGCCGTGCCGGTGAGCGCGACGGAGAGGGCGTCCACCGGGTCGAGCAGGCCGAGGTCCCGCTTGCGTGCCTTGCGGACGAGCTCGGGGTCGACAAGGACCCACTGGTCGCGCAGGCGGACCACCGGGCGGTGCGCCTCCGCGAGCAGGTCGAGCTCGGCGTCCGTCAGCGGGTCGCCCGGCTGGTCGCCGAAGGCCAGCTGCCAGCGGAATTCGAGCAGTTCCTCGGTCTTGAAGAAGTCGAAGTTGTCGGCGGCGGTGCCGGGCGCGGGGCGGACGACGGCCGTCGCGGTGAGGCCGCGGGTCAGCTCGCGCGGCCAGTGCACGGCCACCCCGGCCGCGCCGAGCCGGCCTGCCGCCGAGCCCAGCAGGTCGTACAGCTCCTCCTCGCTCAGCGGCAGTACGTCGGGGCGCGGCCGCTCCAGGAGCCTGGCGAGCGGCGGCCATACGCGGGCGGCGCGGCGCAGTGCGAGCAGGGTGTCGACCCTGGCGCGCGGGCCGAAGTGGTCCGTGCCCGCCCACAGGCCCGGGACGTCGGTCACGAGCGACGGGTCGGCGAGGCTGTGGACCTGCACGACGGCGGCCGCGGGACTGGCCACGGCCGCGCGGGGCACCTCCGCCCGGCCCGCGCGGCCGTGGCC
>NZ_JAFEXF010000107.1 GCF_016905445.1 Streptomyces sp. G44
GGCCGGGCCCTCGCGGTGCGTGACCCAGTGCACGGAGCCGCGGACGGAGACGGCGCTGCCGCGGCCGGTGTGGTCCGGGGCGGCGGCCCCGAACCAGCGGGCGGCGGCCACGGGGTGCGGCTGGAGGTCGGTGCGCTGGCCGCCGAGGCGGATGTCGAGGCGGCGCGGCTCGGCGCCGGTCAGGTCGTCAAGGAGCCAGAGCCGGCCGGCGCTCGTGTAGATCACGCGGGTGCCGTCGGTGGCGGCGTGCCGGGCGTAGAAGTGGTCGAGAGGGGTATGGCGGCGCAGGTCGGAGCCGTCGGGCTGGGACGAGTAGAGGGCGCCGACGCCTTCGTGGTCGGAGAGGAAGGCGATGCGCTCCCCCACCCACAGCGGGTACTCGATGTTCCCGTCGAGCTCTTCGTGGAGGCGTACGAACTCCGTGTCCGCCGCCGCGCGGAGCCACAGCTTGCCCGCGGTGCCGCCGCGGTACCGCTTCCACCAGGCGGCCTCGCGTCCGAGGGGGGCGGTGACCAGCAGGACCTGGCCGTCGGGGCCGTGCGTGACGTTCCCGACGAGGCCGTAGGGCAGGGTGGCGGCGGGGCCGCCGTCCAGCGGCACGGCCCGCGCCCAGCTGCGGTTCCACGAGGCCTGGCCCGCGGCGGAGACCGCGAGGACCTGTCCGTCGGGGGTCCAGCCGCGCACGCCCGTCTTCCATGTGCCCCAGTACGTCAGCCGCTTGGAGGGGCCGCCGTCGACGGGCGCGACGTGCACCTCGGGCGCCCCGTCCCGGGTGGACGTCCAGGCGACGGTGGTGCCGTCCGGGGAGATGCGGGGGTGGTTCACGGGCACGTTGTCGGCGCTGACCCGCCAGGCGCGGCCCCCGTCGAGCGGGGCGACCCAGACGTCGTCCTCAGCCGTGAACGTGGCCAACTCGCCGTGGATGTGCGGATACCGGAGGTACGCAGTCTGTGTCACGCCGTCCAGCCTAGGCAGGCGCCGGGCGGCCCGGAAGCGGTTTGGATCACTTCGGCCGGGGCGGGCCGCCCGGCGGGCCACGTCACTTCCCCGGCAGGCAGTCGCAGGTCGGCGGCGGCGGGTCGGGGGTGACGGTGACCGTCACGGTCACGGTGGGGCGGGGCTCGGGCCGGTCGTCGGAGGGCGGGGGCGGGGAGGGCGGCCGGTGGGAGGAGCCGGGCGGGGACGGGGTTCCGCCGTCACCGTCACCGGCATCGCAGTTGCCGAGCACGTCGACCCGGAACCGCTGCTTGCCGTCGACCGCGGCGGTGAGGTTGCCGCGTACGCAGCGGTCGTCGACGAGGGAGGACACCCTGCCCTTGATGGTGATGTCCTTGTCGTCGTCGTTGCCGCCGGTCTCGCCCTGGCAGTCCACCTCGACGACGGCCTTCTCCGTGGGACCGCCGCTCTTCGGGGTGACCCGGTCCTGATACCGGGCGGTGCAGCTGAGCCACGCCACATCGAGCTTCTGGCGCTCCAGCTCCTTGGTGCCCATCCGGTCGGTGGTGAGCGCGACCGCCGCGGTGTTCAGACCGCCGTCGACGGGGTCGCACGCGGTGACGCCGAGCGCCGCCGCGCCGGCGAGCCCGACGGCGCACAGGACCGGCCCGCGCCGCTGCCACACGTTCCCTTGCCGTAACCGCCTCAAAGCCCCCATGGGCGGCAGAATGCCACTCCGTACGCCGCGGCGGTAGACCGCTCGCGCCGCCGCCCGCGAAATCCGGTCACCCGCGCAGCAGCAGCCACTCCTGGAGCTCCACCACATTGCCCTCGGGGTCCCTGAGGTGGGCGGCGCGCATGCGGTCCGTCAGCGGCGCGGGGCCGTGCGCGAGGACCGCGCCGCGGGCGACGATCCGTGCGCAGTACGCGTCCAGGTCGTCGACGCGCAGCACCACCAGGGAGCGGTGCCCGGTCACCGCCTCGCCCAGTTCGCCGAGGAGGGCGGCCATCACCGCCCGGTCCTGCAACGCGATGCCCGCCGAGCCGACGGCCGGACTGAACTTCTCGTACGGCCCGTCCTGCGCGCCCGACTGCGGCTTCAGGCCGAGGACATCGGCGTAGAAGCGGTAGCAGGCCGGGAAGTCCGTGACGAGCAGGCGTACCTGGGCGAGTTCCAACGCAGCCCCCGGAGGGTCGGTCAGGACCAGCGGCCCGTGCGTCCGAGCAGCAGCGCCGTCGCCGCGGTCCCCGCGGTCGATGTACGCAAGACACTACGTCCGAGCCGGTACGGTTTCGCGCCCGCCGCGGCGAAGGCCGCCAACTCGTCCGGGGAGACGCCCCCTTCGGGCCCGACGACGAGGACGATGTGCCCGCTCGCCGGGAGTCCGGCGGTGGCCAGTGGCGCACTGCCCTCCTCGTGCAGGACGGCCGCGAAGTCGGCGCCCGCGAGGAGGGCGGCGACCTGCTTGGTGGACGCCGCGTCGGCGACCTCGGGGAAGCGCACCCGGCGCGACTGCTTGCCCGCCTCGCGCGCGGTCGCCCGCCACTTGGCCAGCGCCTTCAGGCCGCGCTCGCCCTTCCACTGCGTGATGCAGCGCGACGCGGCCCACGGCACGACCGCGTCGACACCGGTCTCCGTCATCGTCTCGACGGCCAGCTCCCCGCGGTCCCCCTTCGGCAGCGCCTGTACGACGGTGATGCGGGGCGACTCCTCGGGCTCCTCCGTCACGGGGCCCATCCGTACGACGAGCCGGTCCTTGCCCTCGGTGTCGAGGACCACGCAGTGCGCCCACCGTCCGGCGCCGTCGGTCAGGACGACGTCCTCACCGGCGCGCAGCCGCTTCACGGAGACGGCGTGGCGTCCCTCGGGGCCGTCGAGCACATAGCGCCCGTCGCCGGCGAGCGCGGCCGTGTCAAAGTGGCCGACGACGAAGACGGGGGCGGTCACGCGGCGCCGTCCCGGCCCTCGGCGGCCGACGAGCCCTCGGCGTCGGCGAGTTCGGCCGCGAGGACCTCCACGAGCTGCCCGGCGGGCAGCTCCCGGGCGAGCCGGTGGCCCTGCCCGGCCCACAGCGCCATGCCCTGCGCGTCACCGGCCTTCGCGGCGGCCTTGCGCAGGCCGCTGGTCAGGTGGTGCACCTGGGGGTAGGCGGCGGGCGCGTACGGGCCGTGCTCGCGCATGAAGCGGTTGACGAGGCCGCGCGCGGGCCGCCCGGAGAACGCCCGGGTCAGCTCGGTCCGCAGGAAGAGCGGGTTGGTCATGGCCTGCTTGTGCAGGGCGTGCGCGCCCGACTCGGGCGTGACCAGGAACGCCGTGCCGAGCTGCGCGGCGTCGGCGCCCGCCGCGAGCACCGCGGCGATCTGCGCGCCGCGCATCAGGCCGCCGGTGGCGACCAGGGGGATCTGCGCGGTCTCGCGGACCTGCGTGATGAGGGAGAGCAGCCCGATCCCGGCGCCGTCGGCCTCCGGGTCGTCGCGGTGGGTGCCCTGATGTCCGCCCGCCTCGACGCCCTGCACGCACACGGCGTCGGCGCCGGCCCACTGGGCGGCCTGGGCCTCTTCCGGTGTGGTGACGGTGACGACGGTGCGGGTGCCGACGCGCGCGAAGGCGTCGAGCACGTCACGCGTGGGGCACCCGAAGGTGAAGGAGACGAGGGGCACCGGGTCGTCGAGCAGGATGGCCAGCTTGGCGTCGTACCCGTCGTCGCGCCCGCTGTCCGGATCGCCGAGCTGCGTCTCGTACCAGGTGGCCTCACCGGCGAGCTGGCTGCGGTAGACGTCGATCGCGGCGGCGTCCGCGGTGTCGGGCTGCGGCATGAACAGGTTGACGCCGAAGGGCCGCGAGGTCAGGCCCCGCAACTGCTTGATCTCCTGGTACATCCCGTCGGCGGTCTTGTACCCGGCGGCGAGGAAACCGAGGGCGCCGGCCTCGCAGACGGCCGCGGCCAGCCGCGGACAGGACGCGCCGCCCGCCATGGGGGCCTGCACGATCGGATGGCGGCAGAGATCGCTGAGCACGGAGGACATACACGCATCGTGCCACGCCCCGGACAACCGACCGAATCGCCCCCGCGAGGCCCACGGAGAACTGCGCGAGCACCACACACAACCCGCACGAACGGACAACCCCACCCCCCGCCAAGGGGCGCGGGGAACTGCGCGAGCAACCACACACAACCCGCACAGACAGACGGCCGGGACCACCCCCAGGGGCGCGGGGAACTGCGCGAGCAACCACCACCGACCCGCGGCCGGAGAACAACGCGCCCCCGGCACGGGAAGAACCCGCCCCGGGGGCACAAACCCCGCTCAAGGGCGCTACCGCCCGTTAAACGCATCCTTCAGCCGCGAGAACAACCCCTGCTGCCCCGGCTGAAACTGCCCCGTCGGCCGCTCCTCACCCCGCAGCTGCGCCAGCTCCCGCAGCAACCGCTCCTGCTCGGCGTCGAGCTTGGTCGGCGTGAGGACCTCGACGTGCACGATGAGGTCACCGCGCCCGCCACCCCGCAGATGCGTGACACCACGCCCGTGCAGCGGCACCGACTGACCGGACTGCGTGCCCGGCCGGATGTCGATCTCCTCAAGACCGTCCAGCGTCTCCAACGGCACCTTCGTGCCGAGCGCCGCCGCGGTCATCGGAATGGTGACCGTGCAGTGCAGATCGTCCCCGCGCCGCTGGAACACCGCGTGCGGCAGCTCGTGGATCTCCACGTACAGGTCACCGGCGGGCCCGCCGCCGGGCCCGACCTCGCCCTCGCCCGCGAGCTGGATCCGCGTGCCGTTGTCGACACCGGCGGGGATCTTGACGGTCAGCGTCCGCCGCGACCGGATGCGGCCGTCACCGGCGCACTCGGGGCACGGCGTCGGCACGACCGTGCCGAAGCCCTGGCACTGCGGGCACGGCCGCGAGGTCATGACCTGCCCGAGGAAGGACCGCGTGACCTGCGACACCTCGCCGCGGCCGCGGCACATGTCACACGTCTGGGCGGAGGTCCCCGGCGCGGCGCCCTCACCGCTGCACGTCGTACAGACGACCGCCGTGTCGACCTGGATGTCCTTGGTCGTCCCGAAGGCGGCCTCGTCGAGGTCGATCTCCAGCCGGATCATGGCGTCCTGGCCGCGGCGCGTACGCGAACGCGGCCCCCGCTGCGACGCCGTCCCGAAGAACGCGTCCATGATGTCGGAGAAGTTGCCGAAGCCACCGGCCCCGAAACCGCCCGCGCCACCGCCGCCCGCCTGGGACAGCGGGTCGCCCCCGAGGTCGTAGACCTGCTTCTTCTGCGGGTCCGACAACACCTCGTAGGCGGCGTTGATCTCCTTGAAGCGCTCCTGAGTCTTCGGGTCCGGATTCACGTCCGGGTGAAGCTCACGCGCCAGCCTCCGGAAGGCCTTCTTGATCTCGTCCTGGGAAGCGTCGCGGCGCACGCCGAGTACGGCGTAGTAGTCCGTGGCCACTTACGACTCCGCCAGGATCTGTCCGACGTAACGTGCCACTGCGCGTACTGCTCCCATCGTTCCCGGATAGTCCATGCGGGTCGGTCCGACCACGCCTAGTTTGGCGACTGCCTCGCTGCCCGAACCGTAGCCGACCGAGACCACGGAGGTGGAGCTGAGGCCCTCATGGGCGTTCTCATGACCGATCCGTACGGTCATGCCCGAATCCGTCGCCTCGCCAAGCAACTTGAGGAGCACGACCTGCTCCTCAAGGGCCTCGAGAACGGGGCGGATCGTGAGGGGAAAGTCATGCCCGAAGCGGGTGAGATTGGCGGTGCCGCCGATCATCAGCCGCTCCTCGGTCTCCTCGACGAGTGTTTCGAGGAGGGTGGAGAGCACCGTCGAGACGGTGCCGCGGTCCTCGGCCTCGAAGGCCTCGGGCAGGTCCTGCACCAGCTGCGGGACGTCCGCGAAGCGGCGGCCCGCGACCCTGCTGTTGAGCCGCGCCCGCAGATCCGCGAGCGACGACTCCCCGAAGGGCGCCGGACAGTCGATCATGCGCTGCTCGACCCGGCCGGTGTCGGTGATCAGGACGAGCATGAGGCGCGCGGGAGCGAGCGAGAGCAGCTCCACGTGCCGCACGGTCGACCGCGTCAGTGAGGGGTACTGCACGACGGCGACCTGCCGGGTGAGCTGCGCGAGCAGCCGCACCGTGCGCCCCACGACGTCGTCGAGGTCGACGGCGCCGTCGAGGAAGTTCTGGATGGCGCGCCGCTCGGGGGCGGTCATCGGCTTGACCCCGGCGAGCTTGTCGACGAACAGGCGGTAGCCCTTGTCCGTCGGGATGCGCCCGGCACTGGTGTGGGGCTGGGCGATGAACCCTTCCTCCTCCAGCGCCGCCATGTCGTTGCGCACCGTGGCCGGGGAGACGCCGAGGCTGTGCCGCTCGGTGAGCGCCTTGGAGCCGACCGGCTCCTCCGTCCCGACATAGTCGTGGACGATGGCGCGCAGCACTTCGAGCCTGCGTTCACTGAGCATCGCGCACACCTCCAGAACGTCATCCGCCGCGGTGATCCCCTGCCTGGCACTCAACGCGGGTGAGTGCCAGCCTGTCAAAGGCTCAGTGTACGGCCGTCGGGTACGGGCCCGGCAAGGCCGGACCCCGACCCGGGTCGCTCCTGCCCGGACGCCGGTTGGTCATGCCATGCGCCGCCGCAGCGGTTAGCGTCACCGTATGGACGTGGAGCCGGCATGGGAAGCGGCGGGCTGGGAGCGGCTCGCACCGCGCGTGGGACGGTGCCGCCTGCCGGTGTGGGACTGCACGGCAGGGCTCGTCGTCGGCGACGGGGCGGCCCTGATGATCGACGCGGGGTCGAGTCTGGCCGAGGGCGCGGCCCTGCGGACGACGGCCGGGGAACTGCTCGGCGGCGGTCGCCGCGTGACGCATCTCGCTCTGACGCACCCGCACTTCGACCATGTCCTCGGCGCCGCGGCCTTCGCGGGCGTGGAGGTGTACGGGGCCGTGGGCATCGACACGGTCCTCGACAAGGGCCGCGAGGAGCTGGGCGCGGACGCGGTGCGGCACGGCCTGGACCGGCGGGCGGCGGCGGAGGCGGTCGATCTCCTGGTCCACCCCCACCACCTGGTGTGCGGGGAGTGGACGCTCGACCTCGGCGGCGGCGTCCAGGTCCTCCTCGCGAACGTCGGGCCCGGCCACTCGGGCCACGACATGGCGGTCCTGGTGCCCGGCGGGGACGGCGAGCCGGAGACCGTCTTCTGCGGCGACCTCGTCGAGGAGTCGGGCGAACCGCAGGCCGGCCCGGACGCGGTGCCCTCGCGGTGGCCTGCGGCGCTGGACCGGCTCCTGGAGCTCGGCGGCGAGGACGCGCGGTACGTGCCGGGGCACGGCGCGGTGGTGGATGCGGCTTTTGTCCGTGCGCAGCGCGCCACACTGGCGGCACGTTCCGGCGTGTCGTAGCGGCGGTCCCGCACACTCTTCCTATCGTCGGCAGAATGCGCCAGTACTCCGCCGATCTCACCCCGCCGTGGAAGAAGCCGAAGCCCGTACCGGAGGTGGCGGCGGACGCCGGCCTCGTGGTGGAGGAGCTGAGCACCGGTTTCTGCGGGGCGGTGATCCGCTGCGAGAAGACCGCGCAGGGTCCGACGGTGACCCTGGAGGACCGCTTCGGCAAGCACCGCGTCTTTCCGATGGAGCCGCGGGGGTTCCTCCTGGAGGGCAGGACGGTGACGCTGGTCCGCCCGGCCGCGGGCGCGGCGCCGGCACGTCCCTCGCGCACCGCCTCCGGTTCGGTGGCTGTTCCCGGGGCGCGGGCCAGGGTCGCCCGCGCGGGACGCATCTACGTCGAGGGGCGGCACGACGCCGAACTGGTCGAGCGGGTCTGGGGCGACGACCTGCGCGTCGAGGGCGTCGTCGTCGAGTACCTGGAGGGGATCGACGACCTCCCGGCGATCGTCGCCGACTTCTCCCCCGGTCCTGACGCGCGGCTCGGCGTCCTCGTGGACCACCTCGTCCCCGGCTCCAAGGAGTCCCGCATCGCGGCGGAGGTCACCAGCGACCACGCCCTGGTCGTCGGCCACCCGTACATCGACGTGTGGGAGGCGGTGAAGCCGTCCTCCGTGGGCATCGAGGCGTGGCCCCGGGTGCCGCGGGGGCAGGACTGGAAGACGGGCGTGTGCCGGGCGCTGGGCTGGCCGGAGAACACGGGGGCCGCGTGGCAGCGGATCCTCGGCTCGGTGCGCAGCTACAAGGACTTGCAGCCGGAGCTGCTGGGCAGAGTGGAAGAACTGATCGACTTCGTGACGCATCCGTAGCGGGGGGCCTGGCCGGCTGCCGGGTGCGTGGGCGGGGAACTGGCCGGCTGCCGGGCAAACGGGCGGGCGGGAGACCGCTGCCGGGTGGCGCGGCCGGGCGGGACGGGCCCGCCGCCGGGCGCCCCCCCCCCGCAGCCCAGCCCTCCGGCGCCGCTAATCCACCAGCTCCCGCACCACCGCGTCCGCCAGCAACCGCCCCCGCAGCGTCAGCACCGCCCGCCCCGCCGCGTACGGCGCCACCTCCAGCAACCCCTCGTCCCGCGCCTTGCGCGCCGCGGCGAGCCCGGCCTCCTTCAGCAGGGACAGCGGGCAGCCCTCCACCAGCCGTAGCTCCAGCAGGATCCGCTCCACCCGCCGGTCCTCCTCGGAGAGGACTTCCCGCCCGGCTCCGGGGGAACGCCCGGCGGCGAGGGCAGCCGCGTACGCCCCGGGATGCTTCACGTTCCACCACCGCACGCCCCCGGCGTGGCTGTGCGCGCCCGGCCCGGCCCCCCACCAGTCGGCGCCGCGCCAGTACAGCTCGTTGTGCAGGCAGCGCCCCGCCTCGGTCGTGGCCCAGTTGGACACCTCGTACCACGAGAAGCCCGCCCGCCCGAGGACCTCGTCGGCGATGAGGTACCGGTCGGCGTGGACGTCGTCGTCCGTCATCGGCACCTCCCCGCGCCGGATGCGCCGCGCGAGCTGCGTGCCCTCCTCGACGATCAGCGCGTAGGCACTGACATGGTCGGGCCCGGCGCCGATCGCCGCGTCCAGCGTGGCCCGCCAGTCGTCGTCCGTCTCGCCTGGGGTGCCGTAGATCAGGTCGAGGTTCACATGGTCGAACCCGGCCGCCCGCGCCTCGGCGACACAGGCCTCGGGCCGCCCCGGCGTATGCGTACGGTCGAGGACCTTCAGCACATGCTGCCTCGCGCTCTGCATGCCGAACGAGACCCGGTTGAACCCGCCCTCCCGCAGCTCCGCGAGATACGCCTCGTCGACCGACTCGGGGTTCGCCTCGGTCGTGATCTCCGCGTCGTCCGCGAGCCCGAACTCGTCCCGTACGGCCGCCAGCATCCGTACGAGATCACCGGCCGCCAGCAGCGTCGGCGTACCGCCCCCGACGAAGACGGTCCGCACGGGCCGCGGGTCGTCGCCGAGCACCTTCCGCGCGAGCCGCACCTCGTCGGTCAGGGTGTCCGCGTAGTTGTCGCGGGAGGCGAGCACACCGCCGGAGCCGCGCAGCTCGGTGGCGGTGTAGGTGTTGAAGTCGCAGTAGCCGCAGCGCGTGGCGCAGTACGGGACGTGCAGGTAGAAGCCGAGGGGGCGGGAGGCCGCGCCGGCCAGGGCGGACGCGGGCAGCGCGCCGTCCTCGGGCATGGGCTCGCCATCGGGCAGTGCGGAAGGCATACCGTCGATTGTCCCGCACCGCCGGAGCGCGAACGCCTACTGCGCCTGGAGCACCAGCAACGCCAGGTCGTCGTCGGGCGGGCCCTCCGAGAACTCGTGCACGAGACGCCGGATCCGCTCCGCCACGAGCCCCGCGTCGAGCCCCGCGCAGCCGGCGAGGGCCTGGGCGAGGCCGTCGCCGTCGTCGAACTGGAGCCGCCCCGAACGCCGCTCGGTCACGCCGTCCGTCACGCACAGGAGGGTGTCGCCGGTCAGCAGGTCGAAGCTCTCGCTCGTGTACGTCTCGTCGTCGACGACCCCGAGCAGCATCTGCGGGCTCGCCGCCGGGCGCACCTGCCCGTCCGGCGACAGGAGCAGCGGCAGTGGATGCCCGGCGCACGCGATGGTGCAGCGCACGCCGCCCTCGTGCGGGATCAGCTCGCCGTAGAGGAGGGAGAGGAAGCGTGAGGTGGGGCCGTCGGCCGGTACGCCCTGGCCGCCCGCGACGGCGACGACGGCGGCCGCCGCGTCCGCGGCCTCGGTCGCGTCGTCGAGGAGCAGCTGGTTGAGGCGGTCGAGGACCTCGGCGACCTGGTAGCCCTCGCGGGCGAGCAGCCGCAGCCAGGGCCGGGCGAGGCCGATGACCACGGCGGCCTCGGGGCCCTTGCCCTGGACGTCGCCGAGCGCGAAGCACCAGCGCCCGTCCCCGGCCTGGAAGACGTCGTAGAAGTCGCCGCCGGGGCCGCCCTTGTCCCGCGGCTCGTACACCAGGCCGCTCTGCACGCCGGGGATCCGCGCGACCTTGCTGGGCAGCAGCCCGCGCTGGAGGACGCGGCTGATGTTGGCCTGGCGCTGGTAGCGGCGGGCCGTGCTGACGGCGAGGGCGACGCGGCGGCTGAAGTCCTCGACGAGGCCGGTGACCTCGTCGGGGAAGCGGATCAGGCCCGCCCTGCCGATGACCAGCGTGCCGAGCGTGCGGCCACCCGCGATCAGGCGGTACGCGAGCGCCGTGCCGGACGTCTCGTCCGCCAGCGCCTCGCCGGGCCAGCGGACGGGGAGGGCGCCGGTGCCCGCCGCGTCGGGCAGCTGGGGCGGGTCCTTCTCCAGCACGCGGCGCAGTTCCTCCATGCGCTGCTCGCTGGTGTGCCAGACGCGGGCCAGGCGCGCGCCGGGGCCGCCCGCGGTCGCGCGTGCCGGGCCCTCCGAGGCCTCGTCGAGCCAGACCGCGCACCAGTCGGCGAGCCGCGGCACGAGCAGCTGTCCGGCGAGCGCGGCGACCAGGTCCTCGTCGAACTGCCCGGCCAGCAGGTCGGACGCCTCGGCGAGGAAGCTGAGCGCCCCGCGGTTGACCCACTCCGTCTCGTGGGTGACGCGCTTGGGCAGCGGCGCGAGGATCCCGGTGGCGCGCAGCCCGCGTCTGTGTGCCTGTTCGCTCGCGTACGACTCGCTCTCGGGCCCGGAGGCCGCGGCGCCGTCGACGGGCAGCCGGCCCCAGACGGTCTTGGTGCCCGTGCGGTAGGTGATGCCCCAGGACTCGGAGAGGCTCGCGACGAGCTGGAGGCCCCGGCCGTACTCGGGGGTGCCGGTGGACGAGAAGCCGCCCTGCTCGCCGCGGACGGCGCGTGAGGGGTGGTGGTCGGAAACCTCGATGACGAGGGTGTCGGCGTCCTCGCCGGGCCCGGCCTCGTCGAGGCGGCACAGCAGTTCGACCGCGGTGCCCGCGTGCACCACGGCGTTGGTCACCAGTTCGCTGACGATCAGCACCGCGTCGTCGGCGAGGCGGTCGGTGACGCCGGCCGCCGCGGGCACGCCGAGTTCCGTCCAGTCGTCGAGCGCGGCGCGCACGAACCTGCGCGCGGCGGCGGGCGCCAGGGGGTTCCCGGGCAGGGACGTGCGCACCACCGCCGGTGGCCCCGGGCGGTCCGGGTCCTCGGCACAGGCACGGAATTCGGTCTCCCGTTGCATCGGAATGGACCCCACGGTGCGGCTCCTGAGCAGTTAGGTCGAATACGCCTCAGGCGACACCGACAGAGTGACAGACTGGCGGCGGCCATAAGCACCGAGTCACCGAAGTGGGCCGCTATGAGTCAGAACAGTGCTACGCCCGCGCCCGGAAATGGCCGGATCCCCGCCCCGGCGACACCCGTGCCGTCCCCCGCGGCCCCGGCACCCCCAGCCGCCACACCCGTGGCCCCGGCTCCCTCAGCCGTCACACCCGCCGATCCCGCCTCCTTGCGCCCGCTGCTCGCCGCCATGCGCGCCGCCCGGGACGGCAGCTTCACGAAGATCGCACCGGCCGGCGACGGCATCGCCGCCGAGCTGTACACGGTCTTCAACGAAATGCTCGACCGCTCACTGCACTTCGACGCCGAGCTGGTCCGCGTACGCCGCGAGATCATCCGGCACGGCCGCCTGGACGAACGGTTCACGGCGAGCCCGGGGCAGGGCAGGTGGGCGGACCGGATCCAGGAGGTCAACTCCCTGCTGGACTCGCTGGTCGCCCCGGCGGCGAACGCCACCCGGGTGCTCAACGCCGTGGCGGGCGGTGACCTGACCCAGCGCGTCGACCTGCACGACGGAAGCCGGGAGCTGCGGGGCGACCTGCGCCGCCTCGGCCGCGCCGTGAACACGATGGTCGACCAGCTCTCCCTCTTCACCGGCGAGGTGACCCGCGTCGCCCGTGAGGTCGGCACGGAGGGCCGGCTCGGCGGGCGCGCCAAGGTGCGGGGCCTGTCGGGAAGTTGGCGTGATGTGACCGAGGCGGTCAACACGATGGCCGCCCGGCTCACCGCCCAGGTCCGGGACATCGCGCTCGTGACGACGGCGGTGGCGCAGGGCGACCTGACCCGCACCGTCACCGTCGAGGCGACCGGTGAGCTGCTCGAACTGAAGCTGACCGTGAACACCATGGTGGAGCAGTTGTCCGCGTTCGCCGCCGAGGTGACGCGGGTGGCCCGTGAGGTCGGCACCGAGGGGCAGCTGGGCGGCCGGGCGCAGGCGCGGGGCGTCTCCGGCGTGTGGAAGGACCTGACCGACAACGTCAACTTCATGGCGTCGAACCTGACGTCGCAGGTCCGCAACATCGCCCAGGTCACCACCGCCGTCGCCAACGGCGACCTGAGCCAGAAGATCACCGTGGACGCCCGGGGCGAGATCCTGGAGCTGAAGTCGACCGTGAACACGATGGTCGACCAGCTCTCGGCCTTCGCCGACGAGGTGACGCGCGTGGCCCGCGAGGTCGGCACGGAAGGCAACCTCGGCGGGCGGGCCCAGGTGCGGGGCGTGTCCGGCGTGTGGAAGGACCTCACCGACAACGTCAACTTCATGGCGGACAACCTGACCTCGCAGGTCCGCAACATCGCGCTCGTCTCGACCGCCGTCGCGCAGGGCGACCTCGGCAAGAAGATCACGGTGGAGGCGAAGGGCGAGATCCTGGAGCTGAAGTCGACGATCAACACGATGGTCGACCAGCTCTCCGCCTTCGCCGACGAGGTGACGCGCGTCGCCCGCGAGGTCGGCACGGAAGGCAACCTCGGCGGACAGGCCCAGGTGCGCGGCGTGTCCGGCGTATGGAAGGACCTCACCGACAACGTCAACTTCATGGCGTCGAACCTGACGTCGCAGGTCCGCAACATCGCCCAGGTCACCACCGCCGTCGCCAACGGCGACCTGTCCAAGAAGATCACGGTCAGCGCGCGCGGCGAGATCCTGGAGCTCAAGGACACCGTCAACACCATGGTCGAGCAGTTGCGCGCCTTCGCCGACGAGGTGACGCGCGTGGCCCGCGAGGTCGGCACGGACGGCCGCCTCGGGGGCCGCGCCCAAGTCCTCGGCGTCTCGGGGGTCTGGAAGGACCTCACGGACAACGTCAACTACATGGCCGACAACCTCACCGGGCAGGTCCGCAACATCGCGCAGGTCGCGACCGCCGTCGCCCAGGGCGACCTGTCCAAGAAGATCGACGTGGACGCGCGCGGCGAGATCCTGGAGCTGAAGACCACCATCAACACCATGGTGGACACGCTGTCGTCGTTCTCCTCCGAGGTCACCCGCGTGGCCCGCGAGGTGGGCTCCGAGGGCCAGCTGGGCGGCCAGGCCCGGGTCGAGGGCGTCTACGGCACGTGGAAGCGCCTGACGACGAACGTGAACGAGCTGGCGCTGAACCTCACCACCCAGGTCCGCGCCATCGCCGAGGTGGCGTCGGCCGTGGCGCAGGGCGACATGACCCGCGCGATCACGGTGGAGACACGCGGCGAGGTCTCGGAGCTGAAGGACAACATCAACCTCATGGTCTCCAACCTCCGCGAGACCACCCGCGCCAAGGACTGGCTGGAGTCCAACCTCGCCCGCCTCGCGGGCCTGATGCAGGGCCACCGCGATCTCATGGAGGTCGCCGACCTGATCCTGCGGGAGCTGACCCCGCTGGTGAACGCGCAGTACGGCGCCTTCTTCCTGGCCGACCCCGAAACCGCCGAGAGCCCGGCCCCCACGCAGGTCACCGCGAAGGGCCTCGCCTTCATCGCGGGGTACGGCGCGGCCCGGGGCTCCGTCGTCGACACGGGCGGTATGCCCGCGCAGGGCCTGGTGCGCCAGGCGGCCCTGGAGAAGAAGCGCATCCTGGTGAAGGAGGTCCCGCCGGACTACATCAAGATCCATTCGGGGCTCGGGGACGCGGCGCCCGCCACGGTCGTCATCATCCCGATCCTCTTCGAGGACAAACTGCTCGGCGTGATCGAGCTGGCGACGTTCTCCCGGTTCTCCGACGTCCACCTGGCCTTCTTCGACCAGTTCGTGAACACCATCGGCGTCGCCATCAACACCATCATCGCCAACTCCCGCACGGAGTCACTCCTCGGCGAGTCGCAGCGCCTGGCCACCCAGCTCCAGGAGCGCTCGGACGAACTCCAGCGCCAGCAGGCCGAGTTGCGCCGCTCGAACGCCGAACTGGAGGAGAAGGCGGCCCTGCTCGCCACCAGCTCCCAGTACAAGTCGGAGTTCCTCGCGAACATGTCGCACGAGCTGCGCACGCCGCTCAACTCCCTGCTCATCCTGGCCCGGCTGCTCTCCGACAACCCGGACGGCAACCTCTCGGACCAGGAGGTGCAGTTCGCGACGACGATCCACCGCTCCGGCTCGGACCTCCTCCAGCTCATCAACGACATCCTGGACCTGTCGAAGATCGAGGCCGGCCGGATGGACGTACGCCCCAAGAAGCTCCCGCTGATCAAGGTCCTCGACTACGTCCACGCGACGTTCCGCCCGCTCACCCTCGACCGGGGCCTCACCTTCGACGTGACGGTCGGCGACGACGTGCCGCGCGAGATGTTCTCGGACGAGCAGCGCCTCCAGCAGATCCTGCGCAACCTCCTGTCGAACGCCGTCAAGTTCACCTCGGCGGGCGGCGTCGAGCTGCGGGTCAGCCGCGTTCCCGACACCTCGGGTGACCGCGTGGACCACGACAACGCCGACCTGCTCTGCTTCGCGGTCACCGACACCGGCATCGGCATCCCGGCGGAGCAGCTGCCGGTGATCTTCGAGGCGTTCCAGCAGGCCGACGGCACCACGAACCGCAAGTACGGCGGCACCGGCCTCGGCCTCTCCATCAGCCGGGAGATCGCGGGCCTGCTCGGCGGCCGCATCACCGCCGAGAGCCGCCCCGGCGAGGGCTCCACCTTCTCGCTGTACGTCCCCGTGGTGCACCCGGGCCACGGCGCGGCCGCCGTCGCGTACGCCGCGTCGCGCGCACGGCAGCTGCCGGAGCCCCGGGAGGACGCCGCCCAGCGGCCGCACACCGCCCTCGAAGCGGACGACGGCTGGCCCACGCCCGCCAAGCTGGAGGAGTGGAAGAAGGGCCGCGCCGGCCGCCTGCTGCCCGGCCGCAAGGTGCTGATCGTCGACGACGACATCCGCAACGTCTTCGCGCTCACCCACGTGCTCAGCCGCGTCGGCATGCCCGTGCTGTACGCGGAGAACGGCCGCGAGGGCATCGAGACCCTGGAGCGCAACCCGGACGTCGACCTCGTCCTGATGGACATCATGATGCCGGAGATGGACGGCTACGAAACCATGGCCGCCATCCGCCGCAGCCCGCGGTGGCAGGGCATGCCCATCATCGCCCTCACCGCGAAGGCCATGCCGGGCGACCGCGAGAAGGCCATCACCCGGGGCGCCACCGACTATGTGCCCAAGCCCGTGGACGTGGACCAGCTCCTCGGTGTCGTCTGCGCCCTCCTCGATCCCGAGAGCACGCCGGAGGAGCGCCCCGAGCACCCCCGCACACCGCCGGCCACCGATTGAGGCATCGCCTTCACGGCCCCGTGCCCGGCACCGCCGGGCACGCCTCCCGGCCCGGCGGGCGGCTACGCCTCGCGCGAGCCCGCGTACATCTCGTCGATCAGGTGCTTGTACTCCCGCTCGACGACCGGGCGCTTCAGCTTCAGGCTGGGCGTCAGCTCGCCGTGCTCGACGTCCAGGTCGCGCGGCAGGAGGCGGAACTGCTTGATGGTCTGCCAGCGCTGGAGGCCTTCGTTGAGCTGCTTCACATAGCCCTCGATCAGCTCGACCGTGGCGGGGGCGGCGACGACCTCGGCGTACGACTTGCCGCCCAGGCCGTTCTCCTCCGCCCAGGTCAGGATCGCGGGCTCGTCGAGGGAGATCAGCGCGGCGCAGAAGTTCTTGTCGGCGCCGTGCACCAGGATGTTCGAGACGTACGGACACACGGCCTTGAACTGGCCCTCGACCTCGGCGGGCGCGATGTACTTGCCGCCGGATGTCTTGATCAGGTCCTTCTTGCGGTCGGTGATCCGCAGGTAGCCGTCGACGGAGAGCTCGCCGATGTCCCCGGTGTGGAACCACCCGTCGGACTCGAGCACCTCGGCCGTCTTCTCCGGCAGGCCGTGGTAGCCCTCCATGATGCCGGGGCCGCGCAGCAGGATCTCGCCGTCGTCCGCGATGCGCACCTCGGTGCCGGGCAGCGGCTTGCCGACGGTGCCGGTGCGGTAGGCCTCGCCGGGGTTCACGAAGGAGGCGGCGGAGGACTCGGTCAGGCCGTAGCCCTCCAGGATGTGGATGCCGGCGCCCGCGAAGAAGTACCCGATGTCGGGCGCGAGCGCGGCCGAACCGGAGACGGCGGCGCGCAGCCGCCCGCCGAAGGCCTCGCGCAGCTTGGAGTAGACGAGCGAGTCGGCGACCTTGTGCTTGGCGCGCAGACCGAAGGGCACCGAGGCGTTGCCGGTCCTGCGGAAGTTGTCCTGGCTGACCTTCGCGTACGCGCGGGCGACCTCGGCCGCCCACAGGAAGATCTTGTACTTGGCCCCGCCGCCGGCCCGCGCCTTGGCCGCGACGCCGTTGTAGACCTTCTCGAAGATGCGGGGCACGGAGGCCATGTACGTCGGCTGCACCACCGGCAGATTCTCGATGATCTTGTCGACGCGGCCGTCGACGGCGGTGACGTGCCCGAGCTCGATCTGCCCGGAGGTCAGCACCTTGCCGAAGACGTGCGCGAGCGGCAGCCACAGGTACTGCACGTCGTCGGGGCCGAGCAGGCCGGTCGCCGCGATGGCCTTCGCCATGTACGACCAGTTGCCGTGCGGGAGCCGTACGCCCTTGGGCCTGCCGGTGGTGCCGGAGGTGTAGATGAGCGTCGCGAGCTGGTCCGCGGTGATCGCCGCGATGCGGTCCTTGACGAGCGCGGGGTTCTTCTCCAGGTAGGCGGCGCCGCGGGCCTCCAGCTCGGCGAGCGTGAGCACCCAGCCCTCGGGATCGCCCTCGGCGGCGGACGCGCCCTCGGCGTCGATGACCACGACGTGCCGCAGCTCGGGCAGCTCGGCGCGCTTCGCGCGGGCCTTGGCGAGCTGGGCGGCGTCCTCCGCGATCAGCACCCGGCTGCCGGAGTCGGCCACGATGAACGCGGACTCCTCGGCGTTGGTCTGCGGGTAGACGGTCGTGGTGGCCGCGCCCGCGCACATGATGCCGAGGTCGGCGAGGATCCACTCGACCCGCGTGGAGGAGGCGAGGGCGACCCGGTCCTCGGGCTGGAGCCCCAGTTCGATCAGCCCGGCGGCAACGGCGAAGACGCGGTCGGCGGCCTGCGCCCAGCTCAGCGCCTTCCAGTCGTCGGGGCCCTCTCCGGAGGCCGCCGGGACGGGGTAGCGGTAGGCCTCGGCGTCCGGGGTGGCGGCCACGCGCTCCAGGAGGAGGTGCGCCACGGAAGGCGGACGGTTCTCGATCAAGGTCTGTGTGTCGCTCATCTGTGTGTCGCTCACGACATCCTCCGGGCCCACGACGGTGCGGCGATCTTGCTGACGGCTGCTTCTGCCTTCTGTTCTGCTTCTTACATCCCTGTCGGCTACTTGTTTAACTTGCGAGTAACCTACGAGTGGTGATCAGAGTAGAGCGCCGACGCCCGGTGCGTAAGGGGCTGCTGCCTGTCACTTCCTCCAGACACCCGAACGGTACGCACCCGCGCGCCGAACGCGCCGCGGGCCCGGCGCTGGTGTGCGCCGGGCCCGCGTGGCAGCGGCCGGTCAACGGCCGCGGAGGCTACTTCTTGGCCTTGCCGCCGCCGCTGTCGTCGCTGGACAGCACCGCGATGAAGGCCTCCTGAGGAACCTCCACGGAGCCGACCATCTTCATCCGCTTCTTGCCTTCCTTCTGCTTCTCCAGCAGCTTCCGCTTACGGGAGATGTCACCGCCGTAGCACTTGGCGAGGACGTCCTTGCGGATGGCGCGGATCGTCTCGCGGGCGATCACCCGGGAGCCGATCGCGGCCTGCACGGGCACCTCGAAGGCCTGCCGCGGGATCAGCTCGCGCAGCTTGGCGACGAGCCGCACGCCGTACGCGTACGCCTGGTCCTTGTGCGTCACCGCGGAGAAGGCGTCGACCTTGTCGCCGTGGAGCAGGATGTCGACCTTGACGAGCTGCGCGGACTGCTCGCCGGTGGGCTCGTAGTCCAGCGAGGCGTAACCGCGGGTCTTTGACTTCAGCTGGTCGAAGAAGTCGAAGACGATCTCCGCGAGCGGCAGGGTGTAGCGGATCTCGACGCGGTCCTCGGAGAGGTAGTCCATGCCGAGCAGGACGCCGCGCCGGTTCTGGCACAGCTCCATGATCGAGCCGATGAACTCGCTGGGCGCGAGGATCGTGGCGCGCACGACCGGCTCGAAGACCTGGTCGATCTTGCCCTCGGGGAATTCACTCGGGTTGGTGACCGTGTGCTCGCTGCCGTCCTCCATGATCACGCGGTAGACCACGTTGGGGGCGGTGGCGATCAGGTCGAGCCCGAATTCCCGTTCGAGTCGCTCGCGGATGACGTCGAGGTGCAGCAGCCCGAGGAAGCCGACGCGGAAGCCGAAGCCGAGCGCGGCCGAGGTCTCCGGCTCGTACACCAGCGCGGCGTCGTTGAGCTGGAGCTTGTCCAGGGCTTCGCGCAGGTCCGGGTACTCCGAGCCGTCCAGCGGGTACAGACCCGAGAACACCATCGGCTTCGGGTCCTTGTAGCCGCCGAGGGCCTCGGTCGCGCCCTTGTGCAAGGAGGTGATCGTGTCACCGACCTTGGACTGGCGGACGTCCTTCACGCCGGTGATGATGTAGCCCACCTCGCCGACGCCGATGCCGTCGGCCGGGGTCATCTCGGGGGACGACACACCGATCTCAAGGAGTTCGTGCGTGGCCCCGGTGGACATCATCCGGATCCGCTCACGCTTGTTGAGCTGGCCGTCGACGACTCGTACGTACGTCACGACGCCGCGGTAGGAGTCGTAGACCGAGTCGAAGATCATCGCGCGCGCGGGGGCGTCCGCGACGCCGACCGGCGGCGGGATCTCGGCGACGACCCTGTCGAGCAGCGCCTCGACGCCCATGCCGGTCTTCGCGGAGACCTTCAGCACGTCCTCGGGGTCGCAGCCGATGAGGTTGGCGAGCTCCTCGGAGAACTTCTCCGGCTGGGCGGCCGGCAGGTCGATCTTGTTGAGGACGGGGACGATCTTGAGGTCGTTCTCCATCGCCAGGTAGAGGTTGGCGAGAGTCTGCGCCTCGATGCCCTGGGCCGCGTCGACCAGGAGGATCGTGCCCTCGCAGGCCGCGAGCGAACGCGAGACCTCATACGTGAAGTCGACGTGGCCCGGGGTGTCGATCATGTTGAGGATGTGGGTGCTGCCCTGGTCCGGGCCCTCGTTCGGGGCCCAGGGCAGACGCACCGCCTGGGACTTGATCGTGATGCCGCGCTCGCGCTCGATGTCCATGCGGTCGAGGTACTGAGCACGCATCTGCCGCTGCTCCACCACCCCGGTGAGCTGGAGCATGCGGTCGGCGAGCGTGGACTTGCCGTGGTCGATGTGCGCGATGATGCAGAAATTGCGGATCAGAGCCGGGTCGGTACGGCTCGGCTCGGGCACATTGTTAGGGGTCGCGGGCACGCAGGGTCCTGTCTCTTGAGGCGCCTGTAGCCTCGGGTCGGATCTATACGTAGCTTCCATCGTCCCATGGGTGGGGCACTGCGCTCGGTTTGGGCCGCCCGGACGGCTGCTGGTACCGTGGGCAGCTGTGTCTCGTAGCCCTCTCAAGCGTCGAGGCGCGTGTCATAACACTCATCTGCAAGTACCTCTTGCAGTACCTGAACCTGAAAAGGCTCTTTCGTGGCGAACATCAAGTCCCAGATCAAGCGGATCAAGACCAACGAGAAGGCGCGTCAGCGCAACAAGGCGGTCAAGTCTTCCCTGAAGACCGCGATCCGCAAGGCCCGCGAGGCCGTTGCCGCCGGTGACACCCAGAAGGCCGCCGAGCTCACGCGTGAGGCCACGCGCCAGCTCGACAAGGCCGTCTCCAAGGGCGTCATCCACAAGAACCAGGCCGCCAACAAGAAGTCGGCGCTCGCTTCGAAGGCCGCGTCCCTCCAGGGCTGAACCCCTTGCCCCGGCTAGCGTGCCGGGGAGCTGATCAATCCCCCCGCGAGGGTAATTCGAGCCCTCTACCTCGATTCGCGGACAGACCACGCAGTACGCCACGCTGCGACAATGCCCCCGGACCCACTCCGGGGGCATTGCTGTACCCGTCCCCGCCCCCTCAAGGGGCGCGGGGAACTGCGCGAGCAATCACGCACGGGCCCGCAGACAACGACACACCCCCGACCACCCTGTGCCCAGGGGCGCGGAGAACCGCGCGCCAAGCCACAAGCAGACCCGCAGAGAACAACACACCGCACCACCCCGTCCCCAGGGGCGCGGGGAACTGCGCGCCTAGCCACAAGCAGACCCGCAGAGAACAACACACCGCACCACCCCGTCCCCAGGGGCGCGGGGAACTGCGCGAGCAACCACGCACGGGCCCGCACAGAACGACGCACCCCGGCCCGCCACACCCCCAGGGACGCGAGGAACTGCGCAAGCAAGCCCAGGCAACCCCGCGGCTACATACCCCCGCCACCCCACAAAACCGCCCCGCCCTCAGCGACGCCCCGCCCGCGCCGCCCGCGCAACGGCAACCACAGCCTTCTCCAACGCATACTCCGGATCATCCCCCCCACCCTTGACCCCCGCATCGGCCGCCGCGACAGCGGTAAGCGCCGCCGCCACCCCATCGGGAGTCCACCCCCGCATCTGCTGCCGCACGCGATCGATCTTCCAGGGCGGCATCCCCAGCTCCCGGGCAAGATCGGCAGGCCGCCCGCCCCGCGCGGAGGACAACTTCCCGATCGCCCGAACACCCTGCGCCAACGCACTGGTGATCATGACGGGGGCGACACCGGTCGACAAGGACCACCGCAACGCCTCGAGCGCCTCCGCGGCCCGCCCCTCCACGGCCCGGTCGGCGACGGTGAAGCTGGAGGCCTCCGCCCGCCCCGTGTAGTACCGCCCGACGACCGCCTCGTCGATCGTGCCCTCGACGTCCGCCGCCAGCTGGGACACCGCGGAGGCCAGCTCACGCAGATCGCTGCCGATCGAGTCGACCAGGGCCTGACACGCCTCGGCCGTCGCCGAACGGCCGGCCGTCCGGAACTCGCTCCGCACGAACGACAGCCGGTCGGCGGGCTTCGTCATCTTGGGGCAGGCGACCTCACGCGCCCCGGCCTTGCGGGCCGCGTCCAGCAGCCCCTTGCCCTTGGCGCCGCCCGCGTGCAGCAGGACGAGGGTGATCTCCTCGGCGGGCGCCCCGAGGTACGCCTTCACGTCCTTGATGGTGTCCGCCGACAGGTCCTGCGCGTTCCGTACGATCACGACCTTGCGCTCGGCGAAGAGCGAGGGACTGGTGAGCTCCGCGAGCGTGCCGGGCTGCAACTGGTCCGAGGTGAGGTCGCGCACATCCGTGTCCGCGTCGGCGGCACGGGCGGCCGCCACCACCTGCTGCACGGCGCGGTCGAGGAGCAGATCCTCCTGTCCCACGGCGAGCGTGAGGGGCGCGAGCGGATCTGACGAGTCGGCGGTATCTGTCTTCCTGGCCATCGCGGTCAAGCATCCCACGCGCCACTGACAGCGCCTCCCGCCCGGCCCCGTCCCGGCCGAGCCCACCGGCCCACCACCCCGCCCACGCGATATCGGACAATGGTCCGGTGACCCACGTACGACATGTCCTGGTGCTGCCCGACCGCGACGCCGCGGAGGAAGTCGCCGAAGAACTGCCCGACCGTTTCGGCGTCGCCGAGGAACCCCAGCTCGTCCGGGACGCGCTGGCCGGCGAGGACGACGCCGAGGACGCCCAGTGGCTGGTCGTGGTCGAGGACCCCGAATCCCGCCTGAACCGGACCGCGCTCGACGAACTGGCCGCCGCCCACGAGGGCTGGCTGGAGGCCCCGTAGCGCGCGGGGCCCGGCGGGAGCGACGGGCGGCGCACCGTGGCGGCAGCGGCGCGCCGCGCGGAGCCGGTGGTCAGCTCTTGGGGACGGCCTGGATGTCGAGGTCGATCGTGATGCTGTGCCCGACGGCCGCGATGCCCCGCGCCAGCATCGTCTGCCAGGTGATCGTGAAGTCGTCGCGGTGCAGTTCGGTGCTGGCGCGGCAGGCCGCGCGGGTCTCGCCCTCCAGCCCCTGCCCGATCCCGAGGTACTCGGTGTCCAACGTCACCGTGCGCGTCACGCCGTGCAGCGTCAGCCCGCCCGACACCGCCCAGCGGTTGCCGCCCTTGTGCACGAAACGGTCGCTGTAGAACTCCATCGTCGGAAAGCGCCCCACATCGAGGAAGTCACCGGAGCGCAGATGGTCGTCACGCATCTGGACCCCGGTGTCGATGGACGCCGCGTCGATGACGACGTGCATCGCGGAATTCTCCATGCGCTCGCCCATCCGAATGGCGCCCGCGAAGCTGTTGAACCGGCCGTGGATGCGGGCCAGCCCGATGTGCCGCGCGGTGAAGCCGATGGAGGAGTGCAGCGGGTCGATCTCCCAGTCCCCCGGCTCGGGAAGCGCCGGCGGCTGCGCGACCTGGAGCGTGACATCACCGAGCGAGGCGTGCGTGTCCTGCCCGACCGTGGCGCTCCCCCGGTACGGAGTGAACCCTTCCGCCGAGACCACGAGGCGGTAGTCCCCGGCCGGAACAGTCGTGACGAACGCCCCGTAGGGGTCCGTCCCGCCCCCGACCACCTTGCGCCCCATGGCGTCGGTGACGGCGAACTCCGCGTTCCGCACCGGCTCGTTGACGGGATCGAGCACCCGGCAGCTGAGCACTCCCGCGTCCGGCGGCACCCTGAACGCCGACAAGGCTCCCGTCCGTCCCACTCGATTCGTACGGTTTCCCAGCCAACGGCCGAACACGCGCGACACACCCCCGCATTACTTGACAACACCTGAAAACCACTGCGAATGGGTATTCGATCACCGTTGCGGCATTCGATGCAACACGGCCACACATCGCGGCAATACTGCCGATGCGCTGGAAGTGTCGCGAGTCACCCGAATTGCTCGGCCACCGCCCTGCCTCCACCACGGGCACCAGGCCTGGTGAGCCGCCCGGGCCTAGGGAGGCCGAGTGGCGGTGGCGAGCCGTGGGGCGGCCGAGCCCGCGCCCGCACCGACCACCGCGATCGAACCGTCCACGTCCGTACGCAGCACCCGGGCCCCTCCCGAACGCAACGCGGCAACCGTGACGGGCGCCGGATGGCCGTACGTGTTCTCCGCGCCGCACGAGATCAGCGCCAGCCTCGGCGCCGCCCTGCGCAACAGCTCCGGATCTTGATGGGCCGAGCCGTGATGGGCCACCTTGAGCACGTCCACGGAGGCGATCCCGGCTGCGGCCGGGGTACGCAGCAGGGCGCGCTGGGCCGGCGGTTCGAGGTCTCCGAGGAGCAGCAGGGTGACCCCTCCGGCCCGTACGAGCAGCGTGACGCTCGCGTCGTTCGGCCCCTCGGGCGACGGCCCCGGTCCGGCCGGCGGCCAGAGCACCTGCCATTTAAGGCCCGGCGCGCGCCGCCGCTCCCCCGCCACGGCCCGGGTCACGGGCACGCGCTCGGCCGCCGCCTGCTCCCGCACGAACTCCGCCTGCTCCGGCGGCTCCTGGAACCCCGTCGTCTGGATGCCGCCCACCTCTCTCCCCCGCAGCACCCCCGGCAGCCCCGCGACGTGGTCGGCGTGGAAGTGGGTCAGGAGCACCAGCGGCACACGCGTGATCCCGAGTGAACGGAGGCAGCGGTCCACCGCCACCGGATCCGGTCCCGCGTCGACGACCACGCCGGCGCCCTCACCCGCCGCCAGCACCGTGGCGTCGCCCTGCCCCACGTCGCACATGACCATCCGCCACCCCGGCGGCGGCCACCCGGCGATCACCCGGGTGAGGGGCGGCGGTCGGACGATCGCCAGGAGGAGGAGCAGGACGCAGGCCGTGGCGAGCCATGGATGCCGCGCGAGCCTGCGGCCCGCGAGGACGAGCCCCACCGTGGCGAGCGCCAGCAGCAGCCCGCCGTGCCAGCCACCCGGCCAGTCGATCCCGCTGCCCGGCAGTGCCGCACCGGTGCGGGCGATCTCCGCGATCCACTCCGTGGGCCAACTCGCGGCCCGGACCAGCGCCTTGGCCACCGGCATCGCCACCGGGGCCGAGGCCAGCGCCGCGAACCCGAGCACGGTGGCGGGCGCCACGGCGAACTCCGCGAGGAGGTTGCACGGCACCGCGACCAGGCTCACCC
>NZ_JAFEXF010000108.1 GCF_016905445.1 Streptomyces sp. G44
GGGGGGCCCCGTAGCCGGGAGGGAGGGAGGGACCCACGCCCCGCCCCCCCGCCCCCCCCCCCCCCCCGCCCCCCGGGGACCCCAGCTCCCCCCCCCCCCCCCCCCCCCCCCCCCCCCCCGCCCCCCCGCCGGCCCCCCGGGTCCCCCCGGTCCCCCGGGCCCCCGCAAGCGCCTCGCTCTCCCCGGCCCCCGCAATCCCCGCAACCCCCGCAACCGCCACGTCACCCTCCGCCTCTGCGGACCCCACAGCCCCCACGCCCCCCTCCACTCGTACAGACCCCGCGGCCCCGACACCCCCCGCAGACCCCCGAGACCGCTCCACCGGCTGCGAAGACTGTGTTACAGAACATGCCGCGGACACCGCCGCGGGCGCAGGCTCGGTCACGGCCACGACTGTTGGTCCTCCCGCTGGGGACGAGCGCGTCCGGCCGTGTGACTCGGGTGAACCCCATGGAGCGGGTGAACCCCATATGACCGAACGCGAGGGCGAGTTGGCAGGGGAGGTCAACGCAGGCCGCGACTCCCCCGTACGTACCAACGACGGTGAACCCGCGGGATCACGGGTCATCGGAAGATCCTTGCCGTGACGGAACCGTTGCCCTTCCGTCGGCCGTCCCCAACGGCACCGGCATAGTGTGGGGCACCGTTCGCCAGCGACAGGCGCGCCGCTTCCCCTCCCGGGGGATCCGCGCCGGTGGGCGGCGGGTGCTCCGCACCCGGATGTCCGGCAGCACGCAGAACGATGCACGATGAACGATTTTCGAGGCCCAGGGGGAATCTCACGATGCGACCCATACGTCCGCTCTTCACTGCCCGCAGCGGGAGGAGTGCGCGCACCAGAACCTCCCCCGTGGCGGCCGCGGTGGCGCTCGGCGCGGCGCTCGTACTGACCGCCACGGCCTGCGGACCCACCGAGGACAGCGCCGGCGGCGACTCGTCCTCGGCCCAGCCCGGTGACGGCGAGGGCGGCGGCAGCGGCGACGGCAAGATCAAGATTCCGGCGGACCTCCAGGACCGGCTCAAGGAACACGGGATCGACCTGGACAAGTGGAAGAACGGCGCCTGGAAGAACTGGGACAAGGACGACTGGCTGCGCGAGGCCGGTGACTTCGTCAACCCGATCATCGAGGACCTGTGGGACCCCGAGCGGATGCGGGACGCCGACAAGAACCCGGACCGCAGCGTCGACGACAACGACATCTCCGGTGACCAGGGCGTCACCGATCCGACGCCCGAGCCCGTCGAGGCGGCTGCCGTGAAGGCGCCGTACCACGGCCGGGCCGCCGAGTCGGGCAAGCTCTTCTTCGACGGCCCCGAGGGTTCGATGGTCTGTTCCGCGACCGTCATCAAGGACCCGGCCCACCCGGGCAAGTCCAACATGGTGTGGACCGCCGGCCACTGTGTGCACGCCGGCGCCGAAGGCGGCTGGTACCGCAACATGGTCTTCGTCCCCTCGTACAACGACAGCGGCAAGTCGGCCGAAGAGCTGCGGAACGCCCCCAAGGAAGAGGTCGCTCCGTACGGCGTCTGGTGGGGCGACTGGGCGCAGACCTCCGACCAGTGGATCGAGCAGGGCGGCCCGACGGGCGGCAAGGGCGCGCCGTACGACTTCGCGGTGATCCACGTGGCGCCCGAGAAGGGCAGTGAGGGCAAGTCGCTGGAGGAGACCGTCGGTTCGGCGCTCCCGGTGGACTTCAACGCCCCCGCGGTCGCGCAGGTCAAGGCGATGACGGCCACCGGTTACCCGGCGGCGCAGCCCTTCGACGGCCAGAAGCTGTTCCAGTGCGCCGACAAGCCGGGCCGTCTCTCGCTCACCAAGCCCGACCCGACGATGTACCGCATCGGCTGCACCATGACCGGCGGTTCGTCCGGCGGCGGCTGGGTGGCGCAGGGCCAGGACGGCAAGCCCGCGCTGGTCTCCAACACCTCCATCGGTCCGGTGACGGCGGGCTGGCTGGCCGGTCCGCGCCTGGGCAAGGAGGCCAAGGGCATCTACACCGCGGTCAGCAAGAAGTTCGCCGGACAGTAAGCCGCTCCCCTGGCCAGCGGACAGTAAGCCGAGCCCCTGGCCATCGCCCACCGTCCATCGGCCACCGTCCATCGACCTTCGGCCTTCGGCCTTCGGCCTTCGGGCGAGCCAGGTCCCTGATGCGTCAGGCACCCGGGCCGACCGGACCTCTCCCACCGCACGTCACACGGCGGCGGGGTCGCCGTAAACCTTCACGACCCCGCCGCCGTTCGTCCCCAATCCCACAGGCATAGTGGGGTGTCGTGTCAACGCGGGTTCCCCCGGGTTTCCCCGGACCGCAGCGTGACACGTACATGGCAATCACCGCGATCTCATTGCTCCATACATGGCAATCACGCACTTCACGTTCTATCGGGGGTAACAGCACCATGCGTTCCACTCGTGCGCTCTTCGCGCGCAGCCGTGGACGGCGCGCCGCGCTCGCCGCGACCGGACTCGCGGCGGCCCTGGCGCTCACCGCCACGGCCTGCGGTCCGAGCGAGGACAAGGTGAGCGACAAGCCGGGCACCGCCGCCTCCCAGGGGTCCGACGGCTCCGGCGCCGGTTCCGAGGGTGGCGACTCCAGGCTGGCCGGCGAGCTCGCCGACAAGCTCAAGAAGCACGGCATCGACCCGGACAAGTGGAAGAACGGCGCCTGGAAGAACTGGGACAAGGACGACTGGCTGCGCGAGTCCAAGGACTTCGTCAATCCGGTCATCGCCGGGCTCTGGAAGCCCGAGCGGATGAAGGAGGCCAAGGACCCGAACAAGACCATCGCCGCGAAGGACGCGCGTGCCGATCAGGGCGCGACCGATCCCGCCCCGGCGCCGGTCCGGGCCAAGCCCGAGAAGACGCCGTACCACGAGAACGCCGCTCCCGTCGGCAAGATCTTCTTCGACTCCCCCGAGGGTTCGATGGTCTGCTCCGGCACCGTCGTGAAGGACCCGCGCAACCCCGGCAAGTCCAACCTCGTGTGGACCGCGGGCCACTGCGTGCACGCCGGCGCCGAGGGCGGCTGGTACCGCAACATCGCGTTCGTTCCCTCCTACAACGACCTCGGCAAGTCCGAGGCCGAGCTGGGGACCGCGACTTCCCAGGAGGTCGCCCCCTACGGCCAGTACTGGGCGGACTGGGTCTCGACCTCCAACGAGTGGATCAACGAGGGCGGTCCGACGGGCGGTGCGGGCGCGTCGTACGACTACGCCGTGATGCACGTGAAGCCCGAGCAGGGCGGCAAGTCCCTTGAGGAGACCGTGGGCAACGCGCTCGACGTCGACTTCTCGGCTCCGGCCGCGCAGACCGTGAGCTCGATGGGCGCCTGGGGCTACCCGGCCGCTCCCCCGTACAACGGCCTGATCATGCACAAGTGCGTGGACAAGCCGGGCCGTCTCTCACTGTCGCCGAGCATGCCGACGATGTACCGCATCGGCTGCACCATGACCGGCGGCTCGTCCGGCGGCGGCTGGTTCCGGACGGTGGGCGGCAAGACCGAGCTGGTGTCGAACACGTCCATCGGCCCGGCCGAGAACACCTGGCTGGCGGGACCGCAGCTGGGCAAGGGTGCCGAGCAGGTCTACGACATGATGAGCGAGAAGTACGGCTCGCGGTAACACCCCACCTGATGCGGCGAAGGCCCGCCCCCCTGCGAGGGGGGCGGGCCTTCGCCGTGTGTGACCGGGCCGGACCATACTCGGTCCGGGCGCCGTCAGCGGGTGGCCGGGACGTACGGCCCGAGCTCCGCGGCGAGTTCCTCGTGCACCCGCGCTTTGAGCAGGGTGCCCTCGGCGGTGTGCTCCTCGGAGAGCACCTCGCCCTCGGCGTGCGCACGCGAGATGAGCTGGCCGTGGGTGTACGGGACGAGTGCCTCGATCTCGACCTCGGGCCGCGGCAGCTCGGTGTCGATCAGCGCGAGGAGCTCCGCGATGCCGGCACCGGTGCGCGCCGAGACGGCGATCGCGTGCTTCTCGTTCCGCATCAGCCGCTGGAGCACCAGCGGGTCCGCCGCGTCCGCCTTGTTGATCACCACGACCTCGGGCACATCGGTGGCGCCCACATCGCGGAACACCTCGCGCACGGCGGCAAGCTGCTCCTCCGGCACCGGGTGCGAACCGTCCACCACGTGCAGGATGAGGTCGGAGTCGGCGACCTCCTCCATCGTGGAGCGGAACGCCTCGACGAGGTGGTGGGGCAGATGCCGTACGAACCCGACGGTGTCGGCCAGGGTGTAGACCCGGCCGCTCGGCGTCTCGGCCCGGCGCACGGTCGGGTCGAGGGTGGCGAACAACGCGTTCTCCACCAGGACGCCCGCGCCCGTGAGGCGGTTGAGGAGCGACGACTTGCCCGCGTTCGTATAGCCGGCGATCGCGACCGAAGGCACCTTGTTGCGCCGGCGCTCCTGCCGCTTGAGGTCGCGGCCCGTCTTCATCTCCGCGATCTCACGGCGCATCTTCGCCATCTTCTCGCGGATCCGCCGCCGGTCCGTCTCGATCTTGGTCTCACCGGGACCACGGGTGGCCATGCCGCCACCGCCGCCGCCACCCATCTGACGGGAGAGCGACTGACCCCAACCGCGGAGCCTCGGCAGCATGTACTGCATCTGTGCCAGGGCGACCTGCGCCTTGCCCTCTCGGGACTTGGCGTGCTGGGCGAAGATGTCGAGGATCAGGGCGGTCCTGTCGACCACCTTGACCTTCACCACGTCTTCGAGGTGGATCAGCTGGCCGGGGCTCAGCTCACCGTCGCAGACGACGGTGTCGGCGCCGGTCTCGAGGACGATGTCACGCAGCTCGATGGCCTTGCCGGAGCCGATGTACGTCGCCGGGTCCGGCTTGTCACGGCGCTGGATGACGCCGTCGAGCACGAGCGCGCCCGCGGTCTCCGCGAGGGCGGCCAGCTCGGCGAGGGAGTTCTCCGCATCGTCGACGGTCCCGGAGGTCCACACGCCGACGAGGACCACGCGCTCCAGGCGGAGCTGGCGGTACTCGACTTCGGTGACGTCCTCGAGCTCGGTGGAGAGTCCGGCGACACGCCGCAGCGCCGCGCGCTCGGAGCGTTCGAACTGGTCGCCGTCCCGCTCTCCGTCGATCTCGTGGCTCCAGGCGACGTCCTCTTCCATCAGGGCATCGGCCCGAAGACCTTCGGGGTAGTTCTGCGCGAAGCTCTGTGCGTCCTGGGAAGGGGAAGAAGAGGAGGTCATTGGGTCCTTACGTCGATACGTCGATGGAATACGGACGGATCCGCGATCCGTCGCCGACGGGTGCGTCACCCGTCACAGTCGACAACGCCCGAGCCGACCCGGAGATTCCCGGGCCCGGCCCGGGTCGACCCGGAGATGTCCCCGAGGGGAAGCCCCGGAGTCCGGACCGGCCGTGCCGTCGTCGACCTGAAGATGGTTGCACGGCACGGGCCGTCTCGTCATCCGTGTTTTTTCCTTCGAAAAGTTACTTCCCCTCCGGCGCTGCCGTACGCCAGTCCGGATGCCCCGGCATGGGCGGCGTCTTCTCCCCGTACAGCCAGGCGTCGAAGAATCCGCCCAGGTCACGGCCCGCGATTCCGGAGGCGAGCCGCACGAAGTCGCCCGTCGTGGCGTTGGCGTCGCGGTGGATGCGCACCCACTGCCGCTCAAGGTGCTCGAAGGCCTCGCGCCCGATCTCCTGGCGCAGCGCGTAGAGGACCAGCGCGCTGCCGTCGTAGACGACGGGTCGGAAGAGGCTGATTTTCTGCCCCGGGGCGGGGGCCTTGGGCTTGGCGGGCGGGCCGCCGGCCGCGCGCCAGCCGTCCGACCGGCTGTAGGCCGCCTTCATGCGGTCCTTCAGGGGCCGCTTCGACTTCTCCTCGGCGTAGAGGGCCTCGTACCAGGTGGCGTGGCCTTCGTTGAGCCAGACGTCCGACCAGGTGCGCGGGGTGACGCTGTCGCCGAACCACTGGTGGGCCAGCTCGTGCACCATGATCGCGTCGACGTACCACTCGGGGTATTCGGAGCGGGTGAAGATCTCTCTCTCGAAGAGAGAGAGCGTCTGTGTCTCCAGTTCGAAACCGGTGCGTGCGTCGGCGACCAGGACGCCATAGGTTTCGAAGGGGTAGCGGCCGACCTTCTTCTCCATCCAGTCGATCTGGCCGGGCGTCTTCTTCAGCCAGCGCTCCAGGAGCTCGCGGTCCTTGCTGGGCACCACATCGCGTACGGGGAGACCGTGCGGCCCCTCGCGGTGGACCACGGTGGACCGCCCGATCGACACCTGTGCCAGTTCGGTCGCCATGGGGTGGTGGGTGCGGTACGCCCAGGTGGTGCTCCCGTCGGCGCGCCGGAGGTTGCCGGCCGGCAGGCCGTTCGCGACGGCGGTGAGCCCCTTGGGGGCCGTCACACGGAACGTGAACGTCGCCTTGTCCGCCGGATGGTCGTTGCACGGAAAGACCAGGTGAGCGGCGTCCGCCTGGTTGGCCATGACGAGTCCGTCGCCCGTGCGCACCCAGCCGCTCTGGGCGCTCTTGGTGGAGACGGGGTCACTGGTGTGCCGGACGGTGATCCGGAGCCGTTCGCCGGGGGTGACCGGTGCGGTCGGTGTGAGCACCAGGTCCTCACCGGTGCTTTCGAAGCGGGCGGCCTCGCCGTTGACCTCGACGGAACGGACCTTGCTGTGCGTGAAGTCGAGGTTCACGCGCTCCAGGGGCGCCGTGACCCGGGCGTCGATCCTGGTGACGGCGTCCAGCGGCTTGCGGTTGTCACCGCGGTAGGTGAAGGCGATGTCGTACGCGTCCACGTCGTACCCGGGGTTGCCCAGGTGCGGGAAGAGCGGGTCGCCGATGCCGAGCGGGGCGGCCGGGGACGGTGCGCTCGCCGCGACGAGGGCGGCTGAGGCGGTCGCCGCGATCAGTGCCGCGGCGATACGGGGGGTGCGGAGGAACTTCGGCCGCGCGGCCGGGGTCCGAGGGGTGAGCAGCATGGGTTACGGCTATCAGCGCGGAACCGTCACGGTGTGACGACGCGCGTTCCGACCACTCGAACGGGTCGCCATGTCCTCGGGCGGATGAGCCGAGCCGACGGGGCGATGAGGCGTGCCGACAGCCCGGGGCCCCGGACCGGGTCAGTGGACGGCGGCGGCGGCCGGGTGCTGGGCGCGGCTCACGTCGTACACGCCGGGCACGGCGCGCATGGCCCGCATCAGCGCCGGGAGGTGCGCCGCGTCCGGCAGTTGCAGCGTGTAGGTGTGGCGGACGCGCTGCTGGGTGGGGGGTTCCACGGTGGCGGAGATGACGGCGACGCCCTCCAGGGCGATCGCTTCGGTGAGGTCGGCGAGCAGGTGGGCACGGCCGAACGATTCGGCGGTCAGGGTCACCCGGCACTCCGCGGTATCCCCCCAGCGCACACCGACCTCCGCACGCCCCACTGCCTTCATGTGCTCGCCCGCGGGGCAGCCGGCGCGGTGGACGGTCACGACGCCTCCGCGCACGGCGAAGGCGGTGATGGCGTCGGGCGGCACCGGCGTACAACGCCCGGCGAGGCGCACCGTGGCGCCCTCGCGGTCCACCACGGCGCTCGCGGCGGCCGGACGAGCGGCTTCGGAGGCGGCCGGGCGGGGCGGGCTCACGGGCGTCTGCCGGCCCGGCCGCCTGCCGGACGGCGTCGGGGCGGGAGCGGCGGGCGTCGGATGGGTGGTGAGCCAGCGCGGGATGGCGATCCGCGGGGGGGGCGTGCGGGCGTGGTCGAGCCACTCGCTCGACGGCCCGGAGGTGGTGTCCTGCCCCATGAGCAGTTGCACGGTGTCGCCGTCCCGCAGGACGGTGCTGAGGGTCGCCAGGCGGCCGTTGACGCGCGCGCCGATGCAGGCGTGCGCGTCCTCGCCGTACTGGGCGTAGGCGGCATCCACGCAGCTGGCGCCGGCGGGCAGGCCGAGCGTGCCGCCGTCGGGGCGGAAGACGGCGATCTCACGGTCCTGGGCGAGGTCCTCGCGCAGCGTCGACCAGAACGTGTCCGGGTCGGGTGCGGCCTGCTGCCAGTCCAGGAGCCGGGAGAGCCAGCCGGGCCTGGTCGGGTCCACCCGCTCGTCGTCGGCCCGGTCGAATGGCTCCTCCGAAGGAGGAGCGTAGGGATGGCGCAGCGCGACGACGCCCGCCTCGGCCACCTGGTGCATCTGGTGCGTCCGGATGAGGACCTCGGCGACCTGGCCGTCGGAGCGGGCCACCGCGGTGTGCAGCGACTGGTAGAGGTTGAACTTCGGTACGGCGATGAAGTCCTTGAACTCCGAGACGACCGGTGTGAAGCAGGTGTGCAGTTCGCCGAGGACTCCGTAGCAGTCGGCGTCCTCGTTGACGAGCACGAGGAGGCGGCCGTAGTCCGAGGCGCGCAGCTCGCCGCGTTTGCGGTGCACGCGGTGGACGGAGAGGAAGTGCCGCGGCCTGATGAGGACTTCGGCGGCGATGCCCGCCTCCCGGAGCACGCCGCGCACCTCGTCCGCGATGTCCCCGAGGGGGTCTCCCGCACGTGCGGCGTTGGCGTCGATGAGGGCCTTGACCTCGGCGTACTCCTCCGGGTGGAGGATCGCGAAGACCAGGTCCTCCAGCTCGGTCTTGAGCGCCTGCACGCCGAGGCGCTCGGCGAGCGGAATGAGGACGTCCCGGGTGACCTTGGCGATGCGGGCCTGTTTCTCGGGGCGCATGACGCCGAGGGTGCGCATGTTGTGCAGCCGGTCGGCGAGCTTGATCGACATCACGCGTACGTCGTTGCCGGTGGCCACGAGCATCTTGCGGAAGGTCTCGGGCTCGGCCGCCGCTCCGTAGTCGACCTTTTCCAGTTTGGTGACGCCGTCGACGAGATAGCAGACGTCGTCGCCGAACTCGGCCCGGACCTGGTCGAGGGTCACGTCCGTGTCCTCGACCGTGTCGTGCAGCAGGGAGGCGGTCAAGGTGGTGATCTCCGCACCGAGCTGGGCGAGGATCAGGGTCACGGCGAGGGGGTGCGTGATGTACGGTTCGCCGCTCTTGCGCGTCTGGCCCCGGTGCGAGGACTCCGCCAGGACGTAGGCACGGCGCAGCGGCTCCAGGTCGGCGTCCGGATAGTGGGCCCGGTGTGCTTCCACCACGTGGCCGATCGCGTCCGGGAGGCGGTCGCGGGTGGCGGGTCCCAGCAGGGCGGCCCTGCCGAGCCTGCGCAGGTCGAGACGGGCGCGGCCGCGCCTGCGCTGCACCCCGGTGGTCAGGGGGATGGGCGTGGCAGGGTTCGTTGCCTCCGCACTCATGGGCACCTCCGGCTGCTTCGACCGGCGGTGGACGGACGGTGGCGTACTCCGTCCGGGCCGGTGCTTGATGCTACCGAGCCCATCACGTGGCACTGACCGCCTCTCGCCGAGCGTGAAACGGATCACCCATTCGAGCGACAGTTCATGCGCTCGCCGTTTCGAGCCATTCGGACGTGAACTCGCCTTCGGCGACGATGACGGCGGGGCCGGTCATCTCGATCTCGCCGTCGGGCCGCTCGGTGATCACCAGGCGCCCGCCGAGCACGTCGACGGTGTACGTCACCGGGGCGCCGGTGACGGCCGGGTCGACGCCGTCCCTGCGGGCGGCGGCCACGGCCACGGCGCAGGTGCCGGTGCCGCACGAGCGGGTCTCGCCGGCGCCGCGCTCGTGCACGCGCATGGCGACGTGCCGCGGGCCGCGGTCGACGACGAATTCGACGTTCACCCCGTCCGGGTAGGCGGCGGCGGGGCTGTGGAGCGGCGGGGCGTAGAGGTTGCCCGCCTCGGAGAGGTCGTCCACGAAGGCGACCGCGTGCGGATTGCCCATGTTCACGTTGAGCGCGGGCCACTCGTGGTCGTCGACCGTGATCGTGACATCGTCTCCGGAGAGGCGTGCCTTGCCCATGCCCACGGTGATCTCGCCGCCGGATTCCGCCTTGGCGACGTGCACGGTCTTCACACCGCCCCGGGTGGCCACGGCCAGGTCGCCCGCGTCGATGTGTCCGGTGTGCTGGAGGTACCGGGCGAAGACGCGCACTCCATTGCCGCACATCTCGGCGATCGATCCGTCGCCGTTGCGGTAGTCCATGAACCATTCGGCCCTGTCCGCGAGATGACGGGCCTCGGGGTGGGCGGCGGAGCGCACGACGTGCAGGAGGCCGTCGCCACCGATGCCCGCCCGACGGTCGCACAGGGCGGTGACGGCGGCCGGGGACAGCTCGATGGCGTTGTCGGGGTCCGGGATGATCACGAAGTCGTTCTCGGTCCCGTGCCCCTTGAGGAAGGCGATCCGCGTGCTCATTCCTCGATCGTACGGGGTGGGTACGACACTCGGACGGCGCGGTGCCCGCGGGATGCCGGTGGCGGCCTCAGCGGAGCCTGGCCACCCGCCACACGGCGAGGACCGCGGCGCCGAGGAACAGCAGGGCGTACGCGGAGACGACCCGCCAGTCCGGGCGGCGTCCGGAGCCGCGCTCCGGGAGTCCCGGCCAGGTGTGCCCCACCCGGCGGGCGGCCATCATTCCCCAGCCGGCCGCACAGCAGCTGATCAGCAGCCCGAGCATGGCGACCACCGCGCCGCCGTCACCGAACTCGAAGGCGAGCGGGAAGGCGAACATCAGGGATCCGACCGCGGCGAGGATCACGATGGGCGCGAGCTGCCAGATGCGCAGACGCCGCTGCGGGCGCAGCTCGACCTCGACCTCGGCCTCCGCGGCCATCTCGTCCGCGTCGGGACCGTCGTCCGTCACTCCTCCCGGCACCCCGTCGGGGCCGTCGGGACTCAGCTGCTCTCCGCCGTCATGCGCGGTGTCTCGAGGGCCGGCCTCCATCGCCACGCGCCCTCCCACTCCGGACTACACCTGTCGATCGATGGTCGATGATGGCACGCCGTCAGGTGCCCGGATGACCGCCGGAGCGTCCCGATGCCATCACGTGATCAGGCTGTGACCGGTCGTTCGACCAACGCCAGTGCGCGTGCCGGGAGTTCCCCGCGATCGGCCGCGGCGCCACTGAGCCAGTGCACCCGCGGATCGCGCCGGAACCACGAGTCCTGACGGCGCGCGAAGCGTTTGGTGGCGCGCACCGTCTCGGCGCGCGCCTCCTCTTCGGTGCACTCTCCCGCCAGCGCGGCGAGCACCTGCTGGTAGCCGAGCGCGCGCGACGCCGTGAGCCCTTCGCGCAGGCCTCGCGCCTCCAGCGCGCGTACCTCGTCGACCAGGCCCGCGTCCCACATGCGGTCCACGCGCGTGGCGATGCGTTCGTCGAGTTCGGGGCGGGCGACGTCGACGCCGATCTGGACCGTGTCGTACACGGACTCGTGCGTGGGGAGGTTGGCGGTGAAGGGCTTGCCGGTGATCTGGATGACCTCGAGGGCGCGGACGATGCGGCGGCCGTTGCTCGGCAGGATCGCCTGGGCGGCCCCGGGGTCGGCGGCGGCGAGCCGGGCGTGCAGCGCTCCGGGGCCGCGCAGGGTCAGCTCCTCCTCCAGGCGGGCCCGCACGGCGGGGTCGGTGCCGGGGAACTCCAGGTGGTCGACGGCTCCCCTGACGTACAGCCCCGAGCCGCCGACCAGGATCGGCCAGCGCCCTGCGGCGAGGAGGCGTTCGATGTGCGCGCGGGCCAGCTTCTGGTACTCCGCGACGCTGGCCGCCTCCGTGACGTCCCAGACGTCCAGGAGGTGGTGGGGTACTCCGTCGCGCTCCTCGGGCGTCAGCTTGGCGGTGCCGACATCCATCCCTCGGTAGAGCTGCATGGAGTCGGCGTTGACGACTTCGCCCCCGAGACGCTGGGCGAGGAAAACGCCCAGATCGGACTTTCCGGCCGCGGTGGGACCGACGACGGCGATGACCCGCGGGGCGGGAGCTGCACTACTCACCGCCCCAGTCTCGCAAACACCGCGCGCACTTCCCGAACGAGCTACGTGACGACACGGCTCCCAGGTCGTTGCCTGTTGCGAGGTTCCGGCCGCCGGTTTCGAGGACCGACGACCCGGGCGACGCAATGTGCCGCACCGGGCGGCGCGGGATTTCGCCCACACGAGTAACGTATGGAGTAGATATGGGCGTTTTTGCAAGGTTCCGCCGGAAGGCCAAGGGCAGCGAAGAGACGACGGCCGAGACGACCGCCGCCCCGGTGACGGCCGAGCCGGAGAAGGCTGAGGCGACGTCGGCCGAGGCTTCCCCCGCTCCGGCCGGTCCGAAGCCCGCTGCCGCGGCCGAGGCCAAGGCGAACAAGGACACGGAGAGCGCCGCCGAGGACGAGCCCGCGGAGACCACCGAGGCCACGGCGGAGGGCGTGGACATCCCGAAGCAGCAGTCCGCCGAGAAGGCGGCCGACACCGAGGCCGGTGAGGGCGCCCGAAAGTGACTCTCCACGGCCCCCAGCGAGGGAAGGTGAACCCATGGGCTTCCTGGACCGCGTGAAGACCAAGCTCGCCCCTGCCAAGGACAAGGTCTCGCACCTCGCGCAGCAGCACGGGGACAAGATCGACCATGGTCTGGAGAAGGCCGCGAAAGTGGTCGACGAGAAGACCAAGGGCAAGTACAGCGACAAGATCCAGGCGGGCACGGGCAAGGCGAAACACGCCGTCGACCGTTTGGCCGCGCGGGACGAGGCCGGGGGCAAGGACGAGGGCGGCAGCGCCACTCCGCCGCCGTCGACGCCTCCCCCGCCCCCTCCGGCTCCCTGACCCGCGTCGGCGGACGGCCGTGAAGCACCTCGCTTCACGGCCGTCGCCGTGTCGCGGGGCCGATCTGCGGTCGGCCGCTGGGGGCGTGCTGGGAGTCGGCCGCTGGGGGCGTGCTGCATACGGAGCCGCGACAGGGCACGCCGGGCGCTAGGACCAGGCGGCCACCAGATACCCGACCCCGTACGGCGCGTCCTCGTACAGCAGCTCGCCGCTCAGCGCCGCGCCGTCGGCCGCCCCGGCGAGCACCTGCCAGGGGGCGCGGCCCGCCGCCTTGAGTTCGTACGCGAGCTCGGCGTCCAGCGCCTTCAGCGCCGCCACGTCCGCCGTGCCGAGGGCCCGCCCGACCTCCGCGTCGAAGCCGCACGCCCGCTCGTCGAGGTACCCCGGCGCCTTCAGCGTGCGGCACGCGCTGGCGTCGCCCATCACCAGCAGTGCCACGCGGTCCGCCCGCGCCGCGATTTCCCCTCCGACCTCGATGCACCGCCCGGCGGCAAGCGGTTCCCCCACGCCCAGGCCTTCCACCGGAGCGGTCGACCAGCGGGTGCGCGCGAGCAGCCAGGCGGCCACGGCGAGCGACGGCGGAAGCCCGGCATCGGGGCCGCACTCGGGGCTGCCAGGGGCGTGACTGTCGGCGCCGGCCGCACCCTGCGCGGAACCGAGCCGTACGTCGAGATCGACACCGAAGCCGCGGAAGGACCCGCGTGCTCCCTGCGCGTGCGGCCCGCGCGCGTCGGGCCCCGCCGGGCCCACCACCACGAGCCGGTCGGGCCTGGCGGCGGCCAGGACCCCGAGGGCATCCGTGCACGCCACGCGCGCGGCGTCCAGTTCGGGAGCGGCGCCCGCGGCGACTTCGGGGACCAGCAGGGGCGGACAGGGGCACACGGCGGCGGCGACAAGCATGATCCGCAGCGTAACGCGCCTGCTGGAAGACCGGTCGCGAGTCGGTGGACCCGGATGGGCCGCTGAGCGACCGGTCCTCGTACCGGGGCCGGCGGGCCCAGCCGTTTACGGGCCCTCAGCCGCGGTCAGTCGCAGCCGCAGCCGCTCCCCGTCGCCACCGGCAGCGGCGCGGGGGCGCCGATCTTCGGCAGGCCCAGCATGACGCCCGCGGGCTTCGCGGCCGCCTCGGTGTTGCGCTTCTCCCAGGCGTCGCCCGCGCGCGTGGGACGCACGTTCAGCACGGCGCCCTCGGCGAGCAGGTGGTGCGGGGCGGCGTAGGTGATCTCGACCGTCACGACGTCACCGGGGCGCACCTCGGTGTCCGGCTTGGTGAAGTGCACCAGGCGGTTGTCGGGGGCGCGGCCGGAGAGGCGGTGCGTGGCGCCGTCCTTGCGGCCCTCGCCCTCGGCGACCATCAGCTCCAGGGTGCGGCCGACCTGCTTCTTGTTCTCCTCCCAGGAGATCTCCTCCTGGAGGGCCACCAGACGCTCGTAGCGCGACTGGACGACCTCCTTGGGGATCTGGTCCTCCATGGTCGCGGCCGGGGTCCCGGGGCGCTTGGAGTACTGGAAGGTGAAGGCGTTGGCGAAGCGGGCCTCGCGGACCACGTGCATCGTCTGCTCGAAGTCCTCCTCGGTCTCGCCGGGGAAGCCCACGATGATGTCGGTGGAGATCGCCGCGTCCGGCATGGCGGCGCGGACCTTCTCGATGATCCCCAGGAAACGGTCCTGCCGGTACGAGCGGCGCATCGCCTTCAGGACGGGATCCGAACCGGATTGCAGCGGCATGTGGAGCTGCGGCATCACGTTCGGTGTCTCGGCCATCGCGGCGATCACGTCGTCGGTGAAGTCGCGCGGGTGCGGGGAGGTGAAGCGCACGCGCTCCAGGCCCTCGATCTTCCCGCAGGCGCGCAGCAGCTTGCTGAAGGCCTCGCGGTCGCCGATGTCGGCTCCGTACGCGTTCACGTTCTGTCCGAGGAGGGTGATCTCGGAGACGCCCTCGCCGACGAGCGCCTCGATCTCCGCGAGGATGTCGCCGGTCCTGCGGTCCTTCTCCTTGCCGCGCAGGGCGGGGACGATGCAGAAGGTGCAGGTGTTGTTGCAGCCGACAGAGATGGAGACCCACGCGGCGTACGCGCTCTCGCGGCGCGTGGGCAGCGTCGAGGGGAACGCCTCCAGGGACTCCGCGATCTCGACCTGCGCCTCTTCCTGGACGCGGGCGCGCTCCAGCAGGACCGGGAGCTTGCCGATGTTGTGCGTGCCGAAGACGACGTCGACCCAGGGCGCCTTCTTGACGATGGTGTCGCGGTCCTTCTGGGCGAGGCAGCCGCCGACGGCGATCTGCATCCCGGGACGCCTGGTCTTCATCGGGGCCAGGCGGCCGAGATTGCCGTACAGGCGGTTGTCGGCGTTCTCCCGTACGGCGCACGTGTTGAAGACGACGACATCGGCGTCGCCGTCGGCTCCTTCGGGCGCACGTTCGTAGCCGGCGTCCTCCAGCAGCCCGGAGAGCCGCTCGGAGTCATGGACGTTCATCTGGCACCCGTAGGTGCGCACCTCGTAAGTCTTCGCGCTCATCTCGCCCCCCAGAGTACGGGGTCGCCACGCGCGCGTGCCCGCGGATTGCGCCCCGGGCACTCCGGAGACGGCTCTCACAGGGGCGTGGTGTGCCCTCGCCCCTGGTCATCACGGTGAGTGGGCTGGCAGGATCGCGCGCATGCTCCAGGTCCTCCCCCGTATCGGCAGGCGCCGCGCCCTTCAGGGCTCGGCCGCGGCGCTCGTGCTGTTCGGGCTGCTGTTGTGGTGGCTGCTTCCTGTGGGCGAGGACTCTCCGAGCGGCCGCGTGGAGTTCAGCACGGGCGTGCGAAACGGCGTGTACGAGCGGTACGGCAAGCTGCTGCGCACGGCGATCTCCAAGGACATGCCGAAGGTGGAGGTCGATCTCCTCAACAGCCAGGGGTCGCCGCAGAACATCGAGCGGGTGGCCACGGGAAAGGCCGATTTCACCATCGCCGCCGCCGACGCCGTCGAGAAGTACCGTCTTGAGGGCGCGCCGGGGGCGGACCGCCTGCGGGGCTGCGCGCGCCTGTACGACGACTACGTCCAGCTCGTGGTGCCCCGGCGCTCCGCCATCGACTCCGTGGAGGATCTGCGGGGCAAGCGGGTCGCGGTCGGCCAGGAGCACTCAGGTGTGCGCCTGATAGCGGACCGGGTGCTGGACGCCGCGGGGCTCGACCCCGGCACGGACATCGAGCCGGTGTCCGCGGGCATCGACACCATGCCGGATCTGCTGAAGAGCCGCTCCATCGATGCCTTCTTCTGGTCGGGCGGTCTGCCGACCACCTCCGTGCGCACGCTCTCCAAGGACATGGACATCCGCCTGGTGCAGCTCGGCTACCTCGTCGAGAAGTTGCACGAGCAGGGCGGCGCCTCGCGCTACTACCGGGCGGCGACGATGCCGGCGGACGCCTACCCCCTCGCCCAGCAGGGGTCGGCCGTGCCTACCCTGGCGGTCGCGAACCTTCTGGTCACGACGGACCGGGCCGAAGCCGATCTGACCGCCGGGCTGACCCGCACCGTCATCGACAGCCGCGACCACATCGGCGATGAGGTGCACGCGGCCCAGTTGGTGGATCTGCGGACCGCCCTGTTCACCGATCCTCTCCCGCTGCACACCGGGGCACGCCGCTACTACCGCTCGGTCAAACCGTGAGCGGGGACGGCGGGGCAGAGGAACCCCCGGGCAGCCGTCAGCGGCCCTCAGGAGGCCGCTGACGGCTCGTTGCGGGGGATGCTGACGGTGACCTTCAGTCCGTGCGGTTCGTTCCGCTCGTACGCGATGGAGCCGCCGCCCGCCGTGAGCAGGGCGCGCGAGATGGACAGGCCGAGGCCGGAGCCCTTCACGTTCTGATGGCGGTTGCTGCGCCAGAAGCGGTCGCCGACGCGCGCCAGCTCGTCGTCGGTGAGGCCGGGCCCGCCGTCGGAGACCACCACGGTCGTCGTTCCGTTGCTGGAGGAGACGCTCACGTGGACCGGCCCTCCCTCGGGGGTGAACTTCAGGGCGTTGTCGATCACCGCGTCCAGCGCGCTGGAGAGGGCGACCGGGTCGGCCCAGCCGGTGGTCGCCGGGCAGTCGCCCGTCAGCCGTACGCCCCGCTCGTCGGCGAGCGGCCGCCAGGAGGCGATCCGCTCGGCCGCCAGTTCGCCGATGTCCGTGAGTCGCAGGTCGGCCGCGGCGTGCTCGGCGAGCGCCAGGTCGAGCAGGTCCTCGAGGACCTGGGCCAGCCGCTTGCCCTCGGTGCGGACGGAGGCGATCTCCTGATTGCCCTCGGGCAGCTCCAGAGCGAGGAGCTCGATGCGCAGCAGCAGGGCGGAGAGGGGGTTGCGCAGCTGGTGCGAGGCGTCGGCGACGAAGGCACGCTGCTGCTCCAGCACGTCCTCGACGTGGTCGGCCATCTCGTTGAACGACCGGGCCAGGCGTCTGAGTTCCGGTGGCCCGCCCGCGACGGCGACGCGTGACTTGAGGCGTCCCGTCGCTATGTCGTGCGTGGTGGCGTCCAGGACCCGTACCGGGCGCAGCACCCAGCCGGTGAGGCGCAGGGCCGCTCCCACCGCCAGGAGCATGGCCGCCGATTCGCCCGCGGCGATGAGCAGCCAGCCCTGGAGCGTCTTCGAACGCATGCGTCCCGTGGGCGAGTCGGTGACGACCACGGCGATCACGTCCCCGTCCCTGATCACCGGGGACGCGACGGCGAGACGGCCCCGCTGCCACGGCCACACCTGCTCGGGGTCGTGGCTGCCGCGGGAGCGCAGGGCCTCCTGGAAGGCTCCGCGGACGTCGCCCTTCGTGGGCAGGTACCAGGAGGCAGGGGCGTGCGCCATGGGACCGTCGTCGCGGTAGAAGACGCCCGCTCTGATGCCGTAGACGTCGTAGTAGTCGTCCAGTTCCTTCTGGAGCGTCTCGCGGCGCTCGTCCGTGCTGCCCTTCACCCGGGAGCCCGTGGGGCGTCGGGTGACGAACTGCGCGAGGGAGGCGAACCGCGCGGTGTCGTCGATCCGGTCGACGACCACCTTCTGCTGCTGCGCCGCCGCGACGCTGACGGCCAGCGGGAACCCGAGCGCGAGCAGCACGCCCGCCATGAGGACGATCAGCAGCGGGAGGAGGCGAGAGCGCACCTGTCCTCGCTCTTGCTACGTGGCCGGGGCGACGAGGCGGTAGCCGACGCCGCGCACCGTCTCGATCAGGGCGGGCATGTGCAGCTTGGAGCGCAGGGAGGCCACGTGCACTTCCAGCGTGCGTCCCGTCCCCTCCCAACTGGTGCGCCACACTTCACTGATGATCTGCTCGCGGCGGAAGACCACTCCGGGACGCTGGGCGAGGAGCGCGAGCAAGTCGAACTCCTTGCGGGTCAGTTGGACGACCGAACCCTCCACGCTGACCTGCCGGGTGGGCAGTTCGATGTGCACGGAACCGAGTCGCAGCTCGGTGTCGCCGGGGGCCGTCGCGCCACCCGCCGTGGGGCGGCGGATGACGGCGTGGATGCGGGCGATCAGTTCCCCGGTGTCGTACGGCTTCACCACGTAGTCGTCGGCTCCGAGGTTCAGGCCGTGTATCCGGGAGCGCACGTCGGCGCGGGCCGTCACCATGATCACCGGGGTCGAGCCGCGTTTGCGGATCTTGCCGCAGACCTCGTAGCCGTCCTGGTCGGGCAGGCCGAGGTCCAGCAGGACCACTCCGAAGGGGGGCGCTTCGGCGGGCAGCAGGGCCTGGAGGGCCTCTTCGCCGTTCCGCGCGTGTACGACGTCGAAGCCGTGGCGGCACAGGATCGCGGACAGGGCGGCGGCCACATGATCGTCGTCCTCGACAAGAAGCAGTCTCATACGGGCCCCCTCCAGTTCATCCGTCATTCCGTTGTGTCCGGTAGCCATCGGCGCGCAGGCGCACAAGGCATCCACGCCGATGGGTAAGGACCGCGTCAAGAGGGATCGGGTCACGGACACGTTCCGTTATCCAGCCGGTACGCACATGGTGGACCCTCTTCACACGGTGTGTCCGGTTGCGGCCGGATCGTTATGCTCAATTTCCGCTCAGATGTAATGACGCTGGTCGCACTGGGTTATTACTGTCCTCCCAACCGAGGAGGATGGAGCAACAAGCCGTGACCGAAGTATCGGTGACCAAGGACGCCATACCGCCCGGGGCGGACGACCTGGTCGTGCTGAAGAACGTCAACAAGCACTTCGGCGCTCTGCACGTCCTCCAGGACATCGACCTGACCATCGCCCGTGGCGAGGTCGTCGTGGTGATCGGCCCCTCCGGGTCCGGCAAGTCGACCCTGTGCCGCGCCATCAACCGCCTGGAGACGATCGACTCGGGAGCCATCTCGATCGACGGCAAGCCGCTGCCCCAGGAGGGCAAGGAACTCGCCCGCCTCCGTGCGGACGTGGGCATGGTCTTCCAGTCGTTCAACCTTTTCGCGCACAAGACCGTGCTCGAGAACGTGACGCTGGGCCAGACCAAGGTGCGCAAGACCGGCAAGGCGGAGGCCGAGGAGAAGGCGCGCGGTCTGCTGGACCGTGTCGGCGTCGCCTCGCAGGCCGACAAGTACCCCGCGCAGCTCTCCGGCGGCCAGCAGCAACGCGTCGCGATCGCACGTGCGTTGGCGATGGACCCCAAGGTGATGCTCTTCGACGAGCCCACGTCGGCGCTCGACCCGGAGATGATCAACGAGGTCCTCGAGGTGATGCAGCAGCTCGCCCGGGACGGGATGACGATGGTCGTCGTCACCCACGAGATGGGCTTCGCCCGGTCCGCGGCGAACCGCGTCGTCTTCATGGCGGACGGCCGGATCGTCGAGGAGGCCACGCCGGACCAGTTCTTCAGCAACCCGCGCAGTGACCGGGCCAAGGACTTCCTGTCGAAGATCCTTAAGCACTGAGGCTTCCGCAAGCACTGAGGCTTCCGCGCCGTCGCAACTCCTGTCGAAACAAGAGGATGTTCACCATGAAGCTCCGCAAGTCCGCCGCCACCGCGGCGGCCATCGCCGCGCTCGCGCTGACCGCCACCGCCTGCGGCGGCAAAGAGGGTTCGGCCGGCGACAAGCCGGAAGGCCCGGACAGCAAGGGCACCAAGGCCCTCAGCTACACGGTCAAGAAGGACGTCTCGCTCGACTCGTCCGTCTTCAAGGACGCCAAGAAGCGCGGCAAGCTGGTCATCGGCGCCAAGGCCGACCAGCCCTACCTCGGCTTCCAGGACCAGTCGACCAAGGAGTACTCCGGGTTCGACATCGAGATCGCCAAGATGATCGCTGCCGACCTCGGCTTCTCGCCCAAGCAGATCGAGTGGAAGACGATCGACTCCGGCGCGCGTGAGACCGCGGTCTCCAAGGGCGACGTCGACTTCATGATCGGCACGTACACGATCAACGACGAGCGCAAGAAGCAGATCGACTTCGCCGGGCCGTACTACCAGGCCGGTGCCTCCCTGCTGGTCCGCGAGGACGAGAAGGACATCAAGGGCCCGGAGACGGTCCGCGGCAAGAAGGTCTGCTCCATCGTCGGCTCCACGCCGCTGCAGAACATCAAGAAGCCGAAGTACGGCGCCAAGGTGACCGAGCTGTCCAAGTACTCCGAGTGCGTGGCGCAGATGCTCAACAACCAGGTCGACGCCGTCACCACGGACGACGCCATCCTGATGGGCTACGCGGCGCAGAACCCGAAGAAGCTCAAGGTCGTCGGCAAGCCCTTCTCCGACGAGCCCTACGGCGTCGGCCTCAAGAAGGGCGACAAGGCGCTTCAGAAGGCCATCGCGGACGCCATCAAGGCGCACCAGGAGAACGGCGACTACAAGAAGGCGTTCGACGCCACCATCGGCAAGTCCGGCTCCGAGTACAAGGACCCGCCGGCCTTCACCGACCCCAAGTAGGACCTCGCGCCCCGCTTCGTACGGCCGACACGTCCGTACGGGGCGGGGTGTCTTGTGAGCCCGTCGCCGCCCGACCGCCCTCTCGCGGAGAATTCATGAACGTACTGACCGACAACCTGTCGCTGTTCCGCGAGGGGTTCATCGGCACCGTGGAGCTGACCGTGGTCAGCGGGATCATCGCCATGGTGCTGGGCGTGATCATCGCCGCTTTCCGGGTCTCACCGGTGCCACCGCTGCGCGTCTTCGGCACCGTGTGGGTGAACGTCCTCCGGAACACCCCGCTGACGCTGCTGTTCCTGGTGGCCTTCTTCATCCTCCCGAAGATCCTGTTCCCGGAGATGGACTCCTTCGTGCTCGGCGTCGTGGCGCTGGGCTTCTACACGTCGTCCTTCATAGCCGAGGCCCTGCGCTCCGGCATCAACACCGTGCCGATGGGTCAGGCCGAGGCGGCCCGCGCGATCGGCATGAGCTTCACGCAGGTCATGCGGATCGTGGTGCTCCCCCAGGCCACCCGCGCGGTGATCGCCCCGATGGGGTCGATCTTCATCGCGCTGACGAAGAACTCCGCGATCGCGGGCGGCTTCGACAACGTCGACCTGTTCAACGTCACCAAGACCCTCAGCAATGACGGCTACGACATCACCATGATCTTCATCTGGGTGACCCTCGCCTACCTGATCATCACGTACGCCATCAATGGCGCCTTCCGGCTGCTGGAGCACCGCATGGAGGTGGCCCGATGAGCGCCAGTGTCCTCTTCGACGCACCCGGCCCCAAGGCCAGGGTCCGCAACCGGATCTACTCCGTCGTCGGCACCGCGGCCGTGCTCGGCCTGCTCGTCTGGGTCGTTCTGCGGCTCAATGAGAAGGGCGAGTTCGAAGGCGCCCTGTGGGACATCTTCAATTACTCCGGCATCCGCGACAACATCTTCGAAGCGCTTCTGGCGACGCTGAAGGCCTTCGCGTTCGCGGGCGTCCTCTCGCTGGTCTTCGCGGTCGTGCTGTGCGTCGGCAGGCTCTCCGACCACCGCCCGGTGCGCTGGGCCTCGGTCATCTTCATCGACCTCTTCCGGTCGATCCCGCTGCTGATCACGATCTTCGCCCTGTGGGTCGGCATCGTGGGCGACATGACGCCGTTCTGGGCGCTGGTCCTCGGTCTGTCGATCTACAACGGCTGCGTCCAGGCCGAGGTGCTGCGGGCGGGCATCAACGCCGTGCCGAAGGGCCAGCGGGAGGCCGCCTACGCCCTGGGCCTGAACAAGACGCAGGTCATGACGAGCGTCCTGTTCCCCCAGGCCGTGCGCTCCATGCTGCCGACGATCATCAGCCAGCTCGTGGTGACCCTCAAGGACACCTCGCTCGGCTACATGATCCTCTACCCCGAGCTGCTGTACTCGGCGCGGCTGATCGCCAACAACACGCCGGTGAACGGCACGTACCCGTTCGTCCAGACGGTCGTCGTCGTCGGCGCCATCTACATCGCGCTCTGCATGACGCTCTCCTCGCTCGCCACCTGGATCGAGAAGCGCGGGCGCCGTGCCAAGACCGGCATCGCGGTGGCCGCCGCGGCCGAGCCCGCGGAGGCCCCGGGCGTGCTGGACACGACCACGCCGCCCGGTCCCCCGTCCGCCGTGGAGCCCGCCGCGGGTGCCGCGCCCGAGGTGGGCGCCGACGGTCCCGGGGCCGTACCCGGGCGTCCGGACGACGACTCCCATGGCCCAGTTGGAAAGTCCAACTGACAAAGCGACGACATAGGAGTGGGGGGCGGCCGACGGGCCGCCCCCCACTCCTGTCTCCCCCGGCTTGAAACCCCCGGTCGGCACCCGACGCCACTGTTACTTCCTGGTGGCCGCCACTGCCAACGTCACTTGACGCAAGCACCGGCAATGGGTTGCATACGTTCTGTGATCGTGTACCGGGCTCCAACTGCCAGTTTCCCTACGTACGTCCAGCGCTTCCGGGCAGCCCGGACCCTCGGATTCCGTCGGGTCGGAGGGTGCGCGCCGTGGACCCGGTGATCATCGCAGGCGCGGGCCCCGTCGGCCTCGCGCTCGCCCTCGCGCTCGCCCGGCACACGGTGCCCACGGTCGTACTCGACGAAGGGCCGGGCAAGGACGAACAGCGCCTGGCGCGGACGACGGTTCTCCGCGAGGACACCGCGGCCTTCGTGGAACGGCTCGTGGGTCAGTCGTTCGGTGACGTGGAGTCGGGCGCCCGCTGGGCCAGTTGGCGGTCCCTGCGGCGCAAGCAGGTGATGCGCGAACTCGCCTTCGATGACGAGGTGCCCTCCCCGCTGCATGTGCCGCAGCACGTGCTGACCGGCGCCCTGCGTGAGGCCATCGCCGGGGAGCGGCTTGTCGAGATCGCGACGGAGAGCAAGCTCGACTCCCTGGAGCAGGACGCCTCCGGGGTGACCGCCCACTCGCGTGGCCCCAAGGACACGTGGTGGCGGGGCAGTTATCTGGTGGGCTGCGACGGGTCCCGCTCCACCGTGCGCAAACTGCTGGACGTCCGTTTCCCGGGTCGTACGGCGGTCGAGCGGCACGCCGTGGCGGCGCTGCGCACGGAACTTCCGTGGCCGGGTGAAGCGTTGTTGCACCGGATGCCTCCGTGGCGCGGCGGCGGCGCCGAGGTGACGGGCCGTCCGCTCGCCGGCGGGGTGTGGCGGCTCGACTGGCTTCTTCCGCCGCGCGGCGAGCTGGTGACGCCGGACGCCCTCGTCCTACGGATCCGGGAGACCCTCGCGGGTTGGTGCGGAGGTTCCACACCGCCGTACGAGCTGCTCGACACGGGCGTGCACCCCGCCCACCACCGCCTCGCCCGCCGGTGGCGGGTCGGCCGTGCCTTCCTGGCAGGGGACGCCGCGCATCTGCTGGGGGCGCTCGGCACACAGGGGCTCGACGAAGGGCTGCGGGACGCGGAGAATCTCGCGTGGAAGCTGGCGCTCGCCTGGCACCACGGCCCGCATGATCCGCTGCTCGACAGCTACCAGGCCGAGCGGCGGGCCGGTGTGGCCGCGCGTCTGCGCGCCGCCGACCAGTCGCTGCCGGTGCTGCGCGGCGGCGGAGGCCTGCGGTCCTATGTGCCGGGGGCGGCGCGCGGGCACGACGTGCTCCTCACGGACGGCCACGTCGGGCGCGGGCCGCTCGGCGCGCCCTCCTCGTACGCGGACTCCCCCCTGGCCCCCGTCCCGTCCGAGTCGCAGGTGGCGGTCGGCACGGAGTCCGGCGCTCCCGTCGCCGACGTGCGGGTCACCGCCCCCGACGGGTCCTTCGTACAACTGCGGGAGCGGCTCGGACTCGGTCATCTCCTCGTCGTCCTGGTCGCGCCGGGCACGGTGGTGTGGGAGCGGCGGCACTGGGTGACGGCCGGGATCATGCCGCGGCTCGCGGCCGCCGTGACGGCGCTGCCGCACCCTGCCGAGCTGCTCGTCGCGGAGAGCTATCCCGGGGCCGCGGCGCACTCCGTCCTGCTCGTACGCCCTGACGGGTACCTGGTCACCGCGCTCTCCGGAGTGCGCCCGGCCGAGCTGTACGCGGCCGCCGAGGCGGCGGTGGGCGGCGCGAGGCCTGCGGCGCGTGAGCGGGGGAAGCAGGCGGGCGGAGGCGGGGAGGACGGAGACGGGGAGGGCAAGGGGGGGGTGAACTTTCGGAAGGAAGCCCGGGAGCAGCCGGAGCGGCCGGGGCCGCCCGGCCCAGCGGGGCGGGGGGGAGGGGACCGCGGCGCCCCCCGGGCGCGCCCCCGCCACTGTCACCGGGCGGCGTCCCCGACGCTCCCGGAAGCCAGGAACTCTCGCCGCCGATCACGTCGAACCAGGGCGCGGACACCCTGAGTGAGGACATATCGCCATGCGCGGCCGCCCGTTGC
>NZ_JAFEXF010000109.1 GCF_016905445.1 Streptomyces sp. G44
GGCCGGGTCGCCGCCGGGGACCATGCCGAGCTCGTCGGCGCGCCGCTGGAGGGCGTCGGGGGCGGCGTAGCCGTCCACGTCGCGCTGGAGTTGCTGCTTCTCCTCGGTGAGGTCCTTCGTCTGCCTCTTGAGCTCACTCACCTGGAACGAGCCTTCGTTGAGCGAGGAGTTCAGGATGAGCAGCGTGATGAGGCCACCGCCGAGGAGCAGCACGACGAGGAGGACGAAGGGCGTGCGCGCGGCCTGGTTGCGGCCCTGCGGGAGCAGTCGCGCGAGGCGGGCGGCCCTCCCCCGCAGCTCGGGCTTCTTGCTCATGGAGCCTCCTCGCGTAACTCAGCTCAGCGGACGGTGCGCGCGGCCCCTTCGGCCGGCCGGGCCTCAGCTCACGTCCTCCCGGACGCGCTCGGCGCCGCGCAGCCGCGCCGGGGCGGCCCTGCGGTTCTCGGCGACCTCTTCCTCGGTGGGCAGTTCGGCGCCGCGGGTCAGGAGCTTCAGGCGCGGCTGGTAGCGCTCGGGGACGACGGGCAGGCCGGGCGGCGCCGTGTTCGTGGCGCCGGCCGCGAACACCTGCTTGACCAGGCGGTCTTCGAGTGAGTGGTACGACAGGACGGCGATGCGGCCGCCGACGGCGAGCGCCTTGACCGCCGCCGGGATCGCCCGCTCCAGGACGCTCAGTTCGCCGTTGACCTCGATGCGCAGGGCCTGGAAGGTGCGCTTGGCGGGGTTGCCGCCGGTGCGCTTGGCGGCCTGCGGCAGGGAGTCGCGGATGAGTTCGACGAGCCGCGCGCTGTTGGTGAAGGGCTCCTTCTCGCGCTCGCGGACGACGGCGCTCACGATGCGCTTGGCCTGCTTCTCCTCGCCGTACTGGCGCAGGATCCGCACCAGTTCGCCCGGCGCGTACGTGTTCAGGACCTCGGCCGCGCTGATGCCGGTCGTCTGGTCCATGCGCATGTCCAGGGGCGCGTCCTGGGCGTACGCGAAGCCCCGGTCCGCCTCGTCGAGCTGCATGGAGGAGACGCCGAGGTCGAACAGGACGCCCTGGACGCGCGGGACGTCCAGGCGGTCGAGCACCTCGGGGAGCTCGTCGTAGACGGCGTGCACCAGGGTGGCCCGGTCGCCGTAGGGGGCGAGCCGTTCGCCGGACAGGCGCAGGGCTTCCTTGTCGCGGTCCAGGGCGATCAGGCGGGCCGCGGGGAAGGTGGCCAGGAGGGCTTCGCTGTGGCCGCCGAGGCCGAGGGTGCAGTCGACGACGACCGCGCCCGGTTCGGCGAGGGCGGGGGCCAACATGTCCAGGCACCGCTGGAGCATCACCGGGACGTGTCGGCTGTTGTCGGTCAAGGGGCCCTCTCAGGTCCGGCGCGGCGTCCGTACGCACTGCCGGGTCCCCGCCCGCTCCGTGAAGGGGAATGGTCCGCCGGCGCCGGGGAAGTGGCGTCAGCCGACCGGGAGCGGGAGGAGGCCGAGCCGTACGTACGCGCCGCGCACGTGGGGATTCCGGGGAATCTCCGGGATGTGCGGTCCAGCGGGGTGCAGGTCACGTCTCCCGCTTCGCGTCACTTTAGTCCACGGTGTCTTCCGGTCAATCAACCGGCCTGCGCGTCGCGGACCGGTCCGGGACACGGGTGCGAATCACCCGGGGTCGCCCATTCGGCCGCAGTCGGCGCACCCCTGTGGACTACCTCACAACAAGAGTTTTTGGCGATCTTTGTCCCTTCTCACAGCGAGCCGTGCCGATGGGGGACCACTAACGTCAGCACCATGTCGACTTCCGCATCCCTTTCGGGCCACACCCCCGCAGAGCCGATCGGCGACTCAGCCGCCGGCGCCGTCACCGACCGCCTGGTCGAGGCCAACAAGAAGTACGCCGCCGCATTCACCGACCCCGGCATGGACGCCCGCCCCGTCCTCCAGGTCGCCGTGGTCGCCTGCATGGACGCACGGCTGGATCTGCACGCCGCGCTCGGCCTGGAGCTGGGCGACTGCCACACCATCCGCAACGCGGGCGGCGTCGTCACCGACGACGTCATCCGCTCCCTCACCATCAGCCAGCGCGCGCTCGGCACCCGCAGCGTGGTCCTCATCCACCACACCGGCTGCGGCCTGGAGTCCCTCACCGAGGAGTTCCGCCAGGACCTGGAGAACGAGGTCGGGCAGCGGCCGACCTGGGCCGTGGAGTCCTTCCGCGACGTCGAGCAGGACGTGCGCCAGTCGATGCGGCGCGTACGGACCTCGCCGTTCCTCCTCCACACCGACGACATCCGCGGCTTCGTCTTCGACGTGCAGACCGGTCTGCTGCGGGAAATCGACCCTGCGTGACTGACAAAAGGTCGTAAGACCCGACAAATCGGCGCCAGTTATCCACAGGCGAGTGACACGACCCGGTATGCCCAACAACAATGCGGGGGTGGCACCACGCACACCATTCACGCGTGGTGCCGGTGAAATCGGGGTGGACCGGGTCGTGCGCCTGAGCGACGGCCCGGACATGGGGAATCCCTTGCTCCTCCGGAGCGCGGGGCAGGGCCGAGGAGGGCCGGGTGACGACGTATGACGATCGAGCGAGCCTCACAGATCTGACCACCACAGCGGAGCGTGTCCGCGGATCGGTGGAGGGTGTGATCGAGGGCAAGCCGGAGGTCGTACGGCTCTCGCTGACCGTGCTCCTCGCCGAGGGGCACCTGCTCATCGAGGATGTGCCGGGCGTGGGCAAGACCATGCTCGCCAAGGCGCTCGCGCGGTCCATCGACTGCTCGGTCCGGCGCATCCAGTTCACGCCGGACCTGCTGCCCTCGGACATCACGGGCGTGTCCATCTTCGACCAGCAGCGCAGGGACTTCGAGTTCAAGCCGGGCGCCATCTTCGCGCAGATCGTGATCGGCGACGAGATCAACCGCGCCTCTCCGAAGACGCAGTCCGCGCTCCTGGAGTCCATGGAGGAGCGCCAGGTCACCATCGACGGGCAGACCTACGAACTGCCCAGCCCCTTCATGGTCGTGGCCACGCAGAACCCCGTGGAGATGGAGGGGACCTACCCCCTGCCCGAGGCGCAGCGCGACCGCTTCATGGCGCGGGTCTCGATCGGCTATCCGGGCCCGGAGGCCGAGCTGCGGATGCTCGACGTGCACGGCGGCGTCTCGCCCCTGGACGACCTCCAGCCGGTGGCGCACGCCCACGACATCGTGAAGCTCATCGACGCGGTCCGCGCGGTCCACGTCGCCGAGACCGTGCGGCGGTACGCGGTGGACCTGGTCGCCGCCACCCGCAGCCACCCGGAGCTGAGACTCGGGGCCTCCCCGCGCGCGACGCTGCATCTGCTGCGCGCCGCCAAGGCCTCCGCGGCGCTCAGCGGCCGGGAGTTCGCCCTCCCGGACGACGTACAGGCCCTGGCCGTCGCGGTCCTCGCGCACCGCCTGCTGCCCACCGCGCAGGCCCAGCTGAACCGCCGCACGGCCGAATCGGTCGTCCTGGAGATCCTTCAGCGCACCCCGGTCCCGGCCGCCGCCCAGCCGGGCGGCACCCCCTTCTTCGCCCCGCAGCCGCCCGGCACGCGGAGGCTGTGATGGCGGCCCCAGGGAGGCCGGCGGCCCCCGCCGAGGGCGACAAGGGCGGGCTGCGCACGGCTCTCGCGGGCCTGACCACACGCGGGCGCTCCTTCCTGGCGGCGGGCATCGCCGCCGCCATCTGCGCCTATGTCCTCGGCCAGAGCGACCTGCTGCGCGTCGGGCTGCTGCTCGCCGTGCTGCCGCTGGTCTGCGCCGTGGTCCTCTTCCGCACCCGCTACCGCGTCGCGGGCAGCCGCAGGCTCTCCCCCGCGCGCGTGCCGGCCGGCGCGGAGGCCCGCGTCCACCTGCGCATGGACAACGTCTCGCGGCTGCCCACGGGACTGCTGATGCTCCAGGACCGGGTGCCCTACGTCCTCGGGCCCCGGCCCCGGTTCGTGCTCGACCGGGTCGAGGCGGGCGGGCGCCGCGAGGTCTCCTACCGCGTCCGCTCCGACCTGCGCGGACGCTATCCGCTGGGGCCGCTCCAGCTGCGCCTGACGGACCCGTTCGGGATGTGCGAGCTGACCCGCTCCTTCTCGACGTACGACACGCTGACGGTCATCCCGCGCGTGGAGGCGCTGCCCCCGGTGCGGCTCACCGGCGAGGCGAAGGGCTACGGCGACGGGCGCAACCGCTCGCCGGCGCTCGCCGGCGAGGACGACGTCATCCCGCGCGGGTACCGCCACGGCGACGACCTGCGCCGCGTGCACTGGCGCTCCACCGCGCGCTACGGCGAGTTGATGGTCCGCCGCGAGGAGCAGCCGCAGCGCGCCCGCTGCACGGTGCTCCTGGACACCCGCGGCACCGGCTTCCGGGGCGCCGGACCCGACTCGGCCTTCGAGTGGGCGGTGTCGGGCGCGGCCTCCGCGCTGGTGCACATGCTCGAACGGGGCTTCTCGGTCAGGCTGCTGACCGACACCGGCGCCTACGTGCCGGGCGAGGGCTCCGACGGCTTCGCGGGCGCGAGCCAGGAGTCGGCGGACGCGGCCGGGCTGCTGATGGACACCCTCGCGGTGATCGACCATTCGGACGGCGCCGGGCTCTCGCGCGCGTACGACGTCCTGCGCGGCGGCAATGAGGGCCTGCTCGTCGCCTTCCTCGGCGACCTCGACGAGGAGCAGGCGGCCGTGGTCGCCAAGATGCGCCGGCGCAGCGGCGCCGCGGTCGCCTTCGTCCTGGACAGCGCGGTGTGGGCCCAGGGCCCCGGTGGTGTGCCGGCCGGCCCCGGTGACGTACGGGTGCAGATGCTGCGCGAGGCGGGGTGGACCGCCCTCACCGTGCCGCCGGGGGCGAGCCTGCCGGACCTGTGGCGCCAGGCCGACCACGCGCGGACGAGCGCTGGCCCGGCGCCCGCGGCGGGGACCACGACCGGGGGCCTGCCATGAGCGGGCGGTACGGACCGCCGGGGGACCCGCGCGCGGGAGCCCCGGCCGCACGGCACGGACGTACGACAATGGGGGGACGGTCATGAGCGGACGCGCGCGGCTCGCGCTGTGTGCCACCGCGGCGACACTGATGGCGTCGAGCGCGTTACTGCCGCTCGTCGATCCGGCGACGTGGTTCCTCCAGGCCGCCGTCCTGCTGGTGGTGCAGGGCGCGGTCGGCGCGCTGGCCCGGCGGCTGCCGCTGGCCAGGACCCTCACCGTGGCAGCGCAGGCGCTGGTGTCGCTGCTGCTGCTCACCCTCGTCTTCGCCCGCGAGCAGGCGCTCGCGGGCATCCTGCCGGGCCCCGACGTGTTCCGGCGGTTCGCGGAGCTCCTGGAGGCGGGCGGCGACGACGTCGCGCGGTACGCGATCCCGGCGCCGCTCAGTGACGGCATCCGGCTGATGCTGGTCGGCAGTGTCCTGGTGATCGGCCTCGCGGTGGACGCACTCGCGGTGACGTTCCGTACGGCGGCCCCGGCCGGGCTGCCGCTGCTCGCGCTGTACTCGGTCGCGGCGGGGCTCTCCGGGGACGGCGCGGGATGGCTGTTCTTCCTGCTCGCCGCGGCCGGCTATCTGCTGCTGCTCCTGGCGGAGGGCCGGGACCGGATCGCCCAGTGGGGCCGGGTCTTCGGCGGCGCGGCGCGCGCTCCGGGGCGCGTCTCCGGGGGCCTGGAGAGCGGCGGCGGGGCGCTCGCCCCGGTCCGCACCGGTCGGCGCATCGGCGCCCTCGCCCTCGGCATCGCCCTGGTGGTGCCGCTCGCCCTGCCCGCCCTGGACGGCGGTCTGCTGGACCCCGCAGGTGGCCCCGGCGGGGGCGGCTCGGGCGGCGGGACGATCTCCGCGGTGAACCCCCTGGTCGCGCTCCAGGACAGCCTGAACCAGCCGGAGGACCGCGAGGTCATCACCTACCGTACGAACGCATCGCGGACCGACGACCTGTATCTGCGGATCGTCTCGCTCGACCAGTTCGACGGCACCACGTGGAAGACCACCGTGCGGCGCATCGAGGACGTGCCCTCTCCTCTGCCGACCCCGCAGGGCCTGCTCCCGGACGTCCGCAGGAGCGAGATCCAGACGAACATCACCGCCGCCGACGGCTACGCGCAGAACTGGCTGCCCATGCCCTTCCCGGCCAGCGACGTGAAGATCGGCGGCCGCTGGCGGTACGAGCCGGTGGGCCGCGCCCTCGTCGGTGACCGGGGCCAGTCCACGCGCGGTGTCAGTTACCAGGTCAAGAGCCTGGTCGTGGAGCCCACCGCCGAGCAGCTGGCGAACGCGCCCTCGCCCCCCGCGGAGCTGCGGAAGGAGTTCACCAAGGTCCCGGAGACGCTGCCGCGGCTGGTCGCCGACACGGCCCGCCGGGTCACCAGGGGCTCCGCGAACCCTTACGAGCAGGCGGTCAAGCTCCAGGACTACTTCGCCTCGGACGGCGGGTTCACGTACAACACCCAGGTGCGGGCGGGCAGCGGGCCCGCCGCGATCGGGAAGTTCCTGAAGCAGAAGGAAGGGTTCTGCGTCCACTTCTCCTTCGCGATGGCCTCCATGGCCCGCACGCTCGGCATCCCGGCCCGCGTCGCGGTGGGCTTCACGCCGGGCTCCGCGCAGTCCGACGGCTCCATGTCGGTCGGACTGCGGGACGCGCACGCCTGGCCCGAGCTGTACTTCGAGGGCGTGGGCTGGACCCGTTTCGAGCCGACGCCGAGCCGGGGCACGGTGCCCGAATACACCCGCTCCGACATCCCCTCGGATGACACGAGCGACCCCGACACGCCGGAGCCGTCCCGCTCGTCGGAGCCGTCCACGGCGCCCTCGGCCTCCGACAGCTGCCCGCCGGACGTGCGCAAGCAGGGCGCCTGCGCGAGCGCCGCGCCGCAGGTCGCCGCCGGTTCGGGCGGTGACGGCCCGCCCATCCGCATGATCGTCCTGGTGGCCCTGGCGGTCCTGCTCGTCGTCATGCTGCCCCTGCTGCCCCTGCTGTGGCGGCGCCGGGTGCGGTCGGCGCGCACGGGCCCCGGCGGCCGTACGCCGGCGGACGCCGCCAGGCGGACCATGGCCGCCTGGCTGGAGGTGACCGACACGGCCTGGGACCACGGCATTGAGCCGGACGAGTCACAGACCCCCCGCACGGCCGCCGCGCGGATCGTCCGCATCGGACAGCTGCCCACGGGGCCCGCGGAGGCCGTTCACCGGGTGGCGACCGCCGTGGAGCAGGTGTTGTACGCCCCGAACCCGCGGCTTCCCGCGACGGGCCTCGCGGAGGACGTGCGGCGCGTACGGGACGGACTGCGCGCCACGTCGACCCGTTCCGCCCGGCTGCGGGCGACGCTCGCGCCGCGTTCGGCCGCACGGGTGGTGTGGGCGGTCTCGGACCGCTGGGCGGCGTTCAGCACACGCTGGAGCGCGCGGGCCGCCAAGGGGTGGGCGGCGCTGACGCGCAGGCTGCCGCGCCGGGCCTCGCAGGAGGGCTGAGGACATGTGTAAGGGGTGACCGCCGTGGCGGTCACCCCTTACACATTCATCGAGTCTGTTTGCTCGGCCTCGCCGGGCCGATGCTCACTGACCGCCCTGCTGCTCGTCGCGGCGGCGCTGCCACCGCTGCTCGATGCGGTCCATCACGGAACGGCGCTGCCCCGACTGCCTGGCCCGGGCATGGGGCCCGCCCTGCGCGGCGGCCGCGTCGGCGGGCTGTTCACCCGGCTTCGGGGCCTTGCGCCAACCGGTGACGGCGAGCACCGCGCAGCCCAGCATGACGAGGAAGCCCACCACGCTGATCCAGATCTGCTGGGCGACCATTCCGGCCATGAGAAGGGCGATGCCCACCAGGAAGCCCACGACCGCTTGGTAGACCCGCTTCCGGGTGTACGTACGCAGCCCGCTTCCCTCAAGCGCTGTCGCGAATTTGGGATCTTCGGCGTACAGCGCTCGCTCCATCTGCTCGAGCATGCGCTGCTCGTGCTCCGAGAGCGGCACGGAGTCCTCCTCATCGTGCAGTCGCCGGGGCGACCGGGGGTCCCCTTCAGGATAGGCAGGGAATCGCCCCCGTGAAACCCGCCCCTCTGCGCCAACTTCGCCAAACCGGACCTTCACATCGCTCCGGCTCGCTGAAGCGTGCATTCCCCAGCAGCCGAACCGTCATGCAGAACGGTGTCCTTCGATCATACGGCGCCGTTAGCCCGTTCGGGGGTCCTGTGGCGTACTCCATGTGCCGCTGCGCCCCTGATCAGCGGGGCGGCCACGCCCGCCCCTCAGACCGCCTCGTCATCACGGGTTCCGCGCGCCTCACCGAGCACGTGCAGCTGCGTGGCCACGGAGTGGAAGGCGGGCAGCTCGGCGGCGGCGGCCTCCAGCTTGAGCAGGGCTTCCATGGCGCCGGGCTCGGTGTCCACGAGGACGCCGGGGACCAGGTCGGCGAAGACGCGCACACCGTGCACGGCGTCGACGCGGACGCCCGCGGCCTCGACCAGCCCGGTGAGCTGCTCGGCGGTGAACCGGCGCGGTACGGGGTCACCGGCGCCCCAGCGGCCCGCCGGGTCGGTGAGGGCCGTCTGCGCCTCCGTGAAGTGGCCCGCGAGGGCGCGCGCGAGCACGGCCCCGCCGAGTCCGGCGCCGAGCAGGCTGAGCACTCCGGAGGGGCGCAGCGCATCGACGGCGAGGTGTACGCCCTCGGCCGGGTCGTCGACGTACTCCAGGACGCCGTGGCACAGGACGGCGTCGAAGCCGCCGCGCTCGACGACGTCGAAGAGGCCGAGCACGTCGCCCTGGACGCCGCGCACGCGGTCGGCGACCCCGGCCTCGGCGGCCCTGCGCTCCAGGGCGAACAGGGCGTTGGGGCTGGGGTCGACGACGGTGACGCGGTGGCCGAGCTGGGCGACGGGCACCGCGAAGTTGCCGCTGCCGCCTCCGGTGTCGAGCACGTCGAGCTCGGTGCGCGACTGGCGGCCCGTGGCCTCGACGCGGCGGTCGAGGGCCTCCTTCAGGACGTCCCAGACCACGGCGGTACGCAGAGAGGCGCGGGGACGAGGGGAGTCCGACCGCAGCGACGCCGTCTGAGGGTGGTGGTGCGAGGCGGGCGGGCGCATCGGGTCCGACACGGCAGTTGACTCCTCGGCGCGTGGGGTGCGATTTCCCCCACCCTATTGCCTGCCGCGCACTGCCCGGTCACCTGTCCCCGGGCGCGGACGTGCCGGTCAGCCGGCGTCCGGCGGCTCCTTCCTCGCCTGCGGCAGCACGGGCTGGAGCACCAGCGTCCGCTCGACCAGACGGAGGAACATCGCCACGTCACGGAGCAGGTCGTCGGCGTCGCGGGCGGTGGCGGCGCCCTGGATGCCGGCCTCGGCGCGGGCCCGGCGGGCGGCGCCTGAGGCGAACAGCGCGCTCCACTCGGCCAGTTCGGGGGCTATCTCGGGCAGGACTTCCCAGGCGCTGCGGATGCGCTGCCTGCGGCGCGGGGTCGTCTCGGGGCGCCCGCGCGCGGCCAGGACGGCGGCGGCGGTGCGCAGGGCGGCGAGGTGGGCGGTGGCATAGCGCTCGTGCGGGGCGTCCAGGCGGGCGGCCTCGTCGATCCCGGCGTGGGCCTGGGCGAGCAGTTCGAGTGCGGCGGGCGGGGCGGTCGCGCGGCGCAGGACGGGGTGGACATCGCTCGCCGGGCCGGCGGTCGAAGGTGCAGGGCCGACGGCGCGGTGCCGACGTGCGGCTGCTGCGGAAGTGCTGGCCATGACGAACCTCCTGTCGTCGTGTGACGGCACAGTGGCCGTATGTACCCATCGTGGGGCACGCCACTGACAATCGGCTCTGACCTGGGCCTTTGCCTCCATCGTGGGTTCGGGCCTACTTTTGTACTGACCAGTCAGTCCAAACAGAGGTCAGGGGGGACTGTGGACGGTCCGACCGACGGCGCGCGCGGAGCCGCCGTCACCGCCGAGGGCCTCGGGCTCCAGGGGCCGCGGGGCTGGGCGTTCCGCGGCGTCACCTTCGACGCCGGGCCCGGGTCGCTGATCGCGCTGGAGGGCCCGTCGGGGTCGGGCCGCACCTGTCTGCTGCTCGGTCTGACGGGACGTATGCGTGCCACCGAGGGCCACGCGCGCGTGGGACGCCATCACCTGCCCAAGCAGCTCGCGGCGGTGCGCCGGATCAGCGGGCTCGGACCCGTGCCGGGCGTCACCGACCTGGAGCCGGCCCTGACCGTCGCGGAGCACCTGCGCGAACGCGCGCTGCTGGAGCGGCGGTTCGGCGGGCCGCTGCGGGGGCTGCTGAGGCCGCGCGCCGAGCGGGCCGCCGAGATGCGATCGCGCGTCGAGGCCGCGCTGACCGCCGCCGGGCTCGACTTGGGGTCACTGCCCAAGGGGCGGCGTACCGCCGTACGCGACCTGGAACGGCTTGAGGCCCTGCGCCTGTCCGTGGCGCTGGCGCTCATCGGCCGCCCGCGCGTGCTCGGCGTCGACGACCTCGACCTCAAGCTCTCGGACGCCGAACGGGCCGACGCGTGGGAGCTGTTGGCATCCCTCACCGAGGGCGGGACGACCGTGCTCGCGGTGTGCAGCGAGGCGCCGGAGGACGCGGTCGTCGTACGCACCGGCAGCCATGGCACGGACCAGGAACAGCACGGCACCGACGAGGACGACGACAAGGAGACGGCGGATGCGCTCGCCGAAGCTCGCCGCGCTTGAGCTCAGGCGCTTCGGCAGGGGAAAGCTGCCGCGCGCCGCGCTCGTGGCGCTCCTGTTGCTGCCCCTGCTGTACGGCGCGCTGTACCTGTGCTCCTTCTGGGACCCGTACGGCCGTCTGGACCGCCTCCCCGTGGCGCTCGTCAACGAGGACAAGGGGGCCACCGCGCAGGGCAAGAAGCTCGCGGCGGGCGACTCCATCGTCGAAGGGCTGCACGACAGCAAGACGTTCGAGTGGCACGAGGTCACCGACGCCGAGGCACGCCGGGGCGTCGAGGACGGGAGGTACTACCTGTCGCTGACCATGCCGTCGGACTTCAGCAAGCGCATCGCGTCGAGTTCGGGGGACTCTCCGGAGACGGGCGCTCTGCGGGTGCGGACGAACGACGCCAACAACTACATCGTCGGGCAGATCTCGCGGACGGTCTTCTCCGAGGTGCGCAGGGCCGCGTCCACGAAGGCCTCGCGCTCCTTCCTCGACAAGATCTTCATCTCCTTCTCCGACATCCACGACAAGACGCAGAAGGCCGCCGAGGGCGCCGACAAGCTCGACGGCGGCATCGGCAAGGCGAAGAAGGGCACGACGGACCTCGCGAAGGGCCTCGGGGACGCCAAGGACGGCAGCGGTGACCTGGCCGCGGGCGTGAAGAAGCTCCACAAGGGCGCGGGCGACCTGAAGAGCGGCTCGAAGCGGGTCGCGGACGGTACACACAAGCTGGCGGGCAAGGTCAACGGCACCGCGGCCAAGGTGCGGCCCTTCCTGAAGGACAACGGCGAGACCATCGGGGACACGGCGCAGCTGGTCGCCGACTCCGCCAAGGCGATGCGCCGCAACCTCGGCACCTGGGTCAAGCTCGCCCCCGGGGCCGCGGCGGGCGCCGAGAAGGGCTCCAAGGCCGTCGGGAAGCTCTACACGGAGCGCTGCGAGAAGGCCCCCGTCCCCGACCCGGCCTGCCCCGAGCTCGAGGAGGCCAAGAAGGCCGCCGAGAACGTGTCGACCATCGCGGACGACATGAACACCGTCGTCGAGGACCAGCACAGCGACGTCAAGGCGCTCGACAAGCACCTGGCCGCGCTCCAGAAGAAGTCACAGGCGCTCGCCGACCGCGCCCCGCACCTCGACGAGGACCTGGAGAAGGCCGTCAGCCAGATCAACGCCCTCGACAAGGGCGCGGGGAAGGTCGCCGACGGCGCCAGGAAGCTGCACACGGGCCTCGGCACCGCCGACACCGGGGCGAGCGACCTGGACGCGGGCATCGGCAAGCTGGAGACGGGCGCGAGCGACCTCAAGGGGGGCATGTTCAAGCTGGCCGACGGCTCGGCGAAGCTGTCCGGCGGGCTGCACGACGGCGTCAAGAAGATCCCCGACTACGGCAAGAAGGACCGCGACGACCGCACCGGCGTCATGGCGGACCCCGTGCAGCTCGCGTCGCAGTCGCTGCACAAGGCGCCCAACTACGGCACCGGCTTCGCGCCCTACTTCATCCCGCTCTCCCTGTGGGTCGGCGCGATGGTGGCGTACATGCTGATCCCGCCGCTCAACCGGCGCGCGCTCGCCGCGGGCGCCTCCGCGTGGCGCATCGCGCTGGCCGGCTGGTTGCCGGTGGCAGCCCTCGGGGTGCTCCAGACGGTGGCGCTCATGTCCGTCCTGCACTGGGGCCTCGGCCTCCAGATGGCACGGGCGGCCGGCACCGTCGGGTTCCTGTTCCTGGTCACGGCGTGCTTCGCGGCCATCGTGCAGTGGCTCAACGCCCGCTTCGGAGCGGCCGGGCGGATCCTCGTCCTCGCCCTGCTCATGCTCCAGCTGACGTCGGCGGGCGGCACCTATCCCGTGCAGACGAGCCCCGGCTTCTTCGGCGCGGTCCACCCCTACCTGCCGATGAGCCACGTCGTGGACGCCCTGCGCAGGCTGATCACGGGCGGCGGTCTGGCGCCCGTGTGGCTGGCGTGCGCGGTCCTCGCGGCCTTCACGGCGGGCGCCCTCGCGCTCACCGCGCTCTCCGCGCACCGCAAGCAGGTGTGGTCCCTGGACCGCCTGCACCCGGAGCTGAGCCTGTGAGCACGTCAGGGCCGGACCGCACGGCGAGACCTGTGAGAATCAGGACCATGGACAGCAGCGCAGTCAGCACCCGGCGCGAGGCCACCCGGCAGAGGCTCTACGAGGCCGCCGTCACGCTCATCGCGGAGCAGGGTTTCTCCGCGACGACGGTCGACGAGATCGCCGAACGGGCCGGGGTCGCGAAAGGCACCGTCTACTACAACTTCGCGAGCAAATCGGTCCTCTTCGAAGAGCTGCTGCGGCACGGCGTCGGTCTGCTCACCGCCTCCCTGAAGGATGCGGCCGAGGCGACGGACAAGAACGGCGGCAGCAAGGTGGACGCCCTGGACGCGATGATCCGCGCCGGTCTCGTCTTCATCGACCGCTACCCGGCCTTCACCCAGCTGTACGTCGCCGAACTGTGGCGCACGAACCGCGCCTGGCAGTCCACTCTCCTGGTCGTCCGGCAGCAGGCCGTCGCGGTCGTCGAGGAGGTGCTGCGCGGCGGCGTCGAGAACGGCGAGCTGAGCGACGAGATCGACATCCCGCTGACGGCGGCGGCGCTCGTCGGCATGGTGCTGGTGGCCGCCCTCGACTGGCAGGCCTTCCAGCCGCAGCGCTCCCTGGACGACGTGCACGCGGCCCTGTCGAGGCTGTTGCAGGGCCGGGTGAGCGGCACGCGCGCGTAGCGGCACGTACGCCCCTACGACGGCGCCGGTCCGGTGCCCCCTGTTCGCCAGGCGGCACCGGACCGGCGCCTCTTTCGTGCCCCCCGTGCGACCCCCGTGTGGTCATTCCCCCGAGTCGCCCCCGTACCTCGCTCCCGCCTGACCGGCGGAAGGAGCGGCCAAGGACGCTGCGCCGTTCCGCCGCCCCGTGTCGGCGGTACCGGCGCCGCGTCCTTCCCCGTGCCCCACACTCTTCCGTCTCCGCAGGTCGGGGCCCATCCGCGCGCGTACTCATCTCACCCTCTAGGTACGGATACTCAGGCGTGCGGGCTCGCCCCCAGGCCGCCCGGCCCCCGAGTGGTTACGATCGCGTCCGTGTCCGTACTCCCCCTGGTGTTCACCAGCGGCTGGGCGAGCGGGATCAACGCGTACGCCGTTGTCCTGCTGCTCGGCGTCTTCGGCGCGACCGGGATCAGCGACGAGGTGCCCGAGGCGCTCCAGCGGCCGGACGTGCTGATCGCGGCCGGTGTGCTCTTCGTCTGTGAGGCCGTCGCCGACAAGATCCCGTACGTCGACTCGGTCTGGGACTCGGTGCACACCGTGATCCGGCCCGTGTCCGGAGCCGTGGTGGGGGCGCTCCTCGCGGGGCAGAGCGGCTCCCTGTCCGACCTCGCCGCGGGCGCCGTGGGCGGGTCGACGGCGCTGGCCAGCCACGCGGTGAAGGCCGGGACACGGATGGCGGTCAACACCTCGCCGGAGCCGTTCAGCAACGTCGTGCTGAGCACGGCCGAGGACCTCGGGGTCGGCGGGATCATCTCCTTCGCGATGTTCTACCCGGAGGCCGCGGCGGTCATCGCGGCCGTGCTCCTGCTGCTCGGTCTGTTCCTGCTGTTCTTCCTCGTCTCGCGCATCCGCAGGTTCCTGCGGCGCAGGGCGCAGCGGCGCGAGGAGAAGCGGCTGGCGGCGCGGACCGGGCCGCCACCGCGCTGAGGCCGGGCCTGCGGTGTGACTGTCGGTGGCGGCCGATAAAGTCCCTGGCATGGCACGGATTGTGGTGATCGGCGCCGGGATGGGCGCCATGACGGCCGCCGCCCGGCTGGCCGTCGCGGGCCACCGGGTGGTGGTGTACGAACGCGGGCGGACGTACGGCGGCGCGCTCGGCCGCGTCGAGCGGGACGGCTTCGCCTTCGACACCGGACCGGGACTGCTCCCGCTCCCCGCGGTCTACCGCGACGTGTTCGTCAAGACCGGCAAGGAACCCCTGGAGCAGTGCGTCGAGCTCTCCCAGGTGGAGCCCGCCGTGCGCCACGTCTTCGCCGACGGCACCACGACGGACCTGCCGAACGCGTCGCGGGCGGGCGTCGGCGAGGCCCTGGACGCGGCGCTCGGCGACGGCGCGGGCGCCCGCTGGGCGGCGTTCATGAACCGTGCCAGGGAGACCTGGGACCGCACCCGCCGCCCCCTGCTGGAAGAGCCGCTGTACCCCAACTGGGAGGTGCTCGGCGCCCGCGAGCCCTACCCCGCGGTGCCCCACAAGCGCCTGCTGCGCCGTGAGCGCCGTGCGGCGACGCTCGGCGAGATCGGCGAGCTGGAACTGGGCGGCGACGCCCGGCTGGCGGCGCTCCTGGAGCAGTTCGCCCTCGCGCACGGCCTCGACCCCCGCACGACCCCGGCGAGCGCGGCCGTCCTGCCGTACATGGAGCAGACGTTCGGCACCTGGTCGGTGCGGGGCGGCCTGCGCGCCCTGGCCACGGCGGTGTACGAGCGGTGCCTGGCCCGCCGGGTCGAGTTCGTGTTCGGCGCCGCGGTGGTCCGGATCGTCGAGAAGGACGGCCGGGCGGCGGGTGTGGAGCTGGCCGACGGCACGACGGCCGAGGCGGACTTCGTGGTGGCCGGTGTGGCCCCCACCGCCCTCCGCACGATGGCGTCCGGTGTGAACATACGGTCGGAGGGTGATGTGCCCGCGCGTTCCGGGATGCCCAGCCGCCTGACGGTGCTGCTGGCCCTCTCCGGAGCCCGCCCCGAGGGCACCCCGCACCGGACGGTGCTGCACTCCGCCGACCGGCAGGACGAGCTGGACCGCCTCTTCGGAGAGCGCCCCGGGCTGCCCGCCTCCCCCACGGTCACGGTGCTGCGCCCCGACGATCCCGCCCTCACGCCCGACGGCGCACACGAAGCGGTGACGCTCACGGTGACGGTGCCGGCGCGTCTGGAGGTCTCCCCGGCCGACGTCGAGCGGGTGATCGCCCGCGCCGAGGCCGTGGTCCCGGGGCTGCGCGAGCGTCTCCTGTGGCACGAGGTGCGTACGCCGACGGACATCGCGGAGGCCACCGGCGCCGACGGCGGCGCGGTACCGGCCCCGGCGCTCGCGGCGGCCGGCGGCGCGCTCCTGCACCCGGCCAACAGCACCCGCCTGCCGGGCCTCTTCGCGGTCGGCGGCTGGGCGCACCCCGGCGGCGGCCTGCCCCACGCGGGCATGTCGGGCGCGCTGGTCGCCGGGCTGATCGTCGAGGGGCCGGAATTCCGCGGCTCGCAGTGACCTCGCCGAGCCGGTCAGCGGGGGCTCAGTAGCGGTACTGCTGTTCGTTGTGGCCCGAGTCGTAGCCGGAGTCGCCGTGGCCGCCGGTGTGGCCGCCGGTGTGGCCGCCGGTGTGGCCGTCCGGGTGGCCGTCGGCGTGTCCGCCCTGGTACGGGTACGGCTGCTCCGCCGGGAGTTCACCGCCGTACGGCTCGTCGGTGGTGCGCTGCTGCGGCACCCAGACGCCCCCCGGCGGGGTGTCGTTGTACACCTCGCCGAGCCCGCCGTAGGTGTCGCCGCCGTACGGGGCGTACTGCTGCTGGTCGCCGTAGGCGTCGTAGCTCTGCCCGGCGCCGTAGGTCTGGGTGCCGACGTACGGGTCGGAGTACGCGGCGTACTCCTGGTGGCCGGTCTCGCCGTAGCCGTAGCTCTGCTGGTCGAAGCCGGTGTAGGCCGCGGCGTCATAGCCCTGGCCGTCCTCGGCCCGGTAGGCGTCGCCCGCGGCCGGCGGGGCGTACGCCGCGTCGGTGTAGACGCCGTACTGCCCGGTGTCGTCGGGCAGCGGCTCCGGTGCGTAGATCCCCGGGGCGTGCGCGGGCGGCGGCGGGGCCTGCTCGTACTCCAGGCCGGACACCTGGAGCGTCGGCTCCTGCACGGCGGCACCGCCCGCGGCCGCGCCGGGGGACGGCTTCTTGCGGCGCTTGCTCAGGCCCGGCTTCCCGCCGAGCGCCCAGCCGGTGGAGAAGCCCCGGCGGAACGACAGCGTCACGTACGTCTGGCCGACGGCGAAGGCGATGGCGCCGGCCGCGATCACCGGGACCGACGACATGACCACGCCGACGACGACGCCCAGGAAGCCCACGAACGCCAGCAGGCGCCAGCGCAGCCTGGCCTTGTACTGCAACAGCACCTCGCCGAGCAGCCACAGCGCGACGCAACCGAACGCGATGTAGAGGACCGTCCAGCCCATGTACGCCCCACTCCCCTACGGCCGCCGCCCGTGGGTACGGGGCACTGCCGTTCAAGCCTGCTGGTGCAGACCAAGATTCTCGTAGATTTCCAGCGTCGCCGTGGAGTTGTTGAGCGTGATGAAGTGCAATCCCGGCACGCCTTCGGCCAGCAATCGCGCGCAGAACTCCGTCGCGAACTCGATGCCAATGGAGCGTACAGCGGCGGAATCGTCTTTGACCGCGAGGATCCGCTCTTTCAGCTCCGCCGGGAAGACGGCGTTGCTGAGCTGGGGCAGCCGGTCGAGCTGGCGGACGTTGGTGACGGGCATCATCTCAGGGATGATCGGCGTCGCGCAGCCCGCCGCCGCCACGCGGTCGCGCAGCCGCAGGTACTCCTCCGGGTCGAAGAACATCTGCGTGATCGCGTAGTCCGCGCCGGCCCGGCACTTGTCGATGAAGTGCCGGGTGTCGGACTCCCAGTCGGGCGAACGCGGGTGCATCGCGGGGAAGGCCGCGACGCCCACGCAGAAGTCGCCGGACTCCTTGATGAGTTCGACCAGTTCGGCGGCGTAGGTGAGGCCCTCGGGGTGCGCGACCCACTCGCCGAGCGGGTCGCCCGGCGGGTCGCCGCGGACCGCCAGCATGTTCCGGATCCCGGCGTCCGCGTACTGCCCGATGATGTTGCGCAGCTCGGCCACGGAGTGATCGACGGCGGTCAGGTGCGCGACGGGCGTCAGCGTGGTGTCGGCGACGATCTGCTGGGTCTCCTTGACCGTGCCGGTGCGCGTCGAACCACCCGCCCCGTAGGTCACGGAGACGAAGTCCGGGGCGACCGCCTCGACCCGGCGCAGCGCGTTCCACAGATTCCGCTCGCCCTTCGGGGTCTTCGGCGCCGAGAACTCGAACGAGTAGGTCGTCTTGCCGGTCGCGAGCATGTCGCGCACGGTGCGTGCGCGGTCAGTCCTGGTGGAAGCTGTGCCTAGGGCCATACGGGCAGGTTAGCCAGGGCCCGGCGGTGTCCCAACCGGGCCTGGGGATTTCATCCCATATGCCGGTTTCTTGTCCACGGATCGGACATCGCCGAGCGGGTCCGCCCAGCGGGTGCTCAGCCGGCCGTACGCAGCCGCTTCGCGAAGTCCGCCGCCGCGGCGCCCGGGTCGTCGGCCTCGCTGATCGCCCGTACGACGACGACGCGGCGCGCGCCCGCTTCGAGCACCTCGTCGAGGTTGCCCGCGTCGATGCCGCCGATGGCGAACCAGGGGCGGTCCGTGCCGAGGGAGGCCGTGTAGCGGACCAGGTCGAGGCCGGGGGCGTGGCGGCCCGGCTTGGTGGGCGTGGGCCAGCAGGGGCCCGTGCAGAAGTAGTCCACGCCGTCCTGGGCGGCGGCCGCGGCGGCCTCGGACTCGGCGTGCGTGGAGCGGCCGATCAGGATGTCGTCGCTGGAGGCGCCGAGGATGGCGCGGGCCGCGGGGACCGGCAGGTCGCCCTGGCCCAGGTGCAGCACGTCGGCGCCGATGGCGTGCGCGACGTCCGCGCGGTCGTTCACCGCGAGGAGCTTGCCGTGCCGCCGGGCGGCGTCGGCGAAGACCTGGAGGTGTTCGAGCTCCTCGCCGGCCTCCATGCCCTTGTCGCGCAGCTGCACGATGTCGACGCCGCCCGCGAGGACGGCGTCGAGGAACTCGGGGAGGTCTCGCTGGCGCTTGCGCGCGTCGACGCACAGGTAGAGCCGGGCGTCGGCGAGCTGGGCGCGCGGGTGGTCGGCGGCCATGGAGAAGTCCCCCCGGTGTCGTGGCGATGGGCTGCGGGGTGCGGGCCGCGCGTCGCGCGGCCCGCACCCCGAACGGTGTGTTCAGTCAGTCGACGTACCCGTCATCGGTCGACGACGAGCGCCTGCTCAGACGGCGAGCGCCTGGGCGCGGCGCTTCACCTCCGTGCCGCGATTCTCGCTCAGGGCCTGCGCGGGCGTGCCGGGCAGGGTCGGGTCGGGGGTGAAGAGCCACTCGAGCATCTCTTCGTCGGAGAAGCCGTCGTCCCTCAGGAGCGTCAAGGTGCCGACGAGGCCCTTGACGACCTTGTCGCCGTCGATGAAGGCGGCCGGCACCTGAAGCGTCCGGTTCTCACCACGGCGTACGGCGATCAGCTGGCCGTCCTTGACCAGCTGGCGCACACGCGTCACCTCGACGTCGAGCATTTCGGCGATGTCGGGGAGGTGGAGCCAGGCGGGGACGAGAGCGTCGGTCTTTGCGTCAATCTCGGTCACGGGACCAGCGTATCCCTGGCAGGGGGCCCGGGCGTTTCCGGCTCGTCCGCCGGTCGCGCCCGGCCGCGCGGGGCTGCTCCTGTCGGCGCTCTACAGGGCCGCCTTTTTCAGCGGTACCGATGGGTCTGCGGCCGACACCGGGTCCAGGCGGGTGCCCGCCTCGATCAGTTTGCGGCCCTGCGCCAGGTCCCGGGGGCGGCCCACCGCGAGGACCGCCGCCAGGGCGCCGTCGCGCAGCCAGCAGACGGACCAGGCCATGCCCCCGGGGTCGCCGCGCCACACCAGCTCGTCGGCCGGCGTGTGGTGGCCCGCGTACTGCACGAAGCGGCCGAACTGCTCCGACCAGAAGTACGGCACCGGGTCGTACGGCGAGGGGGCCTCGCCGATGATGTCCGCCGCGACCGTGCGCGGGCCCTGGAGGGCGTTGTCCCAGTGGTGGACCAGCAGGCGCTCGCCGTACCGCCCCGAAGGGAAGGACGCGCAGTCGCCGACCGCGTACACGTCGGGCGCCGAGGCGCGCAGGTGGGCGTCGGCCACGACCTCCCGGTGGGCGCCCAGCTCGATGCCGGAGCCGGCCAGCCAGGCCGTCGCGGGGCGCGCGCCGATGCCGACGACGACCGCGCCGGCGGGCAGCCGGGTCCCGTCGGTCAGGACCACCGCGCCCGGCTCCACGCGCTCCACGCGCGCGTGGAGGCGCAGTACGGCTCCGGAGTCCGCGTACCAGGCCGCCATGGGCGCCGCGACCTCTTCGGGCAGCGCCCCCGCGAGCGGGCGCCCCGCGGCCTCGACCACCGTGACGGCGCAGCCCGCCTCGCGCGCGGCCGTGGCGAACTCGGCGCCGATCCAGCCCGCCCCCACCACCACGATGTCGTGCTGCGCGGCGAGCACCGGCCGCAGCCGCGCCGCGTCGTCCAGGGTGCGCAGGAGGTGGACGCCGGGGACGCCTTCGGCGCCCGGCAGCCGGAGGGGCTCGGCGCCGGTCGCGAGCACCAGGACGTCGTAGGCGACCGGGCCCTCGGCCGTGTCCAGCTCGTGGTCCGCCGGCCGGACCCCGGTGACCTCGCGGCCCAGGCGGAGGCCGATGCCGAGCGCCTCGAAGTCGATGTCGAAGGCGGAGCCCTCCGCCTTGCCGAGCAGTACCGCCTTGGACAGCGGCGGCCTGTCGTACGGCTGGTGGGGTTCCGCGCCGAGCACGGTGACCGCGCCGGTGAACCCCTGTTCGCGCAGGGCCACGGCGGTCTGCACCCCGGCCATCCCGGCGCCGACGACGACGACGTGCCGCTCGCCCTGCCCGCTCCGCCGCCCCGCCCGTCCCTGCTGCTCGCTCTGCCTCTGCTGCTCGCTCACCCGATCACTGTAGGGCGGCGGGCGGCGGCCTCTTCAGAGGCGGGCGAGGAGATCTCTGACACACCGTCACCGCCTGTGCCCCGGGTGGTTCCCCTACTGCCGCGCAAGGCGACGGGCTAGGGTGGCCGGTGCAGAGCACTCGCGGGAGCCCGGACGCACCGGGCTGAGAGGGAGGCTGGGACGGCCTCCGACCGTACGAACCTGATCCGGGTCATGCCGGCGAAGGGAGGGGCTGGACGCCCATGCAGCCACACACATCGTCCCCGACGGACGTCCTCGTCGTGGGGGGCGGCATCATCGGCCTGGTCACGGCCTGGCGGAGCGCGCGGCGCGGGCTCTCCGTCGCCGTCGTGGACCCCGAGCCCGGCGGCGGCGCGGCGCAGGTCGCGGCCGGCATGCTGGCCGCCGTCACCGAACTGCACCACGGCGAGCAGACGCTGCTCGCACTCAACCTCGAATCCGCGCGGCGCTACCCGGACTTCGCCGCCGAACTGGCCGAGGCGAGCGGCCGCGCGGTCGGCGATCTCGGCTACCGCGCGTGCGGCACGCTCGCCGTCGCCCTGGACTCCGACGACCGCGCCCACCTGCGCGAACTCCACGCCCTCCAGCGCCGCTCCGGCCTGGAGTCGGAGTGGCTGAGCGGCCGCGAGTGCCGCCGCCTGGAGCCGATGCTGGCACCGGGTGTGCGGGGCGGGCTGCGGGTCGACGGCGACCACCAGATCGACCCGCGCCGGCTCGCGGCGGCCCTCCTCGTGGCCTGCGAGCGGGCGGGGGTGATCCTCCACCGCGCCTGGGCCGAGCGGCTCTCCGTCGTGCGCGACCGGGCCCGGGGGGTCGTCCTCGGGGACGGCACCGAGCTGGGCGCGGACCAGGTCGTGCTGGCGGCGGGCAGCCTCAGCGGGCGCCTCGCGGGCGTCCCCGAGGCCGTCCTGCCGCCCGTACGGCCCGTGAAGGGGCAGGTCCTGCGCCTGACGGTCCCGAAGCCGTACGCGCCGTTCCTCAGCCGCACCGTGCGCGCGGTCGTGCGCGGCGGCGCCCTCTACCTCGTGCCGCGCGAGAACGGCGAGCTGGTCGTCGGCGCCACCAGCGAGGAACTCGGCTGGGACACCACGGTCACCGCGGGCGGGGTCTACGAACTCCTGCGCGACGCCCATGAACTCGTCCCCGGCATCACCGAACTGCCGCTGACCGAGACCCGCGCGGGCCTGCGCCCCGGCTCCCCCGACAACGCGCCCCTGCTGGGCCCGACGCGGCTGCCCGGACTCCAGCTGGCCACCGGGCACTACCGCAACGGCGTCCTGCTGACGCCCCTGACGGGCGACGTCATGGCGCACGCGCTGGCCACGGGGGAGCTGCCCGAGGAGGCACGCCCCTTCACCCCGCGCCGCTTCGCGGAGCCGTCCCTCGTACCCCCTGCGCAGCCGTTCCCCCCGCAGTCGTTCACGGAGCAACCCGCATGAGCACGCCGAACACGCCGAACACACCCAGCACACCCAGCACACCGACCGCCCCTGGTACGCCCTGCACCGTCTCCGTCAACGGAGAGGCACGCGACGTGGCCGCGGGCACCACGCTCGACGCCCTTGTCGCCACGCTCACCGCGGCGCGCTCCGGTGTCGCCGCCGCCCTCAACGAAACCGTCGTCCCGCGCGCGCGGTGGGCCGACACCGTGCTCACCGCGGGCGACCGCGTCGAAGTGCTCACCGCCGTCCAGGGAGGCTGATCCGACCATGGCAGACGACCCCTTCGACCTCGGCGGGCTCACCCTCTCCTCGCGCCTGATCATGGGCACGGGCGGGGCGCCCAGCCTCGACGTCCTGGAACGTTCCCTGGCCGCGTCCGGCACGGAGCTGACCACCGTCGCGATGCGCCGCCTCGACCCGGGCGTGCGGGGCTCGGTGCTCTCGGTCCTCGACCGGCTCGGCATCCGCGTCCTGCCGAACACGGCGGGCTGTTTCACCGCCGGGGAGGCCGTCCTCACCGCCCGTCTCGCCCGCGAGGCGCTCGGCACGGACCTGGTGAAGCTGGAGGTGATCGCGGACGAGCGGACACTGCTCCCCGACCCGATCGAGCTCCTGGACGCCGCCGAGGCCCTCGTCGACGACGGCTTCACGGTCCTGCCGTACACGAACGACGACCCGGTGCTCGCGCGCAAGCTCCAGGACGTGGGGTGCGCGGCGATCATGCCGCTCGGCTCCCCCATCGGCTCCGGGCTCGGCATCCGCAACCCGCACAACTTCCAGCTGATCGTCGAGCACGCGCGCGTGCCGGTGATCCTGGACGCGGGCGCGGGCACGGCGTCCGACGCGGTGCTCGCCATGGAGCTGGGGTGCGCGGGTGTGATGCTCGCCTCGGCGGTGACGCGGGCGCAGGAGCCGGTCCTGATGGCGGAGGCCATGCGGCACGGCGTGGAGGCGGGCCGCCTCGCGTACCGCGCGGGGCGCATCCCGCGCCGCCACTTCGCGGAGGCGTCGTCCCCGGCGGAGGGCATGGCGCGGCTGGATCCGGAGCGGCCCGCCTTCTGAGGGCCGGGACGGCGCGCCCGCCGCCTGTCACAGCTCGGCCGCAGTTGCGGCCGAGCGCGGGCCCGGGCGGGACGGGGTGTCGGTGTCGGCTCGTAGACTCCCTGCGTGGACACGACCCTTCAGGACCCCCTCGTCGGGCAGCTGCTCGACAGCCGCTACCGGATCGAGGGGCGCATCGCGGTCGGCGGGATGGCCACGGTCTACCGGGCCGTGGACACCCGCCTCGACCGCGTGCTCGCGCTCAAGGTGATGCACCCGACGCTGGCGGCCGACGCCTCCTTCGTAGAGCGGTTCATCCGCGAGGCGAAGTCGGTCGCCCGCCTCTCGCATCCGAACGTGGTCGGCGTCTTCGACCAGGGCGCCGACGGGGCGTACGTCTACCTGGCGATGGAGTACGTCGCGGGCTGCACGCTGCGCGACGTCCTGCGCGAGCGCGGCGCGCTCCAGCCGCGGGCGGCGCTCGACATCCTGGAGCCGGTCCTCGCCGCGCTCGGCGCCGCGCACCGCGCCGGGTTCGTGCACCGCGACATGAAGCCCGAGAACGTCCTCATAGGGGACGACGGCCGGGTCAAGGTCGCCGACTTCGGGCTCGTCCGCGCGGTGGACACCGTCACGAACACGACCGGCACCGTCCTCGGCACCGTCTCCTATCTCGCCCCCGAGCAGATCGAGCACGGCACGGCGGACACGCGCGTGGACGTGTACGCGTGCGGCGTCGTGCTCTACGAAATGCTGACCGGCGCCAAGCCGCACTCCGGGGACTCCCCCGCCCAGGTGCTCTACCAGCACCTCAACGAAGACGTGCCGCCCCCGTCGGCGGCCGTGCCGGGGCTCGCCTTCGAGCTGGACGAGCTGGTCGCCGCCGCCACGGCCCGCACCCCGGACGTGCGCCCGCACGACGCGGTGGCCCTCCTCGCCCGGCTCCGCGAGGCGCGGGCGGCCCTCAGCGAGGAGCAGCTGGACGCGGTCCCTCCGCAGGCGCACGCGGCGGACCCCGAGGGCCACGACAACTCCGAGGACCGCACCAGCGTCATCCCGCGCGCGGCGCACTCCGGGCAGCTGCCGCCGTCCGCCGAGGCGGAGCGGGACGCGCTCAACCGCACCAGCGTCCTGGCG
>NZ_JAFEXF010000010.1 GCF_016905445.1 Streptomyces sp. G44
GGCGGGCGCCGGCGTCGCGCAGCACCGCGCGGAGCGCTTCGAGGGCGTACGGGTCGACGTCGCCCCCGGCGGCCCGGCCGTCGTCGGCCGCCGTCACGAGGACGACGTCGTCCCCCAGGGTCACGGGGCTCCCGGCGGACTCCATCGAATGGGGGCGCGGCCAGACGGACGGCAGCGCGGCGCCGCTCGCACGGTCACCGGAGCCGGAGCCGGAGCCGGTGCCTTCGCCGTCCCGGGAGGTGGCCGGAGCGCCGGGCCCGCCGGGGCCCGGGACCGCCATGGCGCCGGGCGCACCGCCGAGCGCACCCGCGATGACGGCGACCGCGACGGCGACCGCGCCCTTCCTGCGCCGCAACTGCACGGCCTCTCCTCGTTCCGGCGGGGCCCCTGGGGCCCCTGACGACACGTGTGGCAGTGAGCCCACCACTGACGTGGCGGGGGTGTCAACGGGGGTGAAGGAGCGGTGAGGATTCTTCGCGGAACCTGCGCGGAGCGAGGGGCTCCCGGCCCGCCGCGGTGCCGGCCCGCCTCGGAGGACAACTCCCGCGCGGGACAAGTGATTGTGACCAGGGTCACGTTGGGGCACGCTATACGTCTGTGGCCCCGCACAGTGGGTAGGGCTGCCGTGACCTGCCCCCTGACTAGGAGCCCCACGTGGCCGCTTCCGCGAATCTGCTGCTCTCCGCCCTCTCCAAACGGGTCCCCGCCCCCGACACGCACCTGACCTCCGGCTCCGGCACATATCTGATCTCCCGTTCCGGCGCACACCTGATCCCCGGTCCGGACAGGCGTCCGGCCGCCGGCCCCCTTCCGCGCCAGACCGCGGGCACGCGCCAGGTCTCCGGCCCCGAGTCGGGCCTCGACGGCTCCTCCTCCTGCACCTGCCTGGAGCCGCCGCTCACCGGGGCCCCCCCCCCCGCCCCCCCCGCCCCCCCCCCCACCGCCCCCCCCCCCCCCCCCGCCCCCCCCCCCCCCCGCGGGCCCCCCGCCCCGGGTAGGCCCCCGGGCCGGGGCCCCAGGGGGGTCTAGTGCCCTTCCCCCGGCGGGCCCCCGCGTGGGGGGTGGCCCCCTCCTCCCCCCCGCCCCGGGGGCGCACCGCCCCCGCCAGTGACACCGCGGTCGTCGCGGCCCTCGCCGCGCTCGGCGTGGACGCGAGCGGCCCCGAGGCGGTCCGCGCCGCCCTCGCCGCGCGCGAGGCGCACCTGGCCGAGCGCCTGCTCCCGCCCACGGTGGTCGCCTGGACGGACGGCGTACTGTCCGGCGCCTCGCCCCTCGCGGCGCTGCCGCCGGGGACCCGGGCGCGGGTGGAGACGGAGCGGGGCGAGGTGATCGAGCGGACGGTGCCCACGGCTGCCGCTCCCGTGTCCGACGGCTGGGCAGGGCTGCCGCCCGGCGTGCACCGGCTGCTCGTACGGAGCTCCGACGGGCGCCGCGCCGAGGCCCACCTCATCGCCGCCCCGCGCCGGATCAAGACGCCCTCACGCCGCACCCACGGGCTGCTGGTCCAGCTCTACTCCCTGCTGTCCCGCGCGTCCTGGGGCATGGGCGACCTCGGCGACCTGGCCGAACTCGCCGCCTGGTCCGGCCACGCCCTGAACGCCGGCTTCGTCCAGGTGAACCCGCTGCACGCCGCCGTGCCGGCCGTCCCCGGAGGTCCGGGCAGCGACCCGTCCCCGTACCGCCCCTCCTCCCGCCGCTTCCCCGACCCGGTGCACCTGCGCGTCGAGGCCGTCCCGGAGTACGCCCGGCTGACGGGAGAGGCCCGCGAGCGCGCCGAGGACCTGCGCCGCCGTGCCGAGGCGCTGCGCGAAGGGGTGCTGCGCCGGGGCGAGCTGATCGACCGGGACGCCGTCTGGGCCCTCAAGCGCGCAGCCCTCGAACTGCTGCACGAGGTCCCCCTCGGCCCCGGCCGCCGCGCCGAATACCACGCCTTCCTCGCCGAACAGGGCCCAGCCCTGGAGGACCACGCCACCTGGTGCGCCCTCGCCGAGGCCCACGGCCCCGACTGGCACTCCTGGCCCGCGGCCCTGCGCGACCCGGCCTCGCCCGCGACCGCCCGCGCCCGGCGCGAGCTGATGGACCGCGTCGACTTCCACTGCCGTCTCGCCTGGCTCACCGACGCCCAGCTGGCCACCGCCCAGCGCACCGCCCGCGAGGCGGGCATGGACATCGGCCTGGTGCACGACCTCGCGGTCGGCGTGCACCCGGGCGGCGCCGACGCCTGGGCCCAGCGGGACCACTTCGCGCCGCGCATGTCGGTCGGCGCCCCGCCGGACGCGTTCAACGCGCGCGGCCAGGACTGGGGCCTGCCGCCCTGGCGCCCGGACCGCCTCGCGGAGTCGGGCTACGCCCCGTACCGCGCCCTCGTCCGCGGGCTGCTGCGGCACGCGGGAGCCCTGCGCATCGACCACGTCATGGGGCTGTTCCGCCTCTGGTGGGTCCCCGAGGGCCGCGCCCCCACCGAGGGGACCTACGTCCAGTACGACGCCGAGGCGATGCTCGCCGTCCTCGCCCTGGAGGCGGACCGCGCGGACGCCCTCGTCATCGGCGAGGACCTCGGCACCGTCGAGCCGGGCGTGCGCGAGACGCTGCGCGAGCACGGCGTGCTCGGCACCTCGGTGCTCTGGTTCGAACGGGACTGGGCGGGCACCGGCCGTCCGCTGCCCGCCGAGGCCTGGCGCGCGGACTGCGTGGCCACCGCCACCACGCACGACCTGCCGCCCACCGCCGCCCGCCTCACCGGGGAGCACGTCCGGCTCCGCCACGAGCTGGGCCTGCTGACCCGTCCCCTGGCCGAGGAGCGGTCCGAGGCCGCCCTCGACGTGCGCGAGTGGCTCGGCCTGCTCTCCCGGCTCGGCCTGCTGCCCGGCGGCATGGGCTGCGAGGAGGACGAGATCCGCGCCGTGCACCGCTTCCTGCTCGCCACCCCGGCCCGCATGATCGGCGTCTGGCTGCCGGACGCGGTCGGCGACCGCCGCCCGCAGAACCTGCCCGGCACCTGGGACCAGTACCCCAACTGGCGCCTGCCGGTCGCCGACGCCGCCGGACGCCCCGTCACCCTGGAGGACCTGGCCGCCTCGCCACGCCTGCACGCGTTCATGGCCGTCTTCCGCGAGGGCGGCGAGCACGGCGGGAGCGGCGAGCACGGCGAGGGCGGCGGGAGCGGCGAGGGCGGCGAGGGCGGCGAGGGCGGCGGGAGCGGCGAGGGCGGCGAGGGCGGCACGACGCCCCGTACGGCACCCCCGGGCGCGCACCCCGTTTAGGAGTTCGCTACGTTTGCACCGTGGACAAGAAGAACGCTCTGCGCGCCGGCGCCCTGGCCTCCGGCACGACGCTGATGATGCTGCTCATGTCGTCCCCCGCGCTCGCGCTCAACCGCGACGACGGTGACGACCCGGGCCCCGGCCTGAGTGTCATCGACACGCTCGGCCTCTACGTCGCCGCGCCCATCGTGCTGTTCCTGGTGATCGCGGGCCTCGTGATGGTCGGCGACAAGTCCCGCAAGCAGCACAAGCAGGGCTGAGCCACCCGCCCGTAGCCTCGTCCGAGGGCTCGGTCCACCGCCGTACGCGCAAGTCGCCCACGGCGGTGGACCGAGCCCTCGGCGTGCGTTCGGGAGCCCTCAGGGACCCTCGGCCGTCAGGTAGCGCTGGAGCGTCGGTGCCAGCCAGTCCGTGATCTCCTCCCGCGTCAGCGCGGCCGACGGCGGGAACCGCAGGACGTAGCGGGCCAGCGCGAGGCCGAGCACCTGCGCGGCGCAGAGCGCGGCCCGCGTCGGCGCCTGAGCCGGGTCCGGGCAGACCTCGCGCGCCACCGGCAGCAGCTGCTCGGCGAAGATCTCCCGCATGCGCTCGGCGCCCGCCTGGTTCGTGATGCCCACCCGGAGCAGCGCGGTGAGCTCGTCCGCGCCCTCCCACATGTCCAGGAAGTGGGTCACGAGGAGCCGCCCCACGTCCTCGCGCGGCACCCGCGTGAAGTCCGGCATCCGCAGGTCGACCGAGGTGGCGGCCGCGAAGAGGCCCTCCTTGCTGCCGTAGTAGCGCATCACCATCGACGGGTCGATCCGCGCGTCCCGGGCGATGGCCCGGATCGTGGCGCGCTCGTACCCGTCGGCGGCGAACCGTTCACGGGCCGCCGCGAGGATGCCGGCGCGGGTGGCGTCGGAGCGGCGCGGCGGCGCTCCAGGGGTGTCGACGCGCGGTGCGGGTGCTCTCTCGGTCATGCCAACAAACGTAGGCCAACACCTGTTGACAGTCCAGGGCGGCCGTCCTACGTTGGCCAACAAGCGTTGACCAACAGGTGTTGGCATCAGGAGGCGGCCATGAACGGTACGACCGGGAACAAGGGCACCACCGAGAACACGGCGGACACGGGCGACGGCGGCGGCGTCGCGGTCGTGGGGGCGGGGCCCACCGGGCTGCTGCTCGCCGGGGACCTCGCCGCGGCGGGCGTCCCCGTCACCCTCGTCGAGAAGCGGGCGCCCGGCATCAGCAACCTCTCCCGCGCGCTGGTCGTGCACGCCCGCACCCTGGAGCAGCTCGACGCCCGGGGCCTCGCCGACGAGCTGGAGGCCAAGGGGGAGCCGCTCGCCACGATGCGCCTCTTCGACCGCCTCACGCTCGACCTCGCGCCGCTGCCCTCCCGCTTCCCGCACGTCCTGGTCCTGCCGCAGTACGAGGTCGAGCGGGTCCTGAAGCGGCGCGCGGCGGAGGCCGGGGTGCGGTTCGCGTACGGGACGGAGGTCACCGGCCTCACACAGGACGCCGACGGGGTGACCCTCGCGCTCCGGGGCCCGGACGGCGAGCCGGGGACGCTGCGCGCCGCCTACGCGGTCGGCGCCGACGGCCTGCGCAGCGCGGTCCGCGAGGCGGTCGGACTGCCCTTCCCCGGCAGGTCCGTCATCCGCTCGCTCGTCCTCGCCGACGTCAGACTCGCCGAACCGCCGCCGGCGCTGCTCACCGTGAACGCCGTCGGTGACGCCTTCGCCTTCCTCGCGCCCTTCGCCGACGGCTACCACCGCGTCATCGGCTGGAACCGCGCCCGCGACGTCGCCGACAGCGAGCCGCTCGGCCTCGACGAGGTCAAGGAGATCGTCCGGGCGGCGCTCGGCCGGGACTTCGGGATGCACGACGCCCGCTGGATGTCGCGCTTCCACAGCGACGAGCGGCAGGCGCCCGCGTACCGCGTGGGCCGGGTCTTCCTCGCCGGGGACGCCGCGCACGTCCACTCCCCGGCCGGCGGGCAGGGCATGAACACGGGTCTCCAGGACGCCGCCAACCTGAGCTGGAAACTGGTCGCCGCCGTCAACGGCCGCGCGCCGCACGGCCTGTTGGACACGTATCACGCCGAGCGGCACCCGGTCGGCAAGGCGGTCCTGCGCAGCAGTGGCGCGCTCGTGCGGCTCGCGATGGCCAAGCGCCCGTGGACGCGCGGGGTGCGGGCCGCGCTGGCCGCACTCGTCCGACGGGTGCCCGCCGTGCGCACCAGGGCGGTCGGCCAGATCACCGGCATCGGCTTCGCCTACCCCGCGCCGCGGGGCGCCCACCGGCTCGTCGGGCGGCGGGTGCCCGACCTCGCGCTGGCGGAGGGCCGCCTCCACGAGGTGCTGCGGGCGGGCGAGTTCGTCCTCGTCGTGCCGCGTGGTGTGCGGCGTGCGGCCGGGCGGGCGGCGGTCGCGCACTGGTCGAGCGACCGGCGTACGACGCTCCTGGTCAGGCCCGACGGATACGTGGCGTGGGCCGCGGAGGAGGCGGACGCGGAAGAGGTGCGGGCGGCCCTGGAACGTTCAGCTCAGCTTTAAGTTAACAGCGAAAAGATTCGATGGACGCGATAGTTGAGGGGGTGCGACGGTTGTCCCGCACACGACAGCGATTCCCCCGCGGAGCCGGGGAACGTATCCCCCGCGGAGCCGGGGAGAGAGAAAAGGGATACCCGTGGCACTCCTCGACCGGACCCCCGCCCGTACCGCACCGGCCGCGCACCCGGCAGCCCGCCCCATCGGCACCGGCCTCGCCCTCGCGGCCCTCGCCACGGTCGTCTGGTCGGGCAGCTTCGTCACCTCCCGCGCCCTGCACGACAGCGTCCCGCCGATCCAGCACGCGTTCTGGCGCTGGATCATCGCCATCGTGGCCGTGGCGCCGTTCGCGGCACGGGAGACCTGGCGGCAGCGGCAGCTGCTCCGCGCGCACCTGCGCTTCCTGCTGCTCGCCGCCCTGCTGGGCGTCACCGTCTACAACACCCTGGTGAACCAGGCCGGCCTGACGACCACCGCCGGCAACATGGGCATGATCATGGCCGCGTCTCCCGTCCTGATGGCCGTCCACGAACGCCTCGGCGGCGCCCGGCTCGGCGCGCGCCGCGTGACCGGCCTGCTCGTCGCCTGCGCGGGCGTCCTGCTGCTGGTCGGCAAGGGCTCCCTCGCCATGGACCTCGCGGCAGGCGACCTGTGGGTCATCGCCGCCGCGCTCTGTTTCGGCTCGTACAGCGCGCTGCTCAAGCGCAAGCCCGCGGAGGTGGGCGGACTGCCGTTCCTGTTCTCGACGTTCGTGCTCGGCGCGCTGATGCTGCTGCCGGTGTTCGCCGTGAGTTACGTGGTGCAGGGCGGGTTCGAGCCGACCGTCGGCACGGTCTCCCCGCTCCTGTACGTGGGTGTGGTCTCCTCGGCGGTCGCCTTCTTCGCCTGGAACAAGGCCGTCTCGATCATCGGCGCCGCGCGCGCCGGGGCCGTCTACCACCTCCAGCCGGTCTGCGTGGCCCTGCTCTCCTTCGCACTCCTCGGTGAGGCGATGGGGTGGCTCCAGGTGCTGTGCATGGGGCTGATCCTCGGCGGGGTCGTGCTCGGCGCGGGCCGCGCCGGCCGATGAGCCGATGAGCCGATGAACGGCCGGTACGTTGACCCCATGAGCGAGTGGGACATCAAGAAGCTCCAGATCCTGCGCACGTTGAGCGAACGGGGCACCGTCACGGCCACGGCGCAGGTGCTGCGCATGACGCCCTCGGCGGTGTCGCAGCAGCTGTCCAACCTCGCCAAGCAGCTCGGCGTACCACTCCTGGAGGCCCACGGCCGGCGGGTGCGGCTGACCGACGCGGCGCATCTCGTGCTGCGGCACGCGGAAGCGGTCTTCGCGCAACTGGAGCGGGCGGACGCGGAGTTGGCCGCGTATGCGCAGGGCGAGGCGGGGGAGGTGCGGGTCGGGGCGTTCCCGACCGCCGTGCCCGCGCTCGTCGTGCCGGCGGTGCGGGCGCTGCGGGAGGCGGCGCCGGGCATCTCCGTACGGGTACGGGAGACCGAGGCGGCGGAGGCGTACGAGCTGCTGGCGGCCGGGGAGGTGGACGTCGCGCTGTCCCTCTCGGTGCAGGCGCCGGCCTCGCCCGACGCGGACACGCGCTTCACCCGGGAGTCGCTGGTCGCCGACCCCCTGGACGTGGCGCTGCCCGGTGACCATCCGCTGGCGGCGGCCGAGGGGCTGCGGCTGGCCGATCTGGCGGGGGAGCCGTGGATCTTCGGGGGGAGCGGGCCGTGGTCGGAGATCACGCGGGCGGCGTGCGAGGGGGCCGGGTTCACGCCGGAGCAGGCGCACTCGGCTTCCGGGTGGACGGCGATCCTCGCGATGGTGGAGGCGGGGATGGGGGTGGCGTTGGTGCCGCGGATGGCGGCGGCGCGGCGGGACGGGGTGGTGATGCGGGGCCTCGCCGAGGACCGGCCTCGGCGGCATGTGATCGCGGCGGTGCGGAGGGGGGCGGCGGGTGGGGTGGCGGTGTCCCGGGTGTTGGGGGCGTTGCGGGGGGTTGTGGTGGGGCGGGGGTAGGGGGGTGGGGGTGCGTTGTCCGGTGCGGGTGGTGTGTGGTCTGGTCCGCGCTTCGCGCGGGTGTCTCCCACCCGCCCGCCCGGCACTCGGCGGTGTAGGGATGGCCGGGTTGTCGGGTGCGGGTGCGGGTGCGGGTGTGTGGTCTGGTCCGCGCTTCGCGCGGGTGTCTCCCACCCACCCGCCCGTTACCCGGCGGTGTAGGGGTGGGCCGCCTGTCCGGCGCTCGGCACCCGGCGGTGCAGGGGTGCGGGTCCGCCTGTCCCTCACCTGGCCGCCGAGAACAGCCGCGCCCCGCAGCCGGAAGCCGCGGGGCGCGGAGGTCGGTTCGGTTCGGGACCGATGCGGGGTGAACGGGTGGGTGGGTGGGGAAGCCCGCCGCGGAGCGGCGGAAAACCCCCGACGGCCCGCAGTCAAGATCAACGACCGGCCGACCCCCAAGGCCCCGCCCCGGCACCCGGCGGCGGCAGACCCCCCGACGGCCCGCGGTCGAGATCGAACGACCGGCCGCCCCCAAGGCCCCGCCCCGCCACCCGGCGGCGGAAAACCCCTGACGGCCCGCAGTCGAGATCACCGGAGGGCCGCCCCTCGCTCTCCTACACGTCGGCCGCCCGCGCCCGCAGCGCCCGCTCCACCCCCGCCCGCGACTCCGTGATCAGCCGCCGCAGGGCCGCCGACGGGTTCGCCGAGGCGAGCCACGCGTCCGTGGCGTCCAGCGTGGCCCGGGAGATCTGGAGCGACGGGTAGAGGCCGACGGCGATCTGCTGGGCCATCTCGTGGGACCGGGAGTCCCACGCGTCCTTGACCGCCGAGAAGAACTTCTCCGCGTAGGGCGCGAGCAGCTCCCGCTGGTCGGTCTGGACGAAGCCGCCGATCACCGCTTCCTGCACGGCGTTGGGCAGCGTGTCCGACTCGACGACCGAGGCCCAGGCCGCCGCCTTCGCCTCCGCGGTGGGCCGCGCCGCCCGCGCGGACGCCGCGTGGCGTTCGCCCGCCGCCGTCTTGTCCCGCTCCAGCTCCGCCGCGATCCCCGCCTCGTCGAGGCGGCCCGTCGCCGCGAGCCGGCCCACGAACGCCCAGCGCAGCTCCGTGTCGACGGCCAGGCCCTCGATCGTCTCCGAGCCGTCGAGCAGCCGCTCCAGGAGCGACAGTTCCGCGTCGGTGCGGGCCGTCGCCGCGAAGGCGCGGGCCCACGCCAGCTGGTGGTCGCTGCCCGGCTCCGCGGCGCGCAGGTGGGACAGCGTCGCCTCCGTCCAGCGCGTCAGCGCCTCCTCGCGGCGGGCGGGCGCCGCGTACAGGTCGAGGGCCAGCTTCACCTGGCGGTGCAGCGACTGCACGACGCCGATGTCGGACTCCTTGCCGATGCCGGAGAGCACCAGGGAGAGGTAGTCCCGCGTCGGGAGCTCCGCGTCGCGCGTCATGTCCCACGCCGAGGCCCAGCACAGCGCCCGCGGCAGCGACGCCTCGAAGTCGCCGATGTGCTCCGTGACGAACGCCAGCGACTCGCCGTCCAGGCGGACCTTCGCGTACGAGAGGTCGTCGTCGTTGAGCAGGATCACCGCGGGACGGGCCTTGCCCACCAGCGCGTCCACCGCCGTCAGCTCGCCGTCCACGTCCAGCTCCACACGGTCGGTGCGGACCAGCCTGCCGGACGCCTCGTCCAGGTCGTAGAGGCCGATCGCGATGCGGTGGGGACGGAGCGTCGGCTCGCCCTTGGCGCCGGCCGGCAGCGCCGGGGCCTCCTGCTTGACCGCGAACGACGTGATGACGCCGCGCGTGTCGACGTCCACGACCGGGCGCAGGACGTTGATGCCCGCCGTCTCCAGCCATTTCGCGGACCACGTCTTCAGGTCGCGCCCGCTGGTCTCCTCCAGTGCGCCCAGCAGGTCGGACAGGCGCGTGTTGCCGAACGCGTGCCGCTTGAAGTACGCCTGCACGCCCCGGAAGAACTCGTCCATGCCGACATAGGCGACGAGCTGCTTGAGGACGCTCGCGCCCTTGGCGTACGTGATGCCGTCGAAGTTGACCAGCACGTCGTCCAGGTCACGGATGTCCGCCATGATCGGGTGCGTGGACGGCAGCTGGTCCTGGCGGTACGCCCACGTCTTCATGGAGTTGGCGAACGTCGTCCAGGAGTGCGGCCAGCGCGAGCCCTCCGCGTACGCCTGGCAGGCGATGGAGGTGTACGTCGCGAACGACTCGTTCAGCCAGAGGTCGTTCCACCACTCCATCGTCACGAGGTCGCCGAACCACATGTGGGCCAGCTCGTGGAGGATGGTCTCCGCGCGCGTCTCGTACGCCGCGTCCGTCACCTTCGAACGGAACACGTACTGGTCGCGGATGGTCACCGCGCCCGCGTTCTCCATCGCGCCCGCGTTGAACTCCGGCACGAAGAGCTGGTCGTACTTGGCGAACGGGTACGCGTAGTCGAACTTCTCCTGGAACCAGTCGAAGCCCTGCCGCGTGACCTCGAAGATCGCGTCCGCGTCGAGGTACTCGGCGAGCGAGGGCCGGCAGTAGATGCCGAGCGGCACCGACTGCCCGTCCGGGCCCTCGTACGAGGAGTGCACCGCGTGGTACGGGCCGGCGATCAGGGCGGTGATGTACGTCGAGATGCGCGGCGTCGGCTCGAAGACCCAGACGTCGCCGTCGGGGCCCTGGGGCTCGGGCGTCGGCGAGTTGGAGATCACCGTCCAGCCGCCCGGCGCCTTCACGGTGAACCGGAACGTCGCCTTCAGGTCGGGCTGCTCGAAGCTCGCGAAGACCCGGCGCGCGTCCGGCACCTCGAACTGCGTGTACAGGTACGCCTGTTGGTCGACCGGGTCGACGAAGCGGTGCAGGCCCTCACCGGTGTTGGTGTAGTCGCAGTCGGCGACGACCCGCAGTTCGTTGCGGCCCGCCGCCAGGTGCCGCAGGTTGATGCGCGAGTCGCGGAAGACCGCGGCCACCTCCAGCGAGTGACCGTTCAGGACCACCTCGTGGACCGCGGGGGCCACCAGGTCGATGAAGGTCTCCGCGCCCGCCTCGGCGGAGTCGAAGCGCACCGTGGTCACGGACCGGAAGGTGCCTCCCTCCTGCGCTCCGGAGAGATCGAGGTCGATCTCGTACGAGTCAACGGTCAGCAGCTTCGCTCTCTGCTGCGCCTCTTCGCGGGTCAGATTGGTGCCGGGCACGCGGTCATCTCCTCGGGTACGACGAGTGTCTGTCGGACGAGTGGTGCTGTCATTCGGGGGTGCGACTTGTGGTGTTTCCGGCCATCCTTCCATGCGGGTTCACCCGTGCGCCCGGGCCATTGTTCTCCCGCTGCCGTGCCGCTACGCTCCGCGCGACCGCCCCGGCCCGGGCAGGCCGCCGACCACGGCCTGACGACCACCCGCCGGGCGCGCGCCACAGGGGCGACGGGACCGCTGCGGACCGCCCGGGACCACCGGGACCGCCCGGAATCACCGGGGCCACCGGCACGGCCACCGGCGCCACGACCACGGGGACCACAGGGGGATGCGGGAGATGCTGGGGATCGCAAGACCGCGCGGCACCGGCCCGGCCGCGCGGCGGTCATGATCGACGTACTCGTGGCGGGCGCCGGCATCGGCGGGCTCACCGCCGCGCTCAGCCTGCACGCGGCGGGCATCGACGTACGCGTGGTGGAGGCCGACGACGAGCTGCGCCCGATCGGCGTGGGGATCAACCTCCTGCCGCACGCGGTACGGGAGTTGACCGAGCTGGGGCTCGGCGGCGAGCTGGCCGCGACCGCGGTGGCGCCGGACGCCATGGTCCACTTCGACCGGCACGGCAACCGCGTCTGGGGCGAGCCCCGCGGCCTCGCGCTCGGCTACCACTGGCCGCAGTACTCCCTGCACCGCGGCGCCCTCCACCTCCTGCTGCTCGCCGCGGTGCGCGAGCGGCTCGGCCCCCGGGCGGTGCGCACCGGCACCGCCTTCGTCCGCCTCGCCGAGCGCGAGGGGTCCGCCCTGCGGGTGATCCTGCGGGACATGGCGCGCGGCCGGGAGCACGCGGTGCGGGCGCGCGCCCTGGTCGGCGCGGACGGCCTGCACTCGGCGGTGCGGGCCATGCTGCACCCCGGCGAGGGGCCGCCGCTGTGGAACGGCGTCCGGATGTGGCGCGGCGTCACGGAGTGGCACCCGGTGCTCGGCGGGCGCACGGTCGCCGTGGCGGGCAGCAACGCCGCCGCCAAGTTCGTCGTCTACCCCATCTCGCGGGCGGCCGAGGAGCGCGGCAGGGCGCTGCTCAACTGGGTGGCGGAGGTGCGGTTCCCGCGCACGCACCGGCACGCCATGGCGGGCCCCGCCGACTGGAACCGCTCCGGGCGGCTCTCCGACGTCCTGCCGTACTACGCGGGATGGCGCATCGGCGACCTGGACGTTCCCGCGCTGCTCGCCTCAACCCGGCAGATCCTGGAGTACCCCATGGTCGACCGGGACCCGCTGCCGCGCTGGGGCCGGGGCCCCGTCACGCTGCTCGGCGACGCCGCGCACCCCATGTACCCGGTGGGGTCCAACGGCGGCTCCCAGGCCGTCCTGGACGCCCGCGTCCTCGCCCGCTGCCTCGCGTACACCTCGCCGGACCGCGAGGCGGGGCTGCGGGCCTACGAGGAGGTGCGCACGGAGGCGGTCAACGCCCTCGTCCTGGCCCACCGCGACATGGCGGCCGACCGTGTCCTCCAGACGGTCGCGGAGCGGGCCCCGGACGGCTTCGAGCGCGTGGAGGACGTCCTGACGCCGGAGGAACTGGCCGGCCTGGGCGAGGCGTACCGCAGGACCACCGGCGTGGACGCGGCGGAGCTGAACAGCCGGGGGTCGTGGGGCGTCGGGTAGGGGCGCCGCCACGCGGCGCCACGTCCGGAAACCGCCAGCCACGGCTTCCCCTCGCGCGCGAAGCTCGACCCATGAACACCGTCACGCGCCCTGCCACCGCCTACACCCCCCGCCCCATCACCCCCGACGCCCTCGCCCGGCTCCGCCACGTCGACGACGCCGGGCGGCCCCGCGTGCCGTACGTGGACCATGAGGGCGGCTCCCCGCTGCGCTGCTGCCTGCGGCCGGTCGCCCCCGGTGAGCGCGTCGCCCTCGTCTCGTACGCGCCGCTGCGCCGCTGGGCGGCCGGGACCGGCGCGACGCCCGGCGCCTACGACGAGCAGGGCCCCGTCTTCATCCACGCCGACCCGTGCGAGGGACCGGCGCCGGAGCGCGCGGGATACCCCTTCTCCAGGGCCGGGGCGCTGCGGACGGTCCGCCGTTACGACGCCGAGGGGCACATCGTCGGCGGACGCCTGCTGGAGATCCCCCGGGACGAGGCGCGGGGCTTCGACGCCACGTTCGACGAGGCCTTCGCCGACCCGCGGGTCGCCCTCGTGCACGTGCGCGCCGTCGAGTACGGCTGCTTCCACTTCGAGGTGCGCAGGCCCGCCTGACGCCCGCTCACCCCCGGCCCTCACCGGCCAGCACCCGGGCGAACTCCCGCACCCGCTCCGTCCGGCCGTCCCGGTGCCACACCATGCCGAGCACCGACTCCGGCACCCCGTCCACCGGCACGAACGTGATGTCCCCGCGGCCGTGGTACTCCGCCGTCGGCCGGCACAGCAGCATCGCGCCCCGGCCCGCCGCCACCAGCGTCAGCCCCTCCTGGAGCGTGCGGACCGCGGGCGCGGGCACGTCCGAAGGGGCGTGCGCGGCGCGCCAGTACGCGGGCGCGGGCGCCGCCGCCGCGATCAGCGGGGTCTCCTTCAGCTCCGCCGCCGTCAGCGAATCCCGCCGCGCGAAGGCGTGCCGCACCGAGACGGCGACGGTCTGCCGCTCGGCGGAGAGGACCGGCCCGAGGACGAGGTCCGGCTCGGCCACCGGCAGCAGCACGACCGCCGCGTCCACCGCCCCGTGGCGCACCGCCCCGAACGGGTCGGCGAAGGGGATCTCCACGATCTCCGTCACGCACGCGGGATGCCGCTCCTGGAAGTCCGCGATCGCCCGCGTCAGACGGGCGTCCGCCGTCCCCTGGAAGCCGATCCGCAGCGTCCCCTCGACGCCCCGCGCCGCCGCCCGCGCCCGTTCCACCGTCGACGCCAGCTCGTCGTAGGCGGGGCGCAGTTCGGCGAGGAGGCGCTCGCCGAGCGGGGTCAGCCGCACCCGGCGGCTCGTCCGCTCGACGAGCCGGGCGCCGATCCTGCGCTCCAGGGCGGCGAGCAACTGGCTGACGCGGCTCTGCGAGACGTACAGCCGCTCGCCGGTCCGCCCGAAGTGCAGCTCCTCGGCGAGCACGAGGAAACACTCCAGCTCACGGATGTCCAGCCCGGTCACTCGCACACCACTCCCCCCGCCGCATCAATGAGCCCGGCTCATACAAGGATGAGATCTTCCGCGTTGTTCCCCGCCCCGCCCCGGCCCAGGGTGGATGTCATGTCGCAGAGCACACAAACCCCCACACCCCCGGCTCCTCCGGGCCGGGCCCCCCTCGGCCCGGCCGTCCTCGCCGTCGCCACCGCCACCTTCTCCGTCGTCACCACGGAGATGCTCCCCGTCGGCCTCCTCACCTCCATCGGCTCCGGCCTGCGCGTGACGGACGGCACCGCGGGCCTCGCCGTCACCCTGCCGGGCCTCGTCGCGGCGCTCGCCGCCCTGCTGCTGCCCGTCGCCGTGCGCCGCGCCGACCGGCGTACGGTCCTGTGCGCGCTGATGGCGCTGCTCGCCGCCGCCAACCTCGCCTCCGCGCTCGCCCCCGCCTTCGGCGTCCTGCTCGTGGCGCGCGTCCTGGTGGGCGTGTGCATCGGCGGCGTGTGGGCCATCGCCGCCGGTCTCGGGGTGCGGCTGGTCCGGGAGGAGGCGGCCGGGCGCGCCACCGCCGTCATCTTCAGCGGGATCGCGGTGGCGTCGGTCCTCGGCGTCCCCGCGGGCACCCTCCTCGGCGAACTGGCCGGCTGGCGCTGGGCGTTCGCGGCCCTCGCCGCGCTCTCCCTGGCGGTCGCGGTGCTGCTCGCCACGGTCCTGCCCGCGCTGCCGGCCGGTGAGGCCGTGCGGATCGGCGCCTTCGCGCGGCTGCTGCGCGTCGGGCGGCTGCGGGCCGGGCTGCTCGCCGTCACGCTCCTGGTCACCGGCCACTTCGCCGCGTACACCTACGTACGGCCCGTCCTGGAGCGGGTCCCCGGCATCGGCGCCGGACCGATCAGCGGGCTGCTGCTCGCGTACGGGACGGCCGGCATCGTCGGCAACTTCGCGGGCGGCGCCGTCGCGGCCCGCGACCCGCGCCGGGCGCTGCTCGCCATCTGCGCGGGGCTCGGCGCGGTCGTGCTGCTGCTGGTGCCCGCGGGCGGTTCGCTCCTGGCCTCGGCGGGGCTGCTGATGGCGTGGGGGCTGGCGTACGGCGGGGTCTCGGTCTCCGCCCAGAACTGGGTGATGGCCGCCGCGCCGCACGCCCGCGAGGCCGCGTCGGCGCTCTTCGCCGCGGTCTTCAACGTGGCCATCGCGCTCGGCGCCTTCGCGGGCGGCCGCGTCGCGGACGGCCGCGGCGCCGACGACGTCCTGTGGCTGGGCGGCGGCCTGGCCGGGCTGGCGCTGATCACCGTGGCGTGCGCGAAGCCGGTGGTCATGGCGTACGCGAAAGGGGCGGCCACCCACGAAGGGTGACCGCCCCCGGCGGGGCGTGCGCGGCCGCGGTCAGCCCTTGAGCTCGGCCGCCACCAGCTCCGCGATCTGCACGGCGTTCAGCGCCGCGCCCTTGCGGAGGTTGTCGTCGGAGATGAAGAACGCCAGGCCGTTGTCGACCGTCTCGTCCTTGCGGATGCGGCCCACGAACGAGTCGTCCTTGCCCGCGGCGACCAGCGGCGTGGGCACGTCCGTGACGACGACGCCCTCGGCCTTGGAGAGCAGCTCGGTGGCGCGCTCGGGGCTGAGCGGGCGCGCGAAGCGGGCGTTGACCTGGAGGGAGTGGCCGGTGAAGACGGGCACGCGCACACAGGTGCCGGAGACCTTCAGCTCGGGGATCTCCAGGATCTTCCGCGATTCGTTGCGCAGCTTCTGCTCCTCGTCGGTCTCGTTCAGACCGTCGTCGACGATGGAGCCCGCCATCGGCAGGACGTTGTACGCGATGGGCGCGGCGTACTTGTCCGGCTCGGGGAAGTCGACCGCCGAGCCGTCGTGCGTGAGCTTCGGGGCGTCCTCGCCGACCTTCTTGACCTGCTCGAACAGCTCGTCCACACCGGCGAGGCCGGAACCGGACACCGCCTGGTAGGTGGCGACGACCAGCGCTTCGAGACCGGCCTCCAGGTGCAGCGGCTTGAGGACCGGCATCGCGGCCATCGTCGTGCAGTTCGGGTTGGCGATGATGCCCTTGGGGCGGTCGGCGACCGCGTGCGGGTTCACCTCGGAGACGACGAGGGGGACCTCGGGGTCCATGCGCCAGGCCGAGGAGTTGTCGATCACGACGGCGCCCTGTGCGGCGACCTTCTCGGCGAGGGCCCTGGACGTCGCACCCCCGGCGGAGAACAGCACGATGTCCAGGCCGCTGAAGTCGGCGGTGGAGGCGTCCTCGACCGTCACGCCGTCCACGACCGTGCCGGCGCTGCGGGCCGAGGCGAACAGGCGCAGCTCGTCGACCGGGAACTCCCGCTCGACCAGGATCTTGCGCATGACCTTGCCGACCTGACCGGTGGCTCCGACGATTCCGACCTTCACAGGGACTTCCTCCGTATGTGCGTGCGGCCTCGTGACCTCGGCCGGTCTGTGGGGGGTGACTCCATCATGCGTCTGTCCGGGCCCGCCTTGTCCAATCCATTGTCCGAGGTGCGGGACGCCACATCCGCGGTGAACGTTTCGGGGTGCCCCGGCGTCGTAGGGGAAAGGCGGGCTTGGGGGAGGCACATTGCTGCGCATCGGGACGCGCCGGGCGCCACGGCGGCAGGAGAGCGATCCGCTCGATCCGCTCGATCCGGCCCAGGAGGACCGGGTACGGGCGGTGCTCGCGCTCGGCGGGGTGCCGCACGCCGACCTGCCGGACGGGGTGCAGCAGGTCAGGCTGAAGCTCCTGGAGCGGGCGGCGGACGGGCGCGAGGCGCCGCATGACGTCTCCGCGTGGGCGGCCGTCGTCGCCTCCAACCTCGCCATGGACTGGCACCGGGCCCGGCGCAGGCAGGAGCGGCTGGGGGCGCGGCTGGCGGTGCTGTGGCGGGAGAGCACGGACGAGGACGGCGCGGAGTCGCGGGCCCTGTCGATGGCCGTCGCGCAGGGCCTCGGGGAGCTGCCGGACGTCCAGCGGCAGGTCGTCGTGCTGCGCTTCTACGCCGATCTGCCGGTCCGGGCGATCGCGGCGGAGCTGGGCATTCCGGAGGGCACGGTCAAGAGCAGGCTGCACACGGCGGTACGGCTGCTGCGGGCGCGGCTGCACGAGGGGGAGGTGGTGTGACGGTGCCGGACCAGGACGGCTTCGACGCGCTGATGACGGCGATCACGGAGGACCCCGTGCCCGAGGAGGTGCTGCGTGACCCCGCCCTCGCCGCCGAGCACGCGGCGGCCGTGGCGGACGTCGCACTCCTGCGGACGCGGCTCGCGGAGATCGGCGGGGCGCTGGCGGCGGCCCCCGAGGCGCCGTCTTCGGAACGGGTCGTCCCGCTGAGGGCGTCGCGTACGGCCCGGCAGCGGTTCACCGTCGCCCTCGGCGCGGCCGCCGCGGCGGTGGCCGCCGTCACCGTGATCGGCGGCATGGGCCGGCTGGCGTTGGACGCGGCCGGAGGAGCCGGAGCCGGCGGCGGCGCGGACGGGAGCGGGGCGAAGGCGGCGGCGCCCGACGAGCGGGGCGACGGCTCCGGGCGCCAGGAGACGGCCCTGACCGCCGAGGGCTTCGTCGCGTGCTCGCGGCTCATCGTCGAGGGCACGGTCACGGCGGTCGACGCGGTGCCGGGCACCGCGCGGGACCGGATCACGCTGAAGGTGACGCGGTTCATCAAGCCCGCGTCCGGCGGCGACCGGACGGTCACGTTCCCGATGAGCCAGGACGTGGACCCGCGCCTGGAGAAGGGCGACCGCGCCCTGATCACCGTCCCGCAGGGCGCGGCGGAACCGGACAACTGGGCCACGGGCGGGGACGGCGACGAGCTGCGCCGCATGATCCTCAAGGCCCTGCCGGGCTCGGCGGACATCCGGTGCCGGAAATGAGAGACGCCGGGCGGGCTCGGACGAGCCCACCCGGCGTCCCGGATCAGTCGGTCACCGCTACGGCGTGACCTTCTCGATCTGCACGCTGCCGTTGCCCGCGACCGTGCCGCCCGCGTTGAGCAGGGACACCTCGCCGAACAGCTCACGGCCCTCGGCGGCCGGGGCCTTCGCCTCGACGGCGGCCTCGACCCGCGCCGAGTCGCCGCTGCCGAGCTTCACGCGCTTCGCCTCGTCGACCGCGACCTTGCCGAGCGTGTCCGAGAAGAACACGTCCCGGTAGTCGTAGGCGGTCGAGCCGGTCGGCACCGAGTAGCCCACGACCTCGATCGTGTACGTACCGGCGGCCGGCTTCGTCAGGCTCACGGACTCCTCCGAGTCGCCCTCCGCCGACGAACCGACGACCTTGCCGTCCTTCTTGACGGCCAGGTCCAGGTCGGCGGCGACATCGGCCGGCGAGCCGATGACGACGTCGAGCCGCTCGGCGCCCGCGGGCACGTCCACCGTGGTGGTCTGCGTGGCGCCCTGGCCGATGGTGGGCCGCGCCGACTTGGCGGAGCCGAGTGAGCCGCCCTTCAGCGTGCCCTCGACCGCGGCGAACTTGTTCGTGGCCTTCCAGGCGACGGGCGCCGGGGTGCCGACCTTCGCCTCGGGGACCGTCTGCACGGCCGGGTCGAAGTCGACGCCGAGCGCGGAGACCTTCAGCTCGTAGGGGTTGTCGAGCAGCGGCGAGGTGCGGCGCGACTCGACCTCGATCTCCCAGACGCCGGGCTGCGGCTCCGCGTACGCGCGCAGGTCCGGGCGGCAGGTGTTGGCCGGGTTCTCGTAGTTCGGGTAGCAGCCGATCGACGACGTGGAGTCGACCGGGACGCCGTAGGGGTGCACGGCGATGAACCGCGTCTGGCTCTTGCCCTTCAGTCCGCCGAGGGCGACCTCCAGGGACTTGGCGCCCTGCGGGACGGTGACGAAGTACGACGTGGTGCTGTTGCGCTGCACCGAGCCGTCCGCCTCGAACGTGAACGACGGCTCGGCGAGCGTCTCCGCGACGACGACGGTCGACATGATCTGCCGGTCGACGCCCTCGGTGCGCTCGTCGTCGACGGTGAGGATCGCGCTGTGCAGACCGGCGGAGGCGGCCTTCGCCTGGACCTTGACGGTGACCGGCTTGTTCAGCGGCAGCGTGATGTCGTCGTCGCCGAGCAGGCGGAACGTCTTGTCGTGGTTGTTGACGAGGTCCAGCTCGTGGCGGACGCCGCGGTCCGGGCCCGAGGTGCGGGTGATCGTCACGTCGTACGTCCGCTTCTGGCCGGTCCGCAGGCCGCCCTCACGGTCGTAGATGCCGGTGCCCGGCTTCTTCAGCTCCTGATCCAGGGCGGTGTCGACCGGGGCCTGCACGGTGTACGTGTGGGCCTTCGCGCCGTCCTCGATGGCCTCCCAGGCGTCGACCACGTCGATCAGGCCGGTGCCCTGGGCGTACGCCTGCTCGCCGCGGATGCGGTCCGCGGTCGAGGTGAGCGCCGTGCGCAGGCCGGCCGGGGTCAGGGCGACCTTCTCGCGCTTGGCGGCGGAGAGCAGCAGCGCCGAGGCGCCCGCGGCCTGCGGGGAGGCCATCGAGGTGCCCTGGAGCATCGAGTAGCCGGCGGGGAGCCGGTAGCCGGCCTCGGCGACCGGGGATCCCGGCAGCCAGGTCTGCGTGGTGTTGATGGACGAGCCGGGCGCCGAGATGACCGGCGTGAAGCCGCCGTCCTCGCGCGGGCCGCGCGAGGAGAAGTTCATCATCGCGTACTTCTTCTCCACGACGGAGCCGTAGTTGGCGGCCCAGGTCTCCTTGGAGATCGAGGCGCCGACGGAGATGACCTTGTCGGCGAGGCTGGGGTCGCCGATGGTGTTCGCGCCGGGGCCGGAGTTGCCCGCGGAGATCACCAGCTGCACGCCGTAGGTGTCGATGAGGCGCGTGTACAGCTCGGCGCGCGCGTTGTTGCCGTCGTTGAGGGCGGGCAGGCCGCCGATCGACATGTTGACGATGTCGACGCCGCGCTTGGTGACGAGGTCGATCATGCCCTCGGTGAGCGCGACGTTGGTGCAGCCGCCGGTCCAGGTGCAGGCGCGCGAGGAGACCAGCTTGGCGCCGGGGGCGGCGCCATTCATCTTGCCGCCGAACAGGCCGTTGGCCGCGGTGATGCCCGCTACGTGTGTGCCGTGCTCGGACTCGATGACGCCGATGTTGACGAAGTCGGCCTTCTTGCCGACCCAGTCGCCGCCGTAGGGGTCGGTGGGCACGTCCTTGCGGATCTCGACGACGAACGGCACGCGCTCGACGACGTCGGTCGCCGGGTCGTCCTTGCCGAAGTAGGCGACCTGGTGGCCGTCCTTGTACGGCTTCATCGTCTCGTCGTCGGTGAAGTCGTTGTTGTCGTTCAGGTCGACGCGGACGGTCCCGGCCGCCGCGTCGTACAGGAGGCCCCAGCTGTCGGTGGTGTCGCCGTCGCGGTTGATGTCGCCCTTGGCGTCGCCGCCCGTGGTGGCCGACTCGCGGAAGCGGTTGACCTGGAAGGAGCCCGCGGGGGCCTTCCAGGTCTTGCCGTCCCAGGTGAAGGTGGGCCCGCTGACCGCGTCGGTCATGCGGCGCCAGGTGCCGTCGGCGTCCACGATCGGGTCGGTCGCCGTCACCCAGTCGGTGATCTTGCGCTCGCCGGTGGTGGTCTTCCGCAGCGCCGGGTGGCCGAGGTCGACACCGGAGTCCAGGACGCCGATGGTGACGCCGCGGCCGTCGGCCTTCGGGTGCTTCCGCACGAAGTCGACGGCGCCCGTCTCGGCGGACGGGTTGTACGGGTTCTTCGCCGGGGTGTTCTTGCCCGGACCCGGATACGTGCCCTCCGCCGCGGTCTTCGCGCCCTTGGCGCGGTCGGCGGCGGGCGTCGGGTCGTCCAGCTCGATCTCGTGGCGCAGGTCGATCGCGTGCACGGACGACAGCTTCGCTGCGGACTTGATCGCGGCGTCGGCCCTGCCGGTCGGCACGGTGGCGCGGACGTAGCCGAGCTTGTCGTACGTGCGGCCGACCGAGCCGCCCTTGACGGCGTCGAGCTGGTCGGCCACCCGCTCGGTGGCGCCGGGCGCGGTGGCGACCATCATCGTGACGGTCTTGTCGCCGTCCGCCTTGGCCTCGGCGAGCAGGTCGGCGTCGGCCGGGCCGAGCTTGCCCGCGGCCGACTTGGGCTCGGGCACGGGCGTCTCGTCCGCCGCGAAGGCCATGGGGGCGGCCCCGGTCGCGCAGAGCGCGGCCGTGAGGCCGATGGCTATCGCGAGGCGGGGTGCGCGTCCGGAGACCGGAGGTCTCGCGCTGGAACTGGATCTGGGCATCGGCATCCCTGTACGTGAGGGTCGGGAGGAGGGTCCATACGGCCCGGAGTCCGCGAAGGTCCGGAATCCGGGACCGGATGACCGCTCAGCTTTACGTAAGTGACAGCTCTTTGGGGAGAGTTGTCCGAGCCGTGATCAGGGCGTGACGCAATTCCGCCATACGCCATGGCGGAAAAGGCGGTGTATAGGGGGACTTGGACCTACTGCTCTCGGCCGCCGCCACCGCACGTGCCGAGGCGCACCGGAAGGGACGCGGGGAACGGCGCGCCCGGCCACGAAGCACCCGCGCTCGATCCGCTCGGCGAGCCCCCGGCGGTGGTCCCACCCTGAGCACTCTCCTGCCAATCCGGCCGTGGGCGACTAGCGTCGGTCTGTGCACAAGGAACTCAGGGTGGCGGCCTACGCCGTATGCGTACGCGACGGACAGGTCCTGCTCGCCCGCTGGGTGGCGGGCGACGGCAGCAAACGCTGGACGCTGCCCGGCGGCGGCATGGACCACGGCGAGGACCCCTACGACACCGTGATCCGCGAGGCCGACGAGGAGACCGGCTACGTCGTCGAACCGGTGGCGCTCCTCGGCGTCGACTCCCTGCGCCGCCGCTACCCCCGCAGGCTCGGCGCCGTCGCCGACTTCCACGGGCTGCGCATCCTGTACGAGGGCCGGGTCACCGGCGGCGAACTGCGCCACGAGACCGACGGCTCCACGGACCTCGCGGCCTGGCACCCCCTGGAGTCCGTCGCGGACCTCGACCGCGTCGGACTCGTCGACATCGGCCTGGAACTGTGGCGCGCCCGCCCCAGCGACGGCCACCTCCCCGACGGCGCCGGCGGCCCCGGCCCCGACCGCGGTCCCGGCCGTTGACCCTCCGCAGCGCCTCCCCTTCCCCGGAAGGTGAACACGGAGTGACCGCTTCCTCTCCGCCCGGGAAGAGGTGCGTGACCGCACAGGGCGCCCGGTGATCCACGTACGGTGATCGGCGCCGGTCGTTGCGGTCTCGTTCACACGCAGGCCACCCCCGATGCCAACGATCCAGTGAGAGCGGGAAGTCCACGGGCCGCACTCCGGCCCCGGCCCCCCGCGACCACTGTCGACGCGTTCGCACCCGGGGAGACCGCGCATGCCGCGCATACGCTCTGTCGCCACCGCACCCGCCACGGTCCGCCTCGACCGCCGCTCCGTCCTCGCCGCCACCGGAGCGATCACCCTCTCCGCCGGGATCGGCTACGCGCTGGGCCCGGGCGCGAGCTCGGGCAACGCCGCGCCCTCGGGCCACGCCACCGTGCCCCGCTCCCGCCCGGCGCCCGCCGCGCCCCTCATGCCGTACAAGAACGGCACCACCCTGCTCACCGTCGCCGCCCCGCGCGGCACCTCCGGCTACCGGCGGCTCGGCGACGGCCCCGCCTGGCCGCGCGTCGTACGCGGCGACCTCGCGGCGGCGAAGCCGGGCCGGGAAGGGCGCAGGACCGCGCTCGCCGCCTTCGTGCAATTCACCGACCTGCACCTCGTCGACGTGCAACACCCGCTGCGGTACGAGTACTTGCGCGCGCAGACGGCCAGCGCCTGGCGGCCCCACGAGTCGCTGTCGGTGGCCGGCGCGGTCGCCCTCGTCGAGCGCGTCAACGCCCTGCGCGGCGCGCCCGCCACCGGTGCCCCGCTGCACTGCGTCGTCACGACCGGCGACAACACCGACAACAACTCGCGCGCGGAACTCGACTGGTACCTGAAGGTGATGAGCGGCGGCCGCATCACCCCCAACACCGGCGACCCGCGCCGCTACGAAGGCGTGCAGGACAGCGGCCTCAAGCTGTACTGGCACCCGGACGACGCCCTGCGCGACGCCGACAAGGCGCGCGGCTTCCCGCGCCTGCACGGCTTCCTCGACGCCGCCGTCCGCGAGGTCAACAGCCCCGGCCTCGGCCTGCCCTGGTACTCCACGGTCGGCAACCACGACGCGCTGCCCGGCGGCTGCTGGGCGCCGAGGGACTCGTACCTCACCGAGTTCGCCGTCGGCGGGAAGAAGCTGATGTCCCTCGACGAGACGCGCGGCGCCGCCCTGTGGAAGGCCGTGAAGAAGGGCCGCGACCCCAAGGGCGCCCACTTCAAGGAGCTGCTGAAGAGCGAGGCACGGCGCATGCGGTCCGTCACGCCGGACGCGTCGCGGGCGCCCTTCACCCCCGCCGAGTACGTCAAGGCGCACCTGGACCCCGCCCACAAGGGCCGCGGGCCCGTCGGCCACGGCTACACCGAGGAGAACCTGGCGTCCGCCACCCAGTACTACTCGTTCCGGATCAGCGACGACGTGCTCGGCATCAGCCTGGACAGCACCGACCCCGGCGGCCACTACGAGGGTTCGCTCGGCACCGCCCAGCTGCGCTGGCTGGACCGTGAGCTGACGGCCAACGAACGGCGCGACGGCGGACCCTCGTACGTCGTCGTCTTCAGTCACCACACCAGCCGCACCATGCGCAATCTCCGCCACGACCCGGCGCGCCCCGGCGAGGCCCGGCACGGCGGCGAGGAGATGCTTGCCCTGCTCGGCCGCCACCGCTCCGTGCTCGCCTGGGTCAACGGCCACAGCCACAAGAACGCGATCACCCCGCACCGCACCCCGCACGGCTCCTTCTGGGAGGTCTCCACCGCCTCCCACATCGATTTCCCGCAGCTCGCGCGGGTCGTCGAGATCGCCGACAACCACGACGGCACCGTCTCCCTCTTCACCACGCTCATCGAATCCGCCGCCCCGCACCGCACGGATTTCACCGACCTCTCCCAGACGGGCCTGGCCGCGCTCTACCGCGAGCTGTCCTTCAACGCCCCGGGCGCGAGGCCCGCGCTGGGCGGTGAGGCGGGGGACCGGAACACGGAACTGGTGCTGCGCAAAGGCTGAGAACGGCTCGTGACGGCCGACCCGGCGGCTCGCGGCGATGAAGACCACCGTGCCCGCGGGACACAGCACAGGATGCGGGGGTGAAGGGACAGCCCAGGCCGCGCGCTACCTGGGCAGCACCACGACATACGCCGCCGGGTCGCGCTCCGTCGCCGCCATCAGGGCGGTCCGCACCACGGTCGCCTGCTGCTCCGCCGAGTCCCGGAGCTTCTTCGGGGTGATGTGGACGACGGTGACGCCGAGCCCCTCCAGGTGCTCGCGCTTGCGGGCGTACTCGGACCACAGCGCGTCGTCGTCCTGGCCCAGGCCCTGGCGGGGCGCCCGGGTGTCGAGCCGCAGGGCGACGGCGTGGTCGGGCCAGTAGGCGTCGACACCGCCGAGGTGCGGGCCGCCGGGCAGCCGCAGGTCGACGTTCCACACCGGGTCGGGCAGGCCGTGCTCGGCCACCAGCCGGTACAGCCGCTCCTCCGCGATGGCCCGCCCCTCGGCGAGCAGCGAGTCCACGGCGTCCACGACGTGCGGCAGGTTCAGCAGTCGGGCGTTGCTCAACTCCCTGACGACCGCCGCGGGTTCGCAGTGCCCGCCGCGCACCGCCTCACCGAGCAGCCGGCGCACCATCTCCGCATCGGTGAGCTGCGCCACCGCGTCGGCCAGGGCGCGCGGCACCGGGGCCACCGGAACCCCCGTGACCTGCTGCGGAGCCGGCAGCCCGACACCGCGCACGAGCCGCGCGAACCCGGTGGAACGCAGGCGGCGGGTGTGGGGCACCAGGACGTCGATGCGGTCCAGGGACGGCAGCGGGGGAGCCGACGAGAAACGGTGCAGGGTGAGCGCCGCGAGGCCCGTGATCATCGCGTCGGTGTGCGGGGCGTGCAGCTGGCCCGGCGCGGGCTGGGCGGGCACGGCGCGGGCCTCGCGGGACGGCCGGCGCCCCGCGTAGAGCAGGGCGCCGTGCAGCCGCTCCTCGCTGGTCGGCGGACCGGGGTGCAGCAGGCAGACGCCCGGCAGGAGCTGCCGCCAGGGACCGCCGGGCCGGCAGTGCGCGCCCGCGTCCGCGGCGGAGACGCCGTGCTCGCGGAGCTGGGCGGTGCTCAGGACGCGGGGCCGGATGTCGGCGAGGTGCCGGGGGGAGAGGGGAGCGGGGGGGACCGGGAAGTCGTGGCTCATGCCCCGGTCGTTCCCGCCCCCGCTCCGCCCCCTAACCGCTGTTACACACTCGTCGACAAACACGGACAAGCTCGCCCTAAAGCACGGACGTTCGACTGCCGATGAGTCTCCGTCCCGGCCTAGGCCCCCGCTCCCGCGTCGCACGCCTGGGCCCGCAGGGAACGGGCCAGGTCGTCGCGGGCCTCCAGGACCAGGCGGCGCAGGGCGGGGGCGGCGTCCTCGTGCGCGGCCAGCCACGCGTCGGCGGCGGTGAGCGCCTCGTCGCCCTGGAGGTGCGGGAACAGCCCCCGCACCACGTCCATGCCGATCTGGATGGACCGCTCCGCCCACACCCGCTCGATCGCCTCGAAGTACTTGGTGACGTACGGCGCGGTCAGCTCCCGCTGCGAGGGCTGCGCGAACCCGGCGATCGTCGCCTCGACCAGCGCGTTGGACAGCGCGTCCGACTCCACCACGGAGGCCCACGCCTGCGCCTTGACCGCCGCCGAGGGGCGCGCGGCCAGGCACCGCACCTGGTGCCGCTTGCCGGAGGCCGTGTCGTCGCGGGCCAGCTCGGCCGCGAGGATCTGCTCACCGGCGGCGCCGTGCGCGGCCAGCGGACCGAGCAGCGCCCAGCGCAGCTCCTGGTCGACCTCCAGGCCGTCGATCCTGGCAGTGCCGGCCAGCAGGCCCTCCAGGAGCTGGAGGTCGGCCGCCGAGGTCGCCACCGCCGCGAAGAACCGCGCCCACGTCAGCTGGTGCTGGCTGCCCGGCGCCGCCAGGCGCAGCTCCCGCAGCGCCCCCTCGGCGAGCGCCCGGCCGCCCTCCTCGCGCCAGTCGGGCGCGGCGTACTGCGTGAGGGCGGTGTTGGCCCACGCGTGCAGCATCTGGAGCACGCCGATGTCGCTCTCGCGCCCCGCGAAGCCCAGCACGAGGGCGATGAAGTCCCGCGCGGGCATGAGCCCGTCCCGCGTGAGGTTCCACAGCGCCGACCAGCACAGGGCGCGGGCGAGCGGGTCGGTCAGGTCGCCGAGGTGCTCCCGCAGCGTGGCGAGGGAGGTCTCGTCGAAGCGGATCTTGCAGTACGTCAGGTCGTCGTCGTTGACCAGGATGAGCTCGGGGGCCGCCTCGCCGGCCAGTTCTGCCACCACCGTGCGCGGGCCGTCGACGTCGGTCTCCGCGCGGGCGTACCGCTCCAGGTCGCCGCCGGGTGTCCTGCTGTACAGACCCACCGCCACGCGGTGCGGGCGCAGTTCGGGGTGCGACTCGGCGGCCTCCTGGAGCACGGACAGCTCGGTGATCCTGCCGTCCGCGTTCAGGATGACCTGCGGGGTGAGGGAGTTGACGCCCGCCGTCTGGAGCCAGGACCGCGACCAGGAGGTCATGTCGCGGCCGGACGTCTCCTCCAGGACGGAGAGCAGGTCACCGAGGACCGTGTTGCCGTACGCGTGCCGCTTGAAGTAGCGGCGGGCGCCCTCCAGGAAGGCGTCCCGGCCCGCGTACGCCACGAGCTGCTTGAGGACGGAGGCGCCCTTGGCGTACGTGATCCCGTCGAAGTTGAGCTTGGCGTCCTCCAGGTCGCGGATGTCGGCCGTGACGGGGTGCGTGGAGGGCAGCTGGTCGGCGCGGTAGGCCCAGGACTTGCGGTTGTTGGCGAAGGTGATCCAGCCGTTGGTGAAGCGGGTCGCCTCGACCATGGAGAAGGAGCCCATGAAGTCGGCGAAGGACTCCTTGAGCCACAGGTCGTCCCACCACCGCATGGTGACCAGGTCGCCGAACCACATGTGGGCCATCTCGTGGAGGATCACGTTGGCCCGGCGCTCGTACGACGCCTGGGTCACCTTGCCGCGGAAGATGAACTCCTCGCGGAACGTCACCAGGCCCGGGTTCTCCATCGCGCCGAGGTTGTACTCCGGCACGAAGGCCTGGTCGTACTTCCCGAAGGGGTAGGGGCAGTCGAAGTGGTCGTGGAAGAAGTCCAGGCCCTGCTTGGTGACGAGGAAGACGTCGTCGGCGTCGAAGTGCGGGGCCAGGCCCTTGCGGCACATCGCGCCGAGCGGGATCTCCAGGCGCGTGCCGTCGGGCAGGACGCGCTCGTAGGAGTCCGTCACATAGTGGTAGGGGCCGGCCGCGATGGCCGTGATGTACGTCGAGATCGGCTTGGTCTCGGCGAACTGCCAGACGCCGTCGGACAGTTCACCCGCGCCGTTCGACCACACCGTCCAGCCCTCGGGGGCCCGCACCGAGAAGCGGTAGGGGGCCTTCAGGTCGGGCTGCTCGAAGTTGGCGAAGACGCGGCGGGAGTCCGCGGGCTCGTACTGCGTGTAGAGGTAGACCTCGCCGTCCTCGGGGTCGACGAAGCGGTGCATGCCCTCACCGGTGCGGCTGTAGGCGCACTGGGCGTCCACCACCAGTTCGTTCTCCTCGGCGAGGTCCTCCAGCGCGATGCGGGTGCCGTCGAAGGCCTCGGCCGGGTCCAGGTCCTTGCCGTTGAGCGACAGGGCCGTGACGCTCGGCGCGATCAGGTCGGCGAAGCTCGCGGCGCCGGGCTCGGCACGGAAGCGGATCGTGGTCACCGAGCGGAAGGTGCGCGGCTCCTGGCCGCCCTCGCCCACCGCCGAGCGCAGGTCCAGGAAGACCTCGTAGCCATCGACGGACAGCAGCGCTGCCCTCTCGCGGGCCTCGTCGCGGGACAGATTCTCACCGGGCACGGGCGGCACTCCCTTGTGACTCGCATGACTCGCATGACTCGCATGTTGCGTACGAACGGCTTCGATCCTCGCATGTGCCGTCGGCCGCCGACATCCGGGAATGCCCCGACGGGCCCCCGACGTTCCCCTCCCCAGGCGCCGAACACATCCCTTAGGGAGAGACATGCCCGAGAACACGAACGCCGCGCACCCGGCCAGGACCCCGGTCGACTTCTGGTTCGACCCGCTGTGCCCCTGGGCATGGATGACGTCGCGCTGGATGCTGGAGGTGGAGAAGGTCCGCGACGTCGAGGTCCGCTGGCATGTGATGAGCCTCGCCGTCCTGAACGAGGACAAGCTCGACGAGCTCCCCGAGGAGTACCGCGAGATGCTCGCGACCAAGGCCTGGGGTCCGGTCCGCGTCGTCATCGCCGCCCAGCAGGAGCACGGCGAGGAGATCACCGGCAAGCTCTACACCGCGCTCGGCACCCGCTTCCACAACCGCGGCGAGGGCCCCACCCGTGAGGCCGTCGTCGGCGCCCTGGAGGACGTGGGACTCCCCGCCGGCCTCGCCGACCACATGGACTCCGACGCGTACGACGCGGAGCTGCGCGCCTCCCACAAGGAGGGCATCGACAAGGTCGGCCAGGACGTCGGCACGCCGGTCATCGCCGTCCCGGGCGCCGACGGCGAGCAGGTCGCCTTCTTCGGCCCGGTCGTCACCCCGGCCCCCAAGGGCGAGGCCGCGGCGAGGCTGTGGGACGGCACGCTGCTCGTCGCCTCGACGCCGGGCTTCTACGAGATCAAGCGGACGCGCACGCAGGGCCCCGTCTTCGACTGACCCGCGCCCCGGCCAGGCCCGCCGCCCTAGCCGAAGGTCTCCTCGGGAAGACGGAACCCCTGGCTCTGCACGTGGTACGGCTGCACCCACCGGCAGCCGGGGTTGGTGCAGCGCCAGAAGCCGCGGGCCCTCGCCAGCCCCACGCTCTGCGCGATGTGGGCCTCCTCGGCAGGCGTGACCTTGCGGAAGAGGTGCAGTTGTCGACAGGTCGGGCAGTGCTTCTCGTCCACCATGCAGGACACCGTGCACCGGAACGCCCGGCACCGAAAGACCCCCGCGAGTCACGTCCTCACGGGGGTCCTTCCTCTTTCCGCCCGCCTCGGCGAAGGTTGAGAAGACGATCACGAGGCAGGACGATTCACGGGGCGGCGCGCCTCACGGGGCCAGCAGCAGGCTGTTCACGCGCTGCTTGGCGGCCTCGTACCGCTTGGCGACGTCCTGCCAGTTGACGACCTGCCACATGGCCTCGATGAAGTCCACCTTCTGGTTCTTGTACTGCAAGTAGAAGGCGTGCTCCCAGGCGTCGAAGACGAGGATCGGCGTCGAGCCCTGGCCGACGTTGCCCTGGTGGTCGTAGACCTGTTCGACGATGAGGCGGCCGCTGAGCGGCTCGTAGGCGAGGACGCCCCAGCCCGAACCCTGCGTCGTCGCCGAGGCCTTGGTCAGCTGGGCCTTGAACTTGGCGAAGGAGCCGAAGGACTCGGTGATCGCGTCCGCCAGCTCACCGACACCGTCGGCGGCCAGCGGCTCGCCGCCGCCACCGTCCTTGGGGCTGTTCATGTTGTGCCAGTAGATGCTGTGCAGGATGTGGCCCGACAGGTGGAAGGCGAGGTTCTTCTCCAGGCCGTTGATGGCCCCCCACGTCTCCTTGTCGCGCGCCTCCTCCAGCTGCTCAAGGGTGTCGTTCGCGCCCTTCACGTACGCCGCGTGGTGCTTGTCGTGGTGCAGCTCGATGATCTGCGGGTTGATGACCGGCTCGAGCGCCGCGTAGTCGTACGGAAGTTCAGGAAGCGTGTAAATGGCCATGACCGAGCCCTCCGACTGCTGCTTCTCACTGCTTATTGCAAGTTATGCGCAAGTGCAGGCTAACAGCAGGAGGCCCGCGGAGTTGATCAGCCCTTCGTCCTAGGACCGCCGGGGTGCACGAAGGGGCCCGGGGTCGATGACGACCCCGGGCCCCTTCACGTACGGCGTGTCCTACTCGGCGGCCGGGACCGCCGCCCGCTTCGCCGCCAGCCTCTGCCGCACGTACCCGATCGCCGCGAGGCACAGCGTCAGCGTCCCCGTGGCGAGGAGCTGCTTGCGGGTGTCCGGCTGCTCCGTCATCAGGTAGAAGATGTACGCCATCGCGGCCAGCGCGACCCAGGTCAGGAAGGGATACGCCCACATCCGCACGACCAGCTTCTGCGGCTCCTCGCGTTCCGTCCTGCGGCGCAGGATCAGCTGCGAGACGGCGATGAAGAACCAGACGACGAGGATCATCGCGCCGATCATGTTGAGCAGCCACGGGAAGACGTCGTCGGGGCGCCAGTAGCTGAGCAGCACGCAGACGAAGCCGAAGACCGAGGAGGCGAGCACCGCGAGGCGCGGCACGCCGCTGTACACCCGGCCGAGCACCTTCGGGCCCTGGCCGCGCGCGATCAGGGAGTACGACATGCGCGAGGCGCCGTAGATGTTGGCGTTCATCGCGGAGAGCAGGGCGATCAGGACGATGACGTTCATGATCTGGCCGGCGCCGGGGATGCCCAGGTGGTCGAGGGTGGCGACGTAGGGACCCTTGGCGGCGACGTCCTTGTTGTCCCACGGCAGCAGCGTGACGACGACGAGCATGGAGCCGACGTAGAAGAGGGCGATGCGCCACATCGCGGTGCGCACGGCCTTGGCGACGCTCCTGACCGGGTTCTCGGACTCGGCGGCGGCGATCGTCACCGTCTCCAGACCGCCGTACGCGAAGACGGAGGCGAGCAGGCCGATGATCAGGCCGTCCGTGCCGTTCGGCATGAAGCCGCCCTCGCCCGTGAGGTTCTCCAGGCCGGGGGCCGGGGTGTCCGAGCCGGGCAGGATGCCGAGGATGGCGAGGGCGCCGATGCCGAGGAAGAGCGTGATGGCGCCGACCTTGAGGGCGGCGAACCAGAACTCGAACTCGCCGAAGTTCTTCACGGCCGTCAGGTTGGCGCCGCAGAAGATCAGCATGAAGAGGGCGACCCAGGCCCACTGCGGGCTCCCGGGGAACCAGCCCACCATGATGTTCGCGGCGCCGATGCCCTCCAGGCCGACGGCGACGCAGAGCAGGAACCAGAAGCCCCAGCCCGCGGTGAAGCCCGCCCAGGGGCCGATGGCCCGCTCGGCGTGGACGGAGAAGGAGCCGGAGGCCGGGTTCGCGGCCGACATCTCGCCCAGCATGCGCATCACGAGCATGACCAGGGCGCCGGAAACGGCGTAGGCGAGGACGATCGAGGGGCCCGCCTGGGCGATGCCCGCTCCGGAGCCGACGAAGAGGCCGGCACCGATCACACCGCCGAGGGCGATCATGGAGAGGTGCCGCTGCTTGAGGCCGTGGACGAGCGGGGAGTCGGCCTTGGGTGCCGCATCAGGTGCTGACGGGTCAGGCGCTGATGCTGCGTCCTGCCGGGTGGACGTCCGTGACATGGGCGTGCCCTGTTCAGTAGCCGAGACGGGGGGACGAGCGGGCCCACAGTGTGAAGTCCCGTACCGCTGACAGGGAACAGCTGACCGCTATACGGACACGACGCTTACACCCCGTGAAGAAAGAGACACATCTTGTTTACGAGTCATTCATATGCGGTCGGGGGTCGTCCGTATGCCGCCTCCGCCGCCCCCGCCACTCCCGCAGACCGGCGACCGCGAGCACCAGGCCCGTCGCCCCGGCGGACCACAGCAGCTGCGGCCGCGCCCCGTCGTCGTTCAGCATCAGGACGAGCACGGCGGCCATCGCGGCCAGCGCCGCCCAGGTCAGATACGGGAAGGCCCACATCCGCAGGACGAGGCGCTCCGGCGCGTCCCGTTCGATGCGCCGGCGCAGCCGCAGCTGCGACACCGCGATCAGCGCCCACACGAACAGCAGCACCGCGCCGACCGCGTTGAGCATGTAGAGGAAGACCGAGTCCGGCCACTTCAGATTGAGGACGACCGACACGAAGCCGAAGGCGACCGAGGCGAGGACCGCGCGGCGCGGCACCCCGCCCCCGGACACCTTCAGCAGGGCCTTCGGCGCCTCGCCTCGCTCCGCCAGGGAGAAGACCATGCGGGAGGAGCCGTAGAGGTTGGCGTTGAGCGCCGAGAGCAGGGCCACGAACACCACGATGTTCATGATCGTCCCGGCGGACGGCACACCGATCGAGTCCAGGACCGTGACGTACGGACTGGCGCCCGCCCGCTGCGCCGTCCAGGGCAGCACCGTCACGATGACCAGCATCGAGCCGACGTAGAAGAAGAGGATGCGGTAGACGGCGCTGCGCACCGCGCGGGCCACCGAGCGGACCGGGTCGTCGGACTCGGCGGCGGCGATCGTGACGACCTCCAGGCCGCCGAAGGCGAAGACGACGGCGAGGACGCCGGAGACCACGCCCTCCCAGCCGTTGGGCAGGAAGCCGCCCTCGCCGGTCAGGTGCGTGAGGCCCACCGGGTTTGTGTCCGGGAGGACCCCGAAGATCGCGAGCACTCCGAGCACCAGGAACGCGACGATCGCGCAGACCTTCAGGGTCGCGAACCAGAACTCGAACTCGCCGAAGTTCTTCACCGCCGCGAGGTTGGCGCCCGTGAAGACCAGCATGAAGATCAGCACCCAGGCCCACTGCGGCACCGCGGGCGCCCAGCTGTTCGCGATCTGCGCGGCGCCGGTCGCCTCCACGGCGAGCACGACCACCAGCAGGAACCAGTAGAGCCAGCCGACGCTGAACCCGGCCCAGCGGCCGAGCGCGCGCTCCGCGTGCACGGAGAAGGACCCCGACGCGGGCATCGCCGCCGACATCTCGCCGAGCATCCGCATCACACACATCGCGAGCGCGCCCGCGATCAGGTACGAGACGACGATGCCGGGTCCCGCGACGGCGATCCCCGCCCCCGAACCGACGAAGAGACCGGCCCCGATGACCCCGCCGAGCCCGAGCATCGTGAGATGCCGCTGCTTGAGCCCGCCGCCGAGCGGCTCCCTCCCGGCATCGAGGGGCCCGCCGCCGTGCGGCTCGGCGGCGCCACGCGGCTCGTCCCCTACGGGATCGGCCGCGGCCTGGGGGTCGTGCATGGTGCTCAGCGCTGCTCTCGGGGTGCTCTGGGGGTGCTCTGGGCCCGGAAAACTTTTGGCGGGACTCCACAGTCTCCCTGGGCGGCGGCCCTCCGCGCAAAACGGGCCGCCCACCCGCCCACCTCAGTGACGAGCGTCACGCCGTACGGGGTGTACGCGAAGCCCTTTGTCCGGAGCCCACCAAGCCCCCGCCCCCGGGTTGTGACCCTGGGACCGTGTCGCGCGGTCCCCGCCTGGGATAGCGTCGTCGCGTCCCAACCTGCCCACGCCCTCGCGGAGTCCCGATGAGCATCGCCGCTGCCACCACCCGCCCCGGCCAGGTCCTCGCCGACCTGCTGCCCGCGTCCCGCGCGAAGGACGCCGTCCTCGTGCTCGGCGGCGCCGCGCTCACCGGCATCGCCGCCCAGATCGCGGTGCCCGTGCCGGGCTCCCCGGTGCCGGTGACCGGCCAGACCTTCGCCGCGCTGCTCGTCGGCACCGCGCTCGGCGCCCGCCGCGGCTTCCTCTCCCTCGCGCTGTACGCCCTCGTCGGCATGGCCGGCATGCCGTGGTTCGCGCAGGCGGGCTCGGGCGTCGCCGCCCCCTCCCTCGGCTACGTCCTCGGCATGCTGCTCGCCGCCACGGTGGTGGGCGCCCTCGCCCGGCGCGGCGGCGACCGCTCGGTGCCGCGCACCGCGGGCACGATGGTCCTCGGCTCCGCGATCATCTACGCCGTCGGCGTCCCGTACCTCGCCGCCGCGACCGGCATGTCGCTGACGCAGGCCGTCGCGGCCGGGCTCACGCCCTTTTTGATCGGCGACGCCCTGAAGGCCGCGCTCGCGATGGGCGCGCTGCCCACGGCGTGGAAGCTGCTCGACCGCTGAGCGACGCTCTGTCCGGTCAGGCGCTCCGCCTGAAGACGCTCGCTCAGTCAGCCGCTCCGTCTGACCGGGTGACGCCGTAGTTCCGCCTGAAGAGGTTCGCCGGGTCGTACGCGGCCTTCAGCTCGGCGAGCCTCTTCCGCGTGTCCGCGTCGTACAGCCCCTCGGGGCGGTCCGCGCCGCCGAACGCGAAGTTGAGCGAGCGCCCCAGCGTCTCGCCCGCCACGTGCGCGAACGCCCGCGCGTGCAGCTTCCGCGCGCCCGCGACGTCGATGCCCTGCATCGGGGTGAGGAGCCGGACGAGCCAGCCCGCCTCGCGGAAGGGCACCGCGTTCGGCGCGGGCCGCGAGAGCGCGCCGCCCAGGTGGTTGAGCTGCACGACGTGCATCGCGTCGGCGTCCGGGCCGGTCAGCGCGAGCAGCTCACCGGCCGCGTCGGCGTCCAGGCCGCTCAGCATCACGTTGTCCCCGTAGTAGGCGTGCGGGGAGTCGGGGTCGCTGTGGATGGCGGGACTCTCGGTGTACGGCATCTCCCGCAGCGTGTCCGACTCGGCGGGCCCGAGCGCGCGCAACGGCGCCACCAGACGCTCGCCCTCGGCCGCCGGGCCCGTGAACGCGACGCGCACCGAGATGAGGTAGCGGCCGCGCAAGTGCGGCGGTAGCTGCGGCAGGTCGGGGCAGACGACCGCCGCCAGCGACGAGGTCAGCTCCTCGGGCAGGGTCCGTGTCCACTCCTCGTAGCCGCGCAGCAGGGTGGCGGGATCCGTCGTGGCCCCGTCGAACGTGACCGCCCCGCCGTACAGCCGTGCCACCGGCACCAGACCGATCTCCAGGCGCGTCACCACCCCCAGGGCGGCGCCGCCGCCCAGCAGGCCCCAGAACAGCTCGGGGTCGCTGTCGGCGGTGACGTGCCGCGCGGTGCCGTCGGCGGTGACGACGTCGAGGGAGCGGACGTGGTCGGCCGCGTAGCCGAAGGTGCGGGCGAGGATGCCGAGGCCGCCGCCGAGGGTGTACGACACGGCGCCCACGCTCGGCGCCGAGCCGTTCAGGGGGGCCAGCCCGTGCGGCGCCGCCGCCGCGACGACCTGGCCCCAGCGGGCACCGGCGCCGACGGTGGCGGTGCGCGCGGCGGCGTCGACGGTGACGGAGTCCATCCGCCGCGTACTGATCAGGACGCCGCCCTCCGAGGCCCCCGGCAGCCCGTGCCCGGTGGCCTGCACCCCCACGGCAAGCGCGTGCTCGGCGGCGTGGGCCACGGCGGCGAGCACGTCGTCGGTGGTCTCGGCGCCGACGACGAGGGCGGGCCGGGTCGGGAAGCCGGTCTGGAATCCGGCGATCTCCTCGTCGTATCCCTCGTCGCCGGGCCGGAACACGAATCGCTGAGCGGTGAAGTCCACGGGGTGCCCCGTTGTGCCGCGTACGCCGCCTTGTGCCGCGTACGTCTGAGCCGCGTACGCCTGAAGCCGCGTACGCCTGCCGGACAACGCAGAGGGTCCCGCGAAAAGCTGACAACGACCGTCAGCTATTCGCGGGACCCGGTACGGAACGTCAGGCCCCGGCCTGCTCGCGCGGGCGGATCCTCTCCCGCACCACGGAGAACACGACCACGAACGCGGCCGCCAGGAGCGAGAGCAGCACCTGCTTGCGCCCGGTCTCGTCGGTCAGCATGTAGACGAGGACGAACGAGATCATCGCGATGGTGACCCACGTCAGGTACGGGAAGAGCCACATCTTGACGACGAGCTTCTCCGGCTCCTCGCGCAGGATGATGCCGCGCATCCGCAGCTGCGTGAAGCTGATGATCAGCCACACGAAGAGGGCCACCGCGCCCGAGGAGTTCAGCAGGAAGTCGAAGACGGTGTCCTTCCACTGGTAGTTGAACCAGACGGCGACGAAGCCGAAGACGACGGAGCCGAGGATCGCGGCGCGCGGCACACCGCGCTCGTTGGTGCGCGCGAAGGCCTTGGGCGCGTCACCGCGCTGGCCGAGCGAGAAGGCCATGCGGGAGGCGGTGTAGAGGCCGGAGTTGAGGCAGGACAGCACGGCGGTGAGCACGATGACGTTCATGACCTGACCGGCGTGCGGGATGCCGATCGAGTTGAGCGCGGCGACGTAGCTGCCGTCCTTGGTGATCGACTTGTCGTTCCACGGGAGCAGCGTGATCACGACGAAGATCGAGCCCAGGTAGAAGACGCCGATGCGCCAGATGACGCTGTTGGTCGCCTTGGTGACCGCGCGCTGCGGGTCCTCGGACTCACCGGCCGCCAGCGTGACGATCTCGCTGCCCATGAAGGAGAAGACGACCATCAGCACACCGGTGAGGATGGCCCCCGCGCCGTTCGGCATGAAGCCGCCCGCGTCGGTGAGGTGCGCGAAGCCGGCGCCGGGGTTGTCGGAGCCGGGCAGCACGCCGAAGACGGCGAGCAGGCCGATGACGACGAAGCCGCCGATCGCGACGACCTTGATGCCCGCGAACCAGAACTCGAACTCGCCGTACGAGCCGACCGAGACGAGGTTCGTCGCGGTGAGCACCACCATGACGATGAGGGCCCAGCCCCACTGCGGGACGGCGGGTATCCAGCCGTTGAGGATCACGGCGCCCGCGGTGGCCTCCACCGCGAGCACCACGACCCAGAAGAACCAGTACAGCCAGCCGATGGAGAAGCCGGCCCAGCGGCCGAGCGCCTGGTCGGCGTAGGTGGAGAAGGAGCCGGAGGTCGGCCGCGCGGCGGCCATCTCGCCCAGCATCCGCATCACGAGGACGACCATGGTGCCGACGAGGGCGTACGAGATGAGGATCGCGGGCCCGGCGGCGGCGATGCCGGAGCCGGAGCCGACGAAGAGACCGGCGCCGATGACACCGCCGATCGCGATCATGGAGAGGTGGCGGTTCTTGAGACCCGCTTTCAGGCCGTCGCCGGTGTCACCGGTACCACCGTGGTCGCCAGACAGCGGATCCCCAGGGGATGAGGGGTTGCTGTCTGCCTTCGCAAGGGAGGGTTGCGAGGTCATGGACGAATCCTTAAGTTCTCGGGTCACGAGCCCCCGCATTCAAACTCAGGAGCGATCGGGACGGAAGTCCTGAATCCGGATCGTTGCATTCCGGCCCTTTGGCCCAGACCAGTCCGGGACCTTCGTCCCGCGGGCCCGGCCCCGGTCGCCTCCGGCCGCCGCGCGACGTGCCACACTCGGACGCATGCGCGTGTACCTCGGCTCGGATCATGCCGGCTACGAACTCAAGAACCACCTGGTCGAATGGCTCAAGGGCCACGGCCACGAGCCCGTCGACTGCGGGCCCCACATCTATGACGCCCAGGACGACTACCCGCCGTTCTGCCTGCGCGCCGCGGAGCGGACCGCCGCGGACCCCGACGCCCTCGGCATCGTCATCGGCGGCTCGGGCAACGGCGAGCAGATCGCCGCGAACAAGGTCAAGGGTGTACGGGCCGCCCTCGCCTGGAGCGAGCAGACCGCTGCGCTGGGCCGTGAGCACAACAACGCCAACGTCATCTCGATCGGCGGCCGGATGCACACCCAGGAAGAGGCGACGAAGTTCGTCGAAATCTTCCTGACCACGCCGTACTCCGGCGAGGAGCGCCACACACGCCGGATCGACATGCTGTCGGCGTACGAGGAGACGGGCGAGCTGCCCCCGATCCCGCCGCACCACCCGCAGGCGTAGCGAGGCCACGGGGCCCCGCCCCGGACCCCGCTCCTCGAACGCCGGAGGGGCTGGTTTCCGGCCTGTCCGGCGTTCGAGGACGAGCCGTCAAGGCGATTCTCTGACCCGCACCACCCCCGGAGGGACCCGTGCCGGAGGGGCACACCATTCATCGCCTCGCGGCCGACCACCGGGAGCGCTTCGCCGGCCGCCCGGTGGCGGCCCGCAGCCCGCAGGGCAAGTTCTCCGACAGCGCCGAGCTGATCACGGGTCGGGTGCTGGAGGCCGCCGAAGCCCACGGCAAGCACCTCTTCCTCGGCTTCGGTGAGGGCGACTGGGTCCACGTCCACCTCGGCCTCTTCGGCAAGTACACCCTCGGCGAGACCCCCGCCCCGCCCCCCACGGACACCGTCCGCCTCCGCCTGCTGAACGACACGTACTTCTCCGACCTGCGCGGCCCCACCGCCTGCGCGCTCATCACGGACGGCGAGAAGCAGGCGATACACGACCGCCTCGGCCCGGACCCGCTGCGCGACGGCGACGACCCGGCCGAGGCGTACCGCAGGATCTCGCGCAGCCGCACCAGCATCGCCGCGCTCCTCATGGACCAGAAGGTCGTCTCCGGCGTCGGCAACGTCTACCGCGCCGAGGTCCTCTTCCGGCACGGCATCGACCCGTACACCCCGGGCAAGGACCTCACCGAGGAGCTGTGGGACGCGATCTGGGCGGACCTCGTGGAGCTGATGCGCGAGGGCGTACGCCTCAACCGCATCGACACCGTCCGGCCCGAGCACACGCCGGAGGCGATGGGCCGCCCACCGCGCGTCGACGACCACGGCGGCGAGGTGTACGTCTACCGCAGGGCGAACCAGCCCTGCCACATCTGCGGCGGCGAGATCCGCACCGCCGGCCTCGCCGCCCGCAACCTCTTCTGGTGCCCGGCCTGCCAGCGGCCCGGCCGGGCCGCTGAGCGGCACGGTTAAGATCAGGTCACCAGTTCGATCGCCTGACCAGCGATCGCTTGTCCGGCTCAGCGGGGGACCACTTCATGTTCGACTTCGGCTTCGGCTTCGACCTCGGCTTCGGCGCCGACCTCGGCTCCATCGGCGGCCTGACCCTCGCGATCCTCACCGTCGCGCTCTGCGTGCTGCCGTCCCTGATCGCCTTCAACCGGGGAATCGAGCTCCGCTGGGTGGTCCTCGTCCTCAACGTCGCCGCCGGCTCCTCGCTGATCGCCTGGCTGGTCGCCCTCTACCTCGCCACGCGCAAGCCGCAGATACCGCTGGCTCCGTCCGCCCCCTCGGCGCGCAACTCCGGCTAGAACCCGTGCGGCAGCCAAGGGGCCACGTCCGACCCGAAGGCCACCGACGCCTCGGCCAGCGCCCCCCGGCGCAGCTCCCGCACCCGGCCCGCGCCCGCCAGTGACGTGAGCGACACACCTCCGAGGTACGCGGCGCCCAGTTCCCGCACCGACAGGGCCACTTCGGCCGCGTCCTCCGTACGCACGCACGACGCGCCCTTGGTGTCACCGGTGAGCCGCCAACGTCCCGCGTTCCAGGGGCAGAAGGCGTCCTCCACCTCGAACACCACGTCCAGCGGCGCCTGATACGTACGCGCCTCCAGCGCCGCCCCCACCTCGACGAGCCGCACATGCAGCGAGTCCCGCACCGAGAGGTCGCACCGCCGGACGTCCGAGACGAGCTGGAGCAGCGCGTCGTCCACCGGGCGGCTGCGCGCGGTGACCGAGGACGTCAGGTCGATGTCGAAGAGGAACCGCCACAGCGCCGCGTACGCCGCCGGGTCCAGCGCCTCGATGTCGCGCACCTGGACCACGCCCTCGGGGCCCTGCCACTTCCACTCCGGCTTGACGGTGAACCGCGCGTATCCGGCCAGTTCACCCCCGCGCTCCGCGACCACGCACTGGAGCGGTGAGGCTCCGGCGCGGTCGCTCTCCGGGTCGAGCAGCCCGTGCCGCTCCCAGCCGGGCCGCCGGGCGAGCATGCCCGGTCGTTCGGTGACCCGGCGGGCGTACAGCTCCTCGCACGCGGCGTGCACATCGGCGGGCGCGGCATACCGCAGGCGTACGTCATCCGTACCGGCCGGGACGGACAGCCGCACCCGGGTCGTGTCGATGTCGGCCTTCAGCTGCCAGGTCGCCGTGCCGTACCCGAACCGGCCGTAGATCACCGGCTCGGAGGCGGTGAGCACGGCCAGCGGCTCACCGCTCGCCCGCACGTCGTCCAGCTGCCGCCGCATCATCGACGTCAGCACGCCGCGCCGCCGGTGCGTGGCCGCGACGCTCACCATCGTCACGCCCGCCGTGTCCACCAGCGCGCCCCCGGGCACCGAGAGCCGGAAGGAGAACGCGGAGGTCGTGCCTATGCACGTCTCGCCGTCCCACACCCCGATCGACCGGTCGCGCTCGACCAGGTCGCGCCAGAGCTCCTGCTCCTGCGGCGCCTCCTGCACCCCGCCGAACGCCAGGTCCAACGCCCCGTACCAGGAGGCCCATTCGCCTTCCGAGAGCACTCTCATGTCAGTTGTCATATGCCATGCCTACCAGGGCGGCAGATCCTGGGCGACTGAATTCGGGCGGCCTGAACCGGCCGTCGCGGGCCGTCCGGGACGTGCCTCTGACGAGGGACAACCGGGACCTCCCGTGCGAAGTGCGCGGCCCGCTGGATAGGGTCCACGAGCAATGGAGGTACGACGAGCAGGGCGCGCACGGCGCGAGCGCGGCGAGCGGCGGGCGGCAGCCGAGACGTTCACGGCCCGGATGAAGAAGCGGCTCCACCGGGCCCGCATCGTGCTGCGCAAATCCGGGGTCGACTACTTCCGCGGCGACGGCTCCGACTGGGTCGCCCTGACCGCCCTGCTCCTGACCGTCCCGCTGATCACCGCGGGCACGATCCTCAACAGCGTGTGGTGCGCGCCCGCCGCTCTCGTCCTGCCCATCGTCGCGGGCGGCCTGCTCCTGCGCCCCGCCAGCCTCCTCGGTCTCTACGCGGCGTCCGCCGTCGCCCTGATCGTGGAGTCCGTGCGGCTCGGCCCGTACGGCGACGGGCCCTCGCGGGTCACGCCGGGCGTGGTCCTCACCGTGGCCGCCTGCGGCTTCTTCGGGCTGGTCATCGCCCAGTTCCGCAGCCGGGTCGGCGTGCCCTGGCGCGGCGGCAGCACCATGCTGTTCGACCTGCGCGAGCGCATCCGCGTCCAGAGCAAGCTGCCGAAGCTGCCGCGCGGCTGGCACCGCGAGATGGCGCTGCGCCCGGCCGGCGGGCAGTCCTTCTCCGGTGACTTCGTCGTCGCGGCCCGCACCAACGGCGGACGCACCCTGGAGGTCGTCCTCACCGACGTCTCCGGCAAGGGCATGGACGCCGGGTCGCGCGCGCTGCTGCTGTCCGGCGCGTTCGGCGGCCTGCTCGGCTCGCTGCCCCCGCACGCCTTCCTGCCCGCCGCCAACGGCTATCTGCTGCGCCAGGACTGGGACGAGGGCTTCGCCACCTCCATCCACCTCGTCCTCGACCTGGAGACCGGCGACTACGAACTCTTCTCGGCCGGGCACCCGCCGGGCCTCCAGCTCAGCGCGGGCAGCGGCCGATGGGAGGAGAAGACGGGCCACGGCCCGCTCCTCGGCGTCTACGACGGGGCGCAGTTCGACCCGGTCAAGGGCATGCTGCGCCCCGGCGACGTGCTGATGCTCTTCACCGACGGCCTCGTGGAGACCTCGGAGCGGGAGATCGCCGAGGGCATCGACCGCCTCACGGGCGAGGCCGACCGCTATGTGGCGGGCGGCTTCCACGGCGCCGCCTGGCACCTCATCGAGGCGGTCGCGAAGGACGTCAACGACGACCGGGCGCTGCTGCTCATCTGCCGGGAGGCGTGAGCGACTTCGCCGCCGGCTCCGTCGGCGCGTCGTCATGTCGGCCCGGCAGCACCCGTGCCAGCCCGTGCGCACGCCCGGCGGCCAGCGGGCCGAGGACGGCGAGCAGCAGGACGTATCCCGCGATGAAGGGGGAGAGCCGCTCGTCGAGGCCCGCGCCCGCCGCCATCGTGGCGAGGATCAGCGCGAACTCGCCGCGGGCCAGCAGGGTCGTGGAGATGTTGGCCGCGGGGCCCGCCCCGAAGCCGTACACGCGTGCCGCGCCGAGTCCCGCGAGGACGTTCATGGCGAGTGTCACGGCGACCGCCGCGAGCACCGGCCACAGAACCGTCGGCAGGTCGCCGGGGTCGATCGAGAGCCCGAACGCGAAGAAGAAGATCGCGCCGAACGCGTCCCGCAGCGGATGCACCAGCGTGCGGACGCGCTCGCCGGACGCCGTGCTGCCGAGCATCAGGCCGACCATGAACGCGCCGATCGCGTCGGCGACGCCGAACCACTCCGAGACGCCCGCGACGAAGACGGCCGCGCCGAGGAAGGAGATGACGAGCAACTCGTCGTCCCTGGTGGCGAAGAGGCGGCTGACGACGCGCGTGCCGAAGCGGGCCGCGAGCGCGAGCAGGAGCAGGAAGCCGAAGGCCTTCCCGCCGTCGAGGACGGCGGCGGCGAGGCTGTCCGCGCCGGACAGGACCGGCTGGAGCGCCGCGAGGTAGAGGGCCAGGAAGATGTCCTCGACGACGATGATGCCGAGGATCGGCCTCGTCTCCGGGTTGCCGAGGCGGCCGGTGTCGACGAGCACCTTCGTGACGATCGCCGAGGACGAGATGCCGAGCACCCCGGCGAGGACCAGGGCCTCGGAGGTGCCCCAGCCGAGCGCGAACCCGAAGCCGAGGCCCGCGCCGACGTTCAGCGCCAGGTAGGTCCCGCCGGCGAGGGCCATCTTGCGGCCGCCCGCCTTGAGGTCGTCCAGGTGGAATTCGAGGCCCAGATAGAAGAGCAGCAGGACCAGGCCGAGCGCCGAGAGCATCTCCAGGTCGTGGGGGTCGGAGACCAGCACCACGCCGGGGGTGTGGGGGCCGAGGAGTATCCCGGCCAGGATGAAGAGGGGAATGGTGGGCAGTCCGATGCGGCCGCCGAGGCGGGCGAGCACGGCGGCGGCGAGAAAGGCGCCGCCCATGGCTATCAGGGTGTCTGCGTGTCCGATGGGCCCGTTCCTCCTGTGGGGTGGGTACGTGAGTGGCTACGAACGAGACGCCAAGGCAAAGGAAGCGTCAAGAACGCGTCAATAATTAGGTTACCAAACGACTTTTGGGCGGGGCCACCGTCGAGGTGTCACCGCATCGGGTGGTTTGGCCCGCCTCACGCCTCCCGCCCCGTTTCGGCCGACGGCCGGGCGGTGAGGTTCAGCGGGGTTCCGGGTGAACCGGCCGGAGCCGTCTTCGCGTCAGGCCGTCCCCGCGTCAGGCCGTCTCCAGTGAGGAAGTGCTGATGACCACCACCGCCGATCCGATCGCCATCAAGCTGGACCGACTCTTCGACGTAGCCGACACCGACTCCGACGGCTACGTCGAGTGGGCGGACTACGAAAGGATCGTCGACCGCCTCCTGGCCGCCTACGCGATCGACAGGAACGACCGCAGGGCACAGACGCTGAGGGTCGCCTACCAGATGTACTGGATGGAGATGCTGCGCCACGCGGACGGCGAGAGCCGCCTGTCCAGGGACCAGTACCACCTCGCGTGCCGCTTCACGGCCGTCGACACCAGCCGCTTCAACCTGGTCGAGGGCCTTCCGCACGCCCTCTTCGACGTCATGGACACCGACGGCGACGACATCATCAGCCAGCCGGAGTTCAAGCAGTACCTGGAGGCCTGGGGCATCGCCGACCCGACGGCCCTGGAGGCGTTCGCCAAGCTGGACACCGACGGCGACGGGTTCATCAGCCGTCACGAGTTCATCCGGGCGGTGCGGGAGTTCTTCTACTCCCCGGACCTGGACGCCCCGGGCAGCCTGATCTTCGGCGCCGTCGGAGCCTGACGCGAAGGCGCGAGGCCCCGGGGCCGAGGGGGGGTCCCGGGACCCCGCGTGCGGTGCCCCCGGGGGATAACCCCACCCCCGGTCCGCCAGCCGTCCTCATGGCCCGTACCGCCCCTTGATCCATAGGTTCGAGACATCGACCAGGGATGTACGAACGGAAGGCGGCACAGCCATGGGGCTGCGACGGAAGCACCGGACCGACGAGCGCGCGGGAGCGGCCGTCACGCCGCCGATGCCGAGTGCCCGGCCCGGCGACTGGGCCGTCGAACTGCGCGGTGTCCGCCGTCAGTACGGCCGCGGCTCCGGCGCCGTGCACGCCCTCGCCGGCATCGACCTCGCCCTGCCGCGCGGCAGCTTCACCGCCGTCATGGGGCCCTCGGGATCGGGCAAGTCCACGTTCCTCCAGTGCGCGGCCGGACTCGACCGGCCCAGCTCCGGCACCGTCCACCTCGGCGGCACCGAGATCACCGGCATGAGCGAGAACAAGCTCACCGCGCTGCGCCGCACCCGCCTCGGCTTCGTCTTCCAGGCGTTCAACCTGCTGCCCTCGCTGACCGTCGAGCAGAACGTCGTCCTGCCGATGCGCCTCGCCGGACACCGCCCGGACCGGCGCAAGGCCGCCGAGATGCTCACCCGCGTCGGCCTCGGCGACAAGGGCCACCGCCGCCCCGGCCAGCTCTCCGGCGGCCAGCAGCAGCGCGTCGCCATCGCCCGCGCCCTGGTCAATGAACCCGACGTGATCTTCGCCGACGAGCCGACCGGCGCCCTGGACACCACCACCGCCACCGAGATCCTCGGCCTGCTGCGCTCCGCCGTCGACATGATGGGCGCCACCGTCGTCATGGTCACCCACGACCCCGCCGCCGCGGCCTGGGCCGACCGCGTCCTCTTCCTCGCCGACGGCTCCCTCGCCGACCGCCTGGAGCGCGCCTCCGCCCAGCGGATCGCCGCCCGCATGACCGCCCTGACCGCTCCCGCCCACGCGGGGGTGGCCGCCTGATGGCGTACGTGCCCAACGGCCTCGCCCGCGCGGCCGTCCGCTTCAAGCCCGCCGCCTTCGCCGGCACCTTCGTCGCCCTGATGATGGCCTCGCTGATCGTGGCCGCCTGCGGCATCCTCCTGGAGACCGGCCTGCGCGCCTCCGTGCCGCCCGTCCGCTACGCCGGCGCCCCCGTGGTCGCCGCCGCCGACCAGGAGGCCCACTTCGTCACCGGCAGCGGCGAGGACCGCACCGAGGAGAGCATCCCGCTGCCCGACCGCGCCCGGCTCGACGACGCCCTCGTCGCGAAGGCCGCCGCCGTGCCCGGCGCCCGTACCGCCGTCGCCGACGTCACCTTTCCCGTGCGGTCCGGCGAGCGGACCGTCACCGCCCACGGCTGGGGCTCCACGGCCTTCACCGGCGAGCAGTTGACCGCGGGCCGCCCGCCGCACCCCGGGGAGGTGGCCCTCGCCACGCCCGGCGCCCGCGTCGGCGCCCGCGTCACGCTCACCACCGCCGACGGCCCGCGCGCCTTCCGCGTCTCCGGCACGGTCGAGGCCGGGCGGTCCGGCCCCACCGCCTGGTTCGCCGACGCCGAGGCGGTCCGCGTCTCCGGGCACCCGGGACGCGTCGACGCCATCGCCGTCCTGCCCGAACCGGGCGTCGGCGCCGACACCCTCAAGTCCCGCGTCGCCCACGCCCTCGGCGCCAGGGCCGAGGTGCACACCGGCGACGGCCGCGGCGCCGTCGAGGACACCGGGCTCGCCCACGCCAAGGAGATGCTGACCGGCCTCGGCGGCTCCTTCGGCGGCATCGCCGCCCTCGTCGCCGTCTTCACCGCCGCCGGCACCGTCGCGCTCTCCGTGGGACAGCGCGCCCGCGAGTACGCCCTGCTCCGCGCCATCGGCACCACCCCGCGCCAGATCCGCCGCACCATCGCCACCGAGTCGCTGCTCGTCGCCCCCCTCGCGGGCGCCGCCGGCCTCCTGCCCGGCATCGCCCTGGCCCACTGGTGGTTCGGGCAGCTGAAGGAGAAGGGCGCGATCCCGGAGGCCGTCGACCTCGCGGTGTCCGCCGTTCCGCTCGCCGCCGCCGTCGGCGTCGCGCTCGTCACCGCCCTGCTCGCCGGCTACCTGGCGGCGCGCCGCCCGTCCCGCGTCAAGCCCGGCCAGGCGCTCGCCGAGGCCGCCGTGGAGCGGCTGCCGCTCGGCAAGATCCGTACCCCGATCGGTGTCGTGGCGCTGGGCGGCGGCGTCGCCTTCGCGGGGATCGCCGCGCGGACCACCGGAGAGGACGCGGCGAACGCGGCGCTCGGCGTCGTCATGCTCTTCATGCTCGCCATGGCCCTGCTCGGCCCGCTGGTCGCCCGCGGCTGCGCGGCCCTCTTCGGCCTCCCGCTGCGCAAGGCGGGCGCCCCCGGCGCGCTGGCGGCCGCCAACTCCCGCACGAACGCCCGCCGCCTGGCCTCCGCGATCACCCCGATCGTGCTCGCCATGGCCTTCTCCTCCGTCCTCGTCTTCCTGCACACCAGCACCGACAAGGCCACCGCCGACCAGCAGCGCGCGGGCATCACCGCCGACCACATCGTCTCCGCCGAGGCGGGCCTCGCGCCCGGCGCGCTGACGGAGGCCGACCGCGCGGACGGTGTCACCTCCGCCGTCGGCCTGCTCAGGACGTCCGTCCTCGTCCCGCAGTACTCCGTCGGCGACCGCCTGCTCGCGGCGGCGTCGGCGCAGGGCGTCACGGGCTCGGCCGCCGGCCTGGCCGAGGTCCAGGACCTGTCGGTCGAGAGCGGCGCCCTGCGGCTCGGCAAGGGCGACGTCGCCGTCGACTCCGCGCTCGCCCACGCCGCGCGCGTCCAGGTCGGCGACCGCCTCGACATCCTCCTGCCCGACGGCACGAAGGCCTCCCCGAAGGTCGTGGCCACGTACGGCAGGGGCCTCGGCCTCTCCCAGGTCACCCTGCCCGCCGCCGCGCTGAAGCAGCACGTCACCTCGTCCTTCACCCAGGAGATCTGGACCAAGGGCGGCTCCGCCGAGGCACTCTCCGCCCTCGGCGCCCTCCACGACCGCGACGGCTACACCACGGCCCGCTCCCTGGACCGCGAGCTCAACGCCTGGGCCAATACGACGATGGCGGCCGTCCTCGGCGGCTTCGCGGCCGTCGCCGCCGTCAACACCCTGGTGATGACGGTCCTCGACCGCCGCCGCGAACTCGGCACCCTGCGGCTGATCGGCTCCACGCGCCGCCAGGTGATGCGCATGATCCGCTGGGAGGCGCTGATCGTCGCCGTCGCGGGCATCGCCATCGGCTCGGCGATCGCCCTCGCCACGCTCGTCCCGATGATGAACGGCCTGACCGGCGAGGCCCCTCACATCCCGCCGCTGGTGTACGGCTCCTTCGTCGGCGCCGTCCTCGTCCTCGGCCTGGCGGCGGCGACGATCCCGGCCCGGGCGGCGCTGAGGTCGGCGGCATGACACGCCCCGCCCCGGACCGCGAGCCGCTTTCGCTCACCGAAGTCGAAGCCCTCGCCCGCGAGGCCCACGCCACCCGGACCGACAAGGCCGGCCGCCCCTACGCCGAGCACCTCCAGGCCGTGGCGGCGGGGTGGGGAGTCCCCGCAGGCGTACGCGGAACGCGTCCTCGCGACGCCGGGCGCCCGCCTCGTCAAGGAGGCGGACCTGGCCCACAACGCGGACCCGGCCCGCCTCGCGGTCCTGGACGACACGACAAGGGCGCGCCTGACGGCGAAGTACGCCGCCATGCGCGCCCTGCCGGGACTCCGCTGACCCCTGTCGCTACGTTGCCCTGGCGCGCTCCCGCGCCAGTTCCGCCGCGTCGCGCTTGAAGGCCCACTCCATCTTGGGCTCCATCGCGAAGCGGAACATCCGCTGCACCGGAGGCGTGCACAGCAGCGTCACCACGGTCGCGGCGACCATCGTCACGAAGATCTCGCCGAGCGGCTCGTGCAGCCACTCGTACTCCTCGAACCAGCCCCAGAAGCGGGAGCCCTTGGCGAGGAAGCCGTGCAGCAGGTAGCCGTAGAGCGTGCCCGCGCCGAGGATCGTGAACCACATCTTGCGGCGCGGCACCCACGCGAAGAAGCACGCGGTGAGCACCACGGAGCAGCCGAACAGCGCCAGCGTCATCACGATGCCGACCCACCACGGCACGCCCAGCTCCTGGGCGCTGTCCCGGCGGTAGAACCACACCGACGTCATGCGCGGCGCCGCCCAGTAGGCGAGCAGCACCGCGGCGGCGAAGACCGGGACGGACAGGATCCGCACCTCGCGGCGGCGCACCAGCTGGAAGTGCTCGGGCCTCATGCAGAGGCCGAGCACGAAGAACGGCAGGAATTGCAGGACGCGCTGGAGGTCGAGGTCGTCGCCGATGTCCGGGGAGATCACGGCGAGCATGGCGATGGCCAGCGCGAGCGGGAGCGGCCAGCGCGCGATCTTCCACAGCGGCACGGTGAGCCGCCACACGAAGAGCGCGACCAGGAACCAGGTGAGGTACCAGGGGTCGAGCAGGCTGATCGGCTGGCCCGGGTCGTCGTCCGCCCAGCGCTTGAAGAGGGTGTACGCGACCTCGAAGACGACGTAGGGCACGGCGACGCCGGTCACCAGCCGCCGCAGGCGGTCGGGCCGCATGTCGAAGCTGCGCGAGAAATAGCCGGAGATCACGATGAACGCCGGCATGTGGAAGGTGTAGACGGTCATGTACAGCGCCTCGGCGGCGCGGCTGTGATCCGTCAGGGGTTCCCACGCGTGCGCCATCGCCACGAGGACGATCGCCAGATACTTGGCGTTGTCGAAGAACGCGTCGCGCTGCTTGCCGGGCTTCGCCGCGCGGCGGGCGGCGCGGTGGCCCGACGGGACGGGGGGAGCGGTGGCGGCCTGCGGGGCCGGCCGGTGCGGGGTCGGATGGTGGTGGGTGCGTGGGGGCGGGGGTCCGGCCGCGGGCACCTGGACCGGGGGGAGCGGCGCCCGGTGGCGTCCGTGCGGGTGCACCGAGTTGGTCACAGGCCCTCCCACCAAGAGCTCGGTGAGACGATCCGGGACCGCACTGCGCCTACGGGGGTGGTGGCAGCGTGGAACATCTGACGCACCCTAGCGTCGCGGCGCTGTCTTCGTAAAACCCTCGTCACTTTCGTCAACTCAATCCCTGTCAATCCCTGAGCCGATTACCGCTTATCGCGTCCGCGTACCCGGGAATCGTTCCGGTAGACAAAGAGACGTCGACTGTAATGTGCCCTTTACGTCACAATTCATCCGGTTTAAATGGTGCATAACGCCCGCAACCGACTACCGTGGAATGTCCGTTTGGTCGGCGGTTCGAGATCTCGCGGCGACCGCGTCGGCGCACCCTTCGGTGAACCCCCGGTGTGCCACTCGCAACAATTCGAATTTCCTGCGAACGCCCTGTGTGGTGTTCGCGACCGACCCGCCGAATTCCCGGTGGCGGCGGACCGTCGAATTGCCGGCCCGGCGTGCGCCGGAGGCGCCCCGCCCCCGCGCCCCGGGGCCGCCCCCGCGTGACGGGCCGGCAAAGCGTTGGCCGACGATGTGTCATGGGCCGCATGGAGCGGGCCCGTTGGTGGCACGATGGTCGGAGGCGGGGGTGTGCGGGGCCGTACCCCCGGGGCTGGGAGAGCGACCGACCTAGGGTGTGATCAGTGTGGCCATTTCGCTGTCAGTGGTACTGCTGTTGGCGATCATCCTCGTAGTGCTGATCCGTGGCGGATCGCTCAAGACGGGACCCGCGCTCGTCGCGGTGCTCTTCGGCTTCTTCCTCGCCTCGACCGGTATGGCGCCATCCATAAACCGGTTCCTGAACGAGCTGGCGGAGACCATCAACTCGATCAGCTTCTGAGCCCGTGACCGCCCGGCGGGCGGCGGGCCCGGACTGCGGGCGGAAATGGCACCGGCCCGGTCGCTGTGCAGCGGACCGGGCCGGAGACTTTCAGAGCGGGCGACGGGAATCGAACCCGCGTAGCTAGTTTGGAAGACTAGGGCTCTACCATTGAGCTACGCCCGCATGTACGCACCGGGCCGGAAGGACCGCGGCACGACAGGCATCGTAGCGGGTCCGCCGCCCCGACCGCACACCCCTGGTCGCGGTCCCGCTCCACCGGGGGCCGTACGGCCACGCGGCATGTACCCTACGTGTCGCACCGACGGGGTGTGGCGCAGCTTGGTAGCGCGTCCGCTTTGGGAGCGGAAGGCCGTGGGTTCAAATCCCGCCACCCCGACCAGCAGGTCTCCCTCGCAAGATCGCATTGTGGGTCGGCTCCCGCTTGCCGTTACTATGCAAGCTGTGTGCCCGTGTGTCTCTGATCCGGGCAGAAACCAGCAGTCAGCCCACCAAGGAGACCGAACCGTGAAGAGCGCCGTGGAGACCCTGAACCCGACCCGGGTTCGGCTCACTGTTGAGGTGCCCTTCGAGGAGCTCAAGGACAGCCTCGACGCGGCGTACAAGAAGATCAACCAGCAGGTCACGGTGAAGGGCTTCCGCAAGGGCAAGATCCCGGCCCGCGTCATCGACCAGCGGTTCGGCCGCGGGGCCGTGCTGGAGGAGGCCGTCAACGACGCGCTTCCGAAGTTCTACACCGAGGCGGTCAACGAGGCCGAGCTCAACGTCCTGGGTCAGCCCGAGGTGGACATCACCGAGCTGAAGGACAACGAGACCCTCAACTTCACCGCCGAGGTCGACGTACGCCCCACCATCGAGATCCCGGACTACTCCGGCATCGAGGTCGAGGTCGACGCGGTCGAGGTCAGCGACGAGGACGTCGACAAGGCCGTCGAGGAGCTGCGCGCGCGCTTTGCCTCGACGTCCCCGGTCGAGCGTGCCGCCGAGGACGGCGACGTCGTGACGATCGACCTGGAGGCCAAGGTCGACGGCGAGGTCCTGGAGGACGGCGTCGCGAAGGACGTCTCCTACACGATCGGCTCCGGCGAGCTGCTCGAAGGCATCGACGACGCCGTGAAGGGCCTGGAGGCCGGTGGCGAGGCCACCTTCACCTCCGAGCTCAAGGGCGGCTCGGCCGCCGGCAAGGAGTCCGAGGTCACCGTCAAGGTCACCCAGGTCGCCAAGCGTGAGCTGCCGGAGCTGGACGACGACTTCGCGCAGCTCGCCTCGGAGTTCGACACCCTCGACGAGCTGAAGGCCGACAGCCGCAAGCGCCTCGAGAACATGAAGCAGTTCGACCAGGCCACGCAGGCCCAGGAGCGCGTCCTGGAGAAGCTGCTCGAGCTGGTCGAGGTTCCCGTCCCCGAGAAGCTCCTCGCGGACGAGATCCAGACCCGCAAGCACAACCTGGTCAACCACCAGCTCGGCCAGATGGGCCTCGACCTCGCCAAGTACCTGGAGATCCAGGGCAAGACCGAGGAAGAGTTCGACGCCGAGACCAAGGAGCAGGCCGAGAAGGGCATCAAAACGCAGTTCGTCCTCGACGAGCTCGTCAACAAGGAGAAGCTGAACGTGAACCAGGAGGAGCTCACCGAGCACCTCATGCGTCGCGCGCAGTCCTCCGGCATGTCCCCCGACCAGTTCGCCCAGGCCGTCGTCGAGGGCGGCCAGGTCCCGATGCTGGTCGGCGAGGTCGCCCGCGGCAAGGCCCTCGCGGTCGTCGTCGAGGCCGCCACGGTCAAGGACACGAAGGGTGAGGTCATCGACCTCAGCGACGGCGACGAGGAGGAGACGGACGAGTCCGCCACCGCCGAGGCCGACGCCCCCGCCGCCTCCGGCGAGGACAAGACCGAGGCCTGAGCCGCCTCGCTCTGACGCACGCAGCATGGGCCCCCGGGATCTCGATCCCGGGGGCCCGTCTCGTGCCCCCGCCAGGGGCGCGGGGAACTGCGCGAGCAACCACGGACGACCCGCACCCGCCATAGAGCCTGGCGAGGCAGACGCGACCGCGCCCCGGCGGGGGCCGACCGCGCAGCTCCCCGCGCCCCTTACGGGGCGCTACCTGCGCTCACAGCGAACAGTTGGCTCTGCGGGATTCCCCGGAGGGGCCCGCGCGTTAGGGTCCATGAATACGAGGGCAGGGGAGTCCCCGGAGCCGCCCCGGAGCGGCTGGCACGCGGGGTCCCAGCCCCAGCTGAAGACGTGAGACGGCCCGGCGCCGTCGTAAGACGAGCAGGTGGATACGTGACGAATCTGATGCCCTCCGCCGCCGGCGACCCCTCCATCGGTGGTGGCCTCGGCGACCAGGTCTACAACCGACTGCTCGGCGAGCGGATCATCTTCCTCGGCCAGGCCGTGGACGACGACATTGCCAACAAGATCACCGCGCAGCTGCTGCTTCTCGCCGCAGAGCCGGACAAGGACATCTTCCTTTACATCAACAGCCCCGGCGGCTCGATCACTGCGGGCATGGCGGTCTACGACACCATGCAGTACATCAAGAACGACGTGGTGACGATCGCGATGGGCATGGCGGCCTCCATGGGCCAGTTCCTGCTCAGCGCCGGTACGCCCGGCAAGCGCTTCGCCCTGCCGAACGCCGAGATCCTGATCCACCAGCCCTCCGCGGGCCTGGCGGGTTCCGCGTCGGACATCAAGATCCACGCCGAGCGTCTGCTGCACACCAAGCGCCGGATGGCCGAGCTCACCGCTCACCACACCGGCCAGACCGTCGAGCAGATCACCCGCGACTCGGACCGCGACCGCTGGTTCGACCCGCAGGAGGCCAAGGAGTACGGCCTCATCGACGACATCATGCCCACCGCCGCCGGCATGCCGGGCGGGGGCGGCACGGGAGCCTGAGGCACCCCTCAGCGTCCCGTAAGCCGAAACCTCAGCCCCCGCTCCTCAGGAGACCAAGAGAGATGAACAACTACCCCGGCAGCGGCCTCTACGAGCGCACCAAGGCCGAGCTCGGCCCGGCCGCGCAGGCCGAGTTCACCGGCGCCCGCGCCGAGTCCCGCTACGTCATCCCGCGCTTCGTCGAGCGCACCTCGCAGGGCGTGCGCGAGTACGACCCGTACGCGAAGCTCTTCGAGGAGCGCGTGATCTTCCTCGGCGTGCAGATCGACGACGCCTCCGCCAACGACGTCATGGCGCAGCTCCTGTGCCTGGAGTCGATGGACCCGGACCGCGACATCTCGATCTACATCAACAGCCCCGGCGGCTCGTTCACGGCCCTCACGGCCATCTACGACACGATGCAGTTCGTCAAGCCGGACGTACAGACCGTCTGCATGGGCCAGGCCGCCTCGGCCGCCGCGGTCCTGCTCGCGGCCGGCACGCCGGGCAAGCGCATGGCGCTCCCGAACGCCCGCGTCCTGATCCACCAGCCCTACAGCGAGACGGGCCGCGGTCAGGTCTCCGACCTGGAGATCGCCGCCAACGAGATCCTCCGGATGCGCGCGCAGCTGGAGGAGATGCTGGCCAAGCACTCCACGACGCCGATCGAGAAGATCCGCGACGACATCGAGCGCGACAAGATCCTCACGGCCGAGGACGCGCTCTCGTACGGCCTGGTCGACCAGATCATCTCCACCCGGAAGATGAACAACGCCTCGGTCGTCTGACGCGGCGCTGTAGCATCTGCCGCTCTTGGCATGGTTCGCGCACGACTCGCGTCGAAGCGAACCGTGCCAAGGGGGGCCCGAACGGGGGGCCCGGCAAGGTACCGTCGGATATGAGGCACCAGGAGCCGCTGAACGTGGCGTCTCCCAGGCGAAGGGGAAGCACCTCGTGGCACGCATCGGTGACGGCGGCGATCTGCTCAAGTGCTCGTTCTGCGGAAAGAGTCAGAAGCAGGTCAAGAAGCTCATCGCAGGCCCCGGTGTGTACATCTGCGACGAGTGCATCGACCTCTGTAACGAGATCATCGAGGAAGAGCTCGCGGAGACGAGCGAGGTCCGCTGGGAGGAACTGCCCAAGCCTCGCGAGATCTACGAATTCCTTGAGGGCTACGTCGTGGGCCAGGAGCCCGCGAAGAAGGCCCTCTCGGTAGCGGTGTACAACCACTACAAGCGGGTCCAGGCAGGGGAGAACGGCGGCGCGCAGGGCCGTGACGACGCGATCGAACTCGCGAAGTCCAACATCCTGCTGCTCGGTCCGACCGGCTCCGGCAAGACGCTCCTGGCGCAGACGCTCGCCCGGATGCTGAACGTCCCGTTCGCCATCGCGGACGCGACGGCGCTGACGGAGGCGGGCTATGTCGGCGAGGACGTCGAGAACATCCTGCTGAAGCTCATCCAGGCGGCCGACTACGACGTCAAGAAGGCCGAGACCGGGATCATCTACATCGACGAGATCGACAAGGTCGCCCGTAAGAGCGAGAACCCGTCGATCACCCGCGACGTCTCGGGCGAGGGCGTCCAGCAGGCCCTGCTGAAGATCCTGGAGGGCACCACGGCGTCGGTGCCGCCGCAGGGCGGCCGCAAGCACCCGCACCAGGAATTCATCCAGATCGACACGACGAACGTGCTCTTCATCGTGGGCGGCGCCTTCTCCGGCCTCGAAAAGATCATCGAGTCGCGGGCGGGCGCGAAGGGCATCGGCTTCGGCGCCACCATCCGCTCCAAGCGCGAGATGGAGGAGAAGGACCAGTTCGAGGACATCATGCCGGAGGACCTGGTGAAGTTCGGGATGATCCCCGAGTTCATCGGCCGCCTCCCCGTGATCACCTCGGTCCACAACCTCGACCGCGAGGCGCTGCTCCAGATCCTCGTCGAGCCGCGCAACGCGCTCGTGAAGCAGTACCAGCGCCTGTTCGAACTCGACGGCGTGGAGCTGGACTTCGAGCGCGAGGCCCTGGAGGCCATCGCGGACCAGGCGATCCTGCGCCAGACCGGCGCGCGCGGCCTGCGTGCCATCATGGAGGAAGTCCTCCAGTCGGTGATGTACGAGGTGCCGTCCCGCAAGGACGTGGCCCGCGTCGTCATCACGGCGGACGTCGTCCGCTCCAACGTGAACCCGACGCTGGTGCCGCGCGAGGTGCGGGGTCCGGGCGCCGGGGAGCAGAAGTCCGCGTAGGTTCCTCCGCGGTTCTCCGTACGCACGAAGGGGCGCCCGGCGATTCGATCGCCGGGCGCCCCTTCGTGCGTCGTGGTGCGGCCGGGGCTACTCGACCTCGACGCGTACGTCGTCGCGCAGGTCGGCGACCTGGGCCGCGAGGTCCTTCAGCGCGATGTCCTCGCCGGTGCGGGTCGCGGCGGCGTCGGAGTACACGGCGTACGCGACCGTGCTGTGGTCACCCCAGACGCACATCGGTGTCTGGAAGCTGTTGGGGACGCCCGCGTCGTCCGAGCCGACCGCGCCCATGCTGTACTCGGCCTTCTGGCACTTCATGATGCCGTTCTCGAAGCCGTCGGGCGTGAACTCCTGCGGTTCGCCGATGAGCTTCATGCCCCCGTCGGAGCCGTTCATCGAGTTCTTCTCCGTCTCCGCGAACATCGCGTCGACGACCTTCTCCGGATCGTCCACGTCGCCGTACACACCGGAGTAGTTGAGGGACTTCATGGCCGGGCCCTCGCCGTGCTGGTAGGCGGCGTGGATGTCCTTGGGGTTGCTGATGCCCCGCTTCTCCAGGTCCTCCAGGTCACTCGACGACATGCCGCCACCGCCGCCGGAGCCCTCCAGCTTCTTGAAGTTGCCGAGGACGGTCGCGGGCGCCGTCAGCTTGTACCTCTTGCCGTCGTCGGCGACCGAGGAACCGTCGTCCTTGGCGAAGAGGAAGTACCCGCCGACGGCAGCGGCGGCCACGACCACGACGGCGCCGATGACGAGCCCGGTCTTCTTGCCTCCGCCGCCCCGCGGGGGCGGAGGGAACTGCCCGTAGGGGGCGGGCTGCTGTTGGGGGTGCTGCCCGTAGGGGCCGGGTTGCTGGGGCGGCGGGCCGCCATAGGGGCCGGGTTGCTGGGGCGGGGGGCCGCCGTACGGGCCGGGCTGCTGGGGCGGCGGGCTGCCGTACGGGCCGGGCTGGTTGTAGCTCACTGCTTGGGGTTCCCCTCGTCGGTGGTGCGGTGGTGCGGTGGTGCGGTGGTGCTGCGGCCTGGCGTCAGAGCTTGACGCGGACTTCCTTGCGGACCTTGAGCGCGGTGGCCGAGGCGTCCTTGAGCGACACCTTGCCCGCCAGGGCATCGGCGACCTCGACCGGTATGACGACGGCGACGGTGCTGTGGTCGCCCCAGATGCAGACCGGCATGCGGATCTCCTTGGGGGCGGAGGACGAACCGGTGCTCGGGCCCTTGTTCTCGATCACGGACTCCTGGCACTTGAGGACGACCTGGTCCGTGCTGAAGTCCTTGGGGCTGCCGACCAGCCTGCCCGTCTCCGAACCGCCGGGCGCCATGGAGTCCTTCTTGACCTTGGCGAACATGCCGTCGACGACCTTGCCCGGGTCGCCGACCTCGCCGTAGACCCCCATGAACTGGATGGCCTTCTGGGCGAGGGGGTTCTCGCCCGCCTCCGTCTTGTAGCCGGCGTCGACGTCCTCGGGGTTCTTCACGCCGGCCTTCTCGGCGGCCTTGATGTCGCTGGAGTTGAAGCCGCCGGGCCGCGTGTCGTCCTTCTCGTACTCGCTCAGCAGCGTCTCGGGCGTGACCAGCTTGTGCGCCCCGTCGTCCGCCACGGAGGAGGAACCGCCGCTGTCGCCGCCGCCGAAAACCAAGTACGCGCCGACGCCGACGGCGGCGACCACCGCGACGGCGCCGATGATCAGGCCGGCCTTCTTCTTGCCGCCTCCGGGCGGGGGCGGGGGCGGGACCTGCCCGTAGGGGGCCTGCTGCGGGAACTGCCCGTAGGGGCCGGGCTGCTGGGGCTGGCCGTAGCCGCCGGGGGGCTGCTGCGGGTAGCCGTACCCGGGCTGCGGCTGCGGCGGGGGAGCCTGCGGGGGGTAGCCGTAGCCGGGCTGCGGGGCCTGCGGCGGCTGGCCGTAGGGGCCGCCGGGCTGCTGCGGCGGCTGGCCGTACGGCCCGGGCTGCTGGGGCGGCTGTCCCCCGTACGGGCCCGGCTGGTTGTAGCTCATGGGTTTCCCCTCCGAAATGCTTATGTGTTCCCGACATCCTGACGCAAGGAGGCCCGGCGGAATCACCAGGCCTTCTTCGTCGGCGCAGCGGGGCCGTGTGCGGCCCGTGGACGGTGTCAGCGCTTGACGCGGACTTCGCCCCGGAATTCGGCCGTGGTCGTCGCGGCCTCGTCGAGGTCGGCGCTCTGGCCGGAGAGCGCGCTCGCCACGTCGGTGGTGACGACGTAGCCGATGGTGCTGTGGTCGCCCCAGATGCAGGTCGCGGCGGACATCTCGCTGGGCCCGGAGGAACCGGCCGTCGTGCCGGCCGTGCCCGCGGCGCCGCTCAGATCGACCTTCATCTCCTGGCACTTGAGGACGGCGCCGTCCAGTCCGCTCGGCGTGTACTCCTTCGGGCTGCCGACCAGGGTGACCTGCTGGCCACCGCCGCCCGCGCCGGCCTTCGCCTCCTTCTCGGCGTTCGTGAACATGTGGTCGACGACGCCCTCGGGGTCCGCGATGTCGCCGTAGACGCCGCCGAAGCTGAGGACCTTCTGCGCCATCGGGTTGTCCTTGCTGCCCGACTCGTACTGGGCCCGCACGTCCTTGGGGTTCTTCACACCCGCCGCCTCGGCCTTGTCGAGGTCGACGCTGTTGAGGCCGCTGGAGCGCTCCGGGTCCTTCTTGTAGTCGGTCAGGACGGTCTCCGGGGTCGTGAGCTTGTGCGGGCCGTCGTCCTTGACGCCGGAGTCGCCGCCGCTCCCCGCCACGTTCGACGAACCGCCGTTCTTGCCGCCGCCCTTGTCGTCGTCACCGCCCGCGAGAAGGAAGTAGCCGCCGACCGCGGCAGCGGCCACCACGGCCACCGCGCCGATGACCAGGCCGGTCTTCTTCCTGCCGCCGCCGGGGGGCGGCGGCGGGAGCTGGCCGTAGGGGGCCTGCTGCCCGTAAGGAGCCTGGGGCTGCTGCCCGTAGGGGCCGGGCTGCTGGGGCTGGCTGTAGCCGCCCTGGTGGGGGGCGTGCGGCGGGGGAGCCTGCGGGGGGTAACCGTAGCCGGGCTGCGGAGCCTGGGGCGGCTGGCCGTACGGCCCGGGCTGCTGGGGCTGCTGGCCGCCGTACGGGCCCGGCTGGTGGTAGCTCATTACTGGGGGTCCCTCCCGATGCTTACGCGTTCCGAACATCCTGTCGGATGAACGCGGGAGGGCGGGGTGGCCGGAGCGGATCGATGCGCAGTTGTTGAACGGCTGTTCCAGAGCGCGGATGTGGTGTCCGTCGTGTGAGGGCCCGGAGCGGGCGCTCACCGAGGTGGGAGTCGTAGCCCTTGGCGGTCGGTGACCAGTAGACGGTGGCGAGTTCCTCCTGCATGCCGAGGAGGAGGCAGACCGGTACACCCGCCCTTCCGTACCGCTCGACCTTGTCGGTGAGGTCGTCGTCCCGGGTGGAGGGGGAGGTCGGCTCGGCGACGAAGGAGAGCCCGTCGCCGTCCAGCTGGTTGCTCGTGGTCGGGCGGGTCCGCCGGTGGGCCGCGTGGAGGTCCGGGCCGTACGCCCGCTCGACCCCGCCAGTCGACAGGCGCTCGGGTCACGCCTTCACGCGCGCCGCCTTGCGCAGGTCGGCCGCGAAGGAGGCGACCTCGTCGGTGGCCATGCCGCCGTTGCCCTGCGCCATCGCCGCCAGGTCGGCTCCGGCGACGATGCCGTACGTGCTGTGGTCGGCCCAGATGCAGATCGGCAGCTTCACCAGCTCGTCGCCCTCGCTGAAGTTGGCGGTCTGGCACTTCATGACGGCGTTGTCGAGGCTGTCGGGTTCCACGGTCTCGGGGCTGCCGACCAGCTCGACCTTCTCGCCGTCGCCCGCGTTGTCGTCCGACTCCTTCTCGGCCTTCTCGCCGGCCTTGGCGAAGCCGGCGTCGACGGCCTTCTCCGGGTCGGCGATCTCGCCGTAGATCCCCTGAAAGCTCATCTGTCTTCCTTTTGGAGCCGTGCCCGATGTGTACGCGGCCGCCGCGTTCTCGGCGTTCTTGATGCCGATTTCCTCGGCATCCCTCTTGTCGCCGGTGTTGAGGGGGCCGTCGTCCGGGCTGTTCTCGCCCTTCTCGTACGCGCCCACCGACGCGGGAAGCACCAGCTTGTGCGCCCCGTCGTCCTCGACCGAAGCCGAGCCGCCGCCCCCGCCGAACAGGAAGTACGCGCCGATGCCCAGCGCGGCCACCACCGCGACGGCGCCGACGATCAGACCGGTCTTCTTCTTGCCGCCGCCGGGCGGGGGCGGAGGAGGCGGGAACTGCCCGTAGGGGCCGGGCTGGCCGAAGCCGCCCTGCTGGGGCGCCTGCTGCGGGGGCTGCGGGTAGCCGTAGCCCGGCTGGGGCTGCTGCGGCGGGACCCCTTGCGGCGGCTGCCCGTAGGGGCCGGGCTGCGGCTGACCGTACGGGCCGGGCTGCTGCGGCTGCGGCTGACCATACGGACCGGGCTGCTGCCCGTACGGGCCCGGCTGCTGACCGTCGTACGGGCCCGGCTGGTGGTGGCTCATCGTGGGGTCCCCCTCGGAACTCTGATGTGTCCCCGACATCCTGGACGACGTACGGCCCTCGTGGAGCCCCCGGCCGCAAGCGATGTCGAACATTCCGGTTTCGGGACCGCTCCACCACCCCTCTAAACTGACCGCGTGACCGAGAACGCTCAGCAGCAGCCCCCAGCGACCACCCCCGAACTGCCGACCCAGTACGCGCCGGCCGAGGTAGAGGGGCCGCTGTACGAGCGCTGGGTGGAACGGGGGTACTTCTCAGCCGACGAGAAGAGCGAGAAGCCGCCGTACACCGTCGTCATCCCCCCGCCCAACGTCACCGGCGCGCTCCACCTGGGCCACGCCTTCGAGCACACGCTGATCGACGCCCTCACCCGCCGCAAGCGCATGCAGGGCTTCGAGACGCTGTGGCAGCCCGGCATGGACCACGCGGGCATCGCCACGCAGAACGTGGTCGAGCGCGAGCTGGCCAAGGAGGGCAAGTCCCGCCACGACCTCGGGCGCGAGGCGTTCATCGAGCGCGTCTGGAAGTGGAAGGGCGAGTCCGGCGGCCAGATCTCCGGCCAGATGCGCCGCCTCGGCGACGGCGTCGACTGGGAGCGCGAGCGCTTCACCATGGACGAGGGCCTCTCCCAGGCCGTCCAGACCATCTTCAAGAAGCTCTACGACGACGAGCTGATCTACCGCGCCGAGCGCATCATCAACTGGTGCCCGCGCTGCCTGACGGCGATCTCCGACATCGAGGTCGAGTACCAGGACGACGACGGCGAGCTCGTCTCGATCAAGTACGGCGAGGGCGACGAGACGCTCGTCGTCGCCACCACCCGCGCCGAGACGATGCTCGGCGACACCGCCGTCGCGGTCCACCCCGACGACGAGCGCTACCGGCACCTCGTCGGCAAGCAGATCAAGCTGCCGCTCACCGACCGCACCATCCCGGTCGTCGCCGACGAGCACGTCGACCCCGAGTTCGGCACCGGCGCCGTCAAGGTGACCCCGGCCCACGACCCGAACGACTTCGAGATCGGCCAGCGCCACTCGCTGCCGAACATCGCGGTCATGGACGAGCACGCCGTCATCACCGCGCACGGCCCCTTCCAGGGCCTGGACCGCCTGGAGGCCCGCTCCGCCATCGTCGGCGCGCTGCGCGCCGAGGGCCGCGTCGTCGCCGAGAAGCGCCCGTACACGCACTCGGTCGGCCACTGCTCGCGCTGCAAGACCACCATCGAACCGCGCCTGTCGATGCAGTGGTGGGTCAAGGTCGGCCCGCTCGCCAAGGCCGCCGGTGACGCGGTCCGCGACGGCAAGGTCACGATCCACCCGCAGGAGATGGAGAAGCGGTACTTCGACTGGGTCGACAACCTCCACGACTGGTGCATCTCGCGCCAGCTCTGGTGGGGCCACCGCATCCCCGTCTGGTACGGGCCCAACGGCGAAGTCGTCTGCGTCGGACCCGACGACGAGGCTCCCACCGGCGAGGGTTGGAGGCAGGACAACGACGTGCTCGACACGTGGTTCTCCTCCGGCCTGTGGCCGTTCTCCACGATGGGCTGGCCCGAGCAGACGGAGTCGCTCGCGAAGTTCTATCCGAACTCGGTCCTCGTCACCGGCTACGACATCCTCTTCTTCTGGGTCGCCCGGATGATGATGTTCGGCCTGTACGCGATGGACGGCACCCCGCCGTTCCACACGATCGTGCTGCACGGCATGGTCCGCGACCAGTTCGGCAAGAAGATGTCGAAGTCCTTCGGCAACGCGGTCAACCCGCTGGACTGGATGGACAAGTACGGCTCGGACGCCCTGCGCTTCACCCTCGCCCGCGGCGCCAACCCGGGCACCGACGTGCCGATCGGCGAGGACTGGGTCCAGGGCTCGCGCAACTTCGCCAACAAGATCTGGAACGCCACGCGCTTCGCGATGATGAACGGCGCCACGATCGAGGGCGACCTGCCCCCGGCCGAGCAGCTGTCCGCCACCGACCGCTGGGTGCTCTCCCGCCTGAACGCGACGGTCGCCGAAGTCGACGCGCTCTACGACGACTACCAGTTCGCCAAGCTCTCCGACGCCCTCTTCCACTTCGCGTGGGACGAGGTCTTCGACTGGTACGTCGAGCTGTCCAAGACGACGTTCATGGCGGGCGGCGAGGGCGCGAAGGTCTCGGCCCGCGTCCTCGGCGAGGTCCTCGACGTCACGCTGCGCCTGCTCCACCCGATCGTCCCGTTCGTGACGGAGACCCTCTGGACGGCCCTGACGGGCGGCGAGTCCCTCGTCGTCGCCGACTGGCCCGCCGACAGCGGCTTCCGTGACGCCGGCGCCGAACGGGAGATCGAGACGCTCCAGCAGGTCATCACCGAGGTCCGCCGCTTCCGCGCCGACCAGGGCCTCCAGCCGGGCCAGAAGGTCCCGGCCCGGCTGACCCTGGACGGCACGGCGCTCGCCCCGCACGAGGCCGCCATCCGCCAGCTGCTGCGCCTCCAGCCGGAGGGCGACGCCTTCACGGCGACGGCGACGCTGCCGGTCTCGGGCGCCACCGTCGCGCTCGACCTGTCCGGCACGATCGACGTCGAGGCCGAGCGCAAGCGCCTGGCCAAGGACCTCGCCGCCGCCGAGAAGGAGAAGGCGCAGGCCGAGGCGAAGCTCGGCAACGAAGCGTTCCTGGCCAAGGCTCCCGACCAGGTCGTGGACAAGATCCGCGGCCGCCTCACCAAGGCGGAGGCCGACATCGCCCGCCTGACGGCGCAGCTGGAGGCACTGCCGGCCGCGTGACTCCGCGCGCTGCACGGCAAAGGCCCCCGGGACCGGCTCACGGCCGCCCCGGGGGCCTTCACCGTCGAACGGGACGCCGGTCTCAGCCCACCGGCCGGGCGTCCGCCGACGGCTCGTCGACCGGGCCCGCCGGGCCGATCAGCTCCACCTGGTGTTCGAAGAGCGCGCTCGGGCCGTCACCGGAGCCGTCGTCGGGGTCCTCGTCCCGCGGCGGCGGTTCGAGCCCGAGCCGCTCCAGCTCCGCGCCCGCGAGGGCGTCCAGGATCTCCGGGTCGCCGTGCCGCCACCCCCAGGCCAGGCTGCCCGGCGTCGCCTCCGGGATCCGCGCGGCGGTGGCGGCCACCTCGTCCAGCGGCCTCAGCAGCGAGCGCAGGGCCAGCAGATCGCGGCCGTCGTCGGAGGCGGACAGGTCCCGCGCCGCGCCCGCCTGGCGGATCCACCGCACCCGGCGCGGCAGCCAGACGACGAGGACCAGGCCGACGGGGACGACGAAGAGGGCGACGGCGCCCACGGCCACGGCGGTGCGCACCGCCACCGGGTCCATGGCGTCGACGGCGTCCGCCACCCGCCGCAGCGCCGTGTCCAGGCGCCCGTCGACCAGCGGGATGGGCGCCCGACGCTCCTGGAGGGCACGGGGGAGCGCGAGCAGACAGGCCAGCCGGTACGCCATGACGGCGGCGGCGGCCCACAGCGCGGCCCACAGCAGGACCCCGGCGTCACCGGCGAGCTGATGGGTCCGCCGGGCGGAATTCTGGGCATACCACATGGTCAGATCTGACCTCCGGGACCGCCCGGGGGCGGTCCGCCGCGCCGTGGGGCCGTGCCGCACATCACCAAATCAGGGCCATAAGTCAGATGAATCGGGTCGAAAGACCTTGGATGATGGAAGGCATGCACGACCGTCCCGCCGTCCAGGCGCTCCGCCGGGCGGCGGCCACCGGCCGTCGCCTGGCCGGACGCTGGGCCAAGGCGGCCCGGACCGTGGACCTGCTCACGGCGCTGGGCGCGCTGGCGCTGATGAGCCTGGACGTGCCGGGCCTCGCCGCGGCGGACAATCCCCTCAACGGCCCCATGGCCGCCCTGGTCCTGGCGGCGGGCGCCGCCTCGCTGATGCTGCGCCGCACGGCGCCCTGGCTGACGTACGCCGTCGCGCTGTTCCTGCTCGGCTGGCTCTTCGAGCTGACGCTGGTGCAGTTCGCGCTGTACTCCCTGGGCCGGTACCGCGGCCGCCGGGCCGGGACGCTCGGTGTCATCGGCTATGTGGCGTTCGCCTACGCGCTGTTCCAGCTGCCCGGCTGGCCGCCGCACCGGGGCGAGACGCTCGGCGACTTCCTGAGCCTCGTCGTGCCGGTCGGCGTGCTCGCGGCGGGGGTCGGCGTGGCCGCCAACCGGCAGGACCTGGTCCGTGCCCTGGAGGCGCAGCGCGTGGAGACGGAGACGCTGCACGCCGTCCAGCAGGAGCGCGCCCGCATCGCGCGCGACGTGCACGACTTCGTCGGCCGCGAGCTGACGCTGCTGAGCGTGCGTTCCCAGGTGCTCGCGCGCCGGGCCGAGGGCGGCCCCTTCGCGGACGGCTTCGAGGAGCTGTCGGAGACGGCGCGCAGCGCGCACCGCATGCTGAACGAGATCATCGTCCAGCGCGGCGTGGACGGCACCCCCACCCCCGGCCTCGACGCCCTCCCCGAACTCGCCGAGCGCAGCGGCCACGCGGGCAGCCCCGTGGAACTCCTGATCGACCCGGTGGCGCACCGCCTCTCCCCGCTGCGGCAGGCGGCGGTGCACCGCGTGGTCCAGGAGTGCCTGACGAACGCGGCCAAGCACGCCCCGGGGGAGCGGGTCACCGTCCGGGTGGACGTGACGGGCGGGCGCCTCGGCATCACGGTGCGCAACGCCTTGCCGGCCGCCCGCCCCGCCACGGCCCCGGTCTCTGCGGGCATCGGCACGACCGGCATGGCGGAGCGGATCCGGGCGGTGGGCGGCGCGTTCTCGGCGGGGCCGGCGGACGGGGCGTACGAGGTCCGCGCGTGCCTTCCGGCGGGCGAACTGACCTGATCCGCCCCGCGTGTGGGCGGCCTACGCCGCCGACATCATCCGCTCGAGCCCGTCGAAGTCCTCCACGCACTTCCCGCACCCCAGCGCGACGCTGTCCAGCGGATCGTCGGCCGCGAACACCGGGATGCCGGTGGCCGAGGCGATGCGCAGGTCGAGGCCGGGGAGCAGGGCGCCGCCGCCGGTCAGCACGATGCCGTGCTCCATGATGTCCCCGGACAGTTCGGGCGGGCACTCCTCCAGGGTCGTCTTCACCGCCGCGATGATGTGCTCGACGGGCTCGTCCACGGCGCCCCGTACCTCCCGCACCGTCAGGTCCACGGTCTTGGGCAGCCCGCCGACCTTCTCCCGGCCCCGCACGGTGAACGTCCGCCCCTCGAACTCCTCCTCGCCCGGCACCGGCCACGCCGACCCGATCGCGACCTTGATGTCCTCGGCGGTGCGCTCACCCACCAGGAGCGAGTGCTCCTTGCGCACGAAATCGGTGATCGCCTGGTCCAGCCGGTCGCCGCCCACCCGCAGCGACTGCGCCGTCACGACCCCGCCCAGCGAGACGACGGCGACCTCGGTCGTGCCGCCCCCGATGTCGACGACCATCGACCCCTGCGGCTCGGCGACCGGCAGCCCCGCCCCGATCGCGGCGGCCATCGGCTCCTCCACGAGGTGCACGGCCCGCGCCCCGGCCCGCTGCGACGCGTGCACGATGGCGCGCCGCTCCACGGGCGTGACCCCGCTCGGCACACACACCACCATGCGGATACGGGTGCGCCGGCCCGGCACGGCCTTGCGCACGAAGTGCCGGATCATCTCCTCGGCGGCCTCGTAGTCACTGATGACGCCGTCCCGCAGCGGGCGGATGGCGGTGATGGACCCGGGCGTCCGCCCGATCGTCTCCTTGGCCTCCGTGCCGACGGCGAGCACCTTGCCCTTGCCGCCCCGGTCCGACCGGACGGCGACCACGGACGGCTCGTTGAGCACGATCCCCTTGCCGCGGACGTAGAGAAGGGTGTTCGCAGTGCCGAGATCGATACCTATGTCCATGATCGCAAGTCTGCCGGGCGCCCCGGTGAAGCGGAGGGACCAAAGTCCCGAATCGGACGGGCCGAAAGTCCCGACGGGGCGGACCGCGCCCCTCCGGCCGGTCCGGGCGCCGGGTGTCGGTGCCGCTCCGTAGACTGACGTACGTGAGTGAGCTGCCCCCGCACGACGACGACCGCCCGACCGACCCCGCCGACCCCACCGCCGCCGCCTTCGAGGAGATCGTCGGCGCCGAGACCGACCGGGACCCCGACCTCGCGGTGATCGAGGCGGGCAGCCGCACCCTGCGCGCCCAGGCGGGTCCGCCACAGGGCGACGTCCCCGCCCGCCCCGCCGACCCGGAGGTGGACAGGGCGCTGCGCGAGGTCGAGACGGAGCTCGCGGGCCGCTGGGGCGAGACGAAGCTGGAGCCCTCCGTCCGCCGCATCGCCGCGCTGATGGACGTCCTCGGCGAACCCCAGCGCGCGTACCCCTCGATCCACATCACGGGGACGAACGGCAAGACGTCCACGGCCCGCATGATCGAGGCGCTGTTCTCCGCCTTCGAGCTGCGCACCGGGCGGTACACCTCGCCCCACGTCCAGTCGATCACCGAGCGGATCAGCCTGGACGGCGCCCCCATCGCGCCCGAGCGCTTCGTCGAGACGTACCAGGACATCAAGCCGTACGTGGACATGGTCGACGCCCGCGAGGAGTACCGCCTCTCCTTCTTCGAGGTCCTCACCGGCATGGCGTACGCGGCCTTCGCGGACGCCCCGGTGGACGTGGCCGTCGTCGAGGTCGGCATGGGCGGCAGCTGGGACGCCACGAACGTGATCGACGGCTCGGTCGCCGTCCTCACCCCCATCGACCTGGACCACACCGACCGCCTGGGCTCCACGCCCGGCGAGATCGCCGGGGAGAAGTCCGGCATCATCAAGCCGGGCGCGACGGTGGTCATGGCCCAGCAGCCGGTCGACGCGGCGCAGGTGATCCTGAAGAAGGCGGTCGAGGTCGACGCGACCGTCGCCCGCGAGGGCCTGGAGTTCGGCGTCGTCGCCCGCCAGGTGGCGGTCGGCGGCCAGCTCCTGACCCTGCGCGGCCTCGGCGGGGAGTACGAGGAGGTCTTCCTGCCCCTGCACGGCGAGCACCAGGCGCACAACGCCTCGGTGGCGCTCGCCGCCGTGGAGGCGTTCTTCGGCATCGGCTCGCAGCACGCGCGCCCGCTGGACATCGACACCATCCGCAAGGCCTTCGCCGCGGTCTCCTCGCCGGGCCGCCTGGAGGTCGTGCGGCGCTCGCCCACCGTCGTCCTGGACGCCGCGCACAACCCCGCGGGCGCCCGCGCCGCCGCCGCGGCGATCAGCGAGGCCTTCGACTTCAGCAACCTCATCGGCGTGGTCGGCGCGAGCGACGGCAAGGACATGCGGGGGCTGCTCGAAGCCTTCGAACCGATCTTCGCCGAGGTCGTCATCACGCAGAACACCAGCCACCGCGCGATGAGCGCGGACGCGCTGGCCGCGATCGCAGTCGAGGTCTTCGGCGACGAGCGCGTCCAGGTCGAACCGCGGCTGCCGGACGCGCTGGAGGCCGCCATCACCCTCGCCGAGGAAGAGGGCGAGTTCTCCGGCGGCGGCGTCCTCGTCACCGGTTCCGTCATCACGGTCGGCGAGGCCCGGCTGCTCCTGGGAAGGCGCTGACTCTCGTGCGTACGCTCTGCGCTTCGACGCTGATCGGCGAGTTCTTCGTCATCGGCTTCGCCGGCCTGGTCGCCATGAAGGACCCGGACCTGTCCATGGGCACGGTCTGGACGGTCAGCGGCATCGCCATGCTGCTGTGCGTGCTGCTGTGCGGCGTGATCACCAGGCCGGGCGGGGTGCAGCTGGGCTGGGCCTTGCAGATCGCCCTGATCGCGAGCGGTTTCGTGGTGCCGATGATGTTCTTCATGGGCGCGGTCTTCGCCGCCCTGTGGTGGGCGTCGGTCCACTTCGGCCGGCAGGTCGACGAGGCGAAGGCCCGGTTCGCGGCGATGGCGGAGGGCCAGGCGGAGGCCGGAGGTAACCCCGCGTAGCCGCCCCCGGTATCGTGCGGCCCAATCCCACGACGCGATCGCGACCGATCGTGAGAACACCTCTGGTGAACACCTTGGAGCCGCACATGAGCCAGCGCACCCTCGTCCTGCTGAAGCCCGACGCCGTCCGTCGTGGCCTGATCGGGGAGATCATCGGCCGCATCGAGCGCAAGGCGGGCTGGACGATCTCCGCGCTGGAGCTGCGTTCGCTGGACCAGGAGACCCTGGAGCAGCACTACGGCGAGCACAAGGGCAAGCCGTTCTACGAGCCGCTGGTCGCGTTCATGTCGTCCGGTCCGGTCGTCGCGCTCGTCGTCGAGGGCGAGCGGGTCATCGAGGGCGTGCGCGCCCTGGCAGGACCCACCGACCCGATCGCCGCCGCGCCCGGCTCCATCCGCGGCGACTTCGGCACGATCGTGAGGGAGAACCTCATCCACGCCTCGGACTCCGAGGAGTCCGCCGAGCGCGAGCTGAAGATCTTCTTCCCGGGCGTGGCGTAACGCCTCGCGCCCTCACGGGCCCCACTGACGAGGCGTCAGCGACACGCCGTCGAGCACGGACGGCCGGAGAGATCCGGCCGTCCCTCGGCCTGTGCGCCCCAATCGGGGGAACCCGTGCCCCCGATGGCACGTCTCCAAGAGCGGGGCGGCACATCATCTGCTGACAATGGCGAAGACCCTCGCGCCGTCTTCGCGCGGCCGAGACTACGATGGAAGCCTCCACTGCCACTCAGCACCCACCTCGCCTACCTAAAAAGCCATCACAAGCTCCAATAGGGAAGGCCAGACGCATCCTCATGGGGAACAACATGTCGTTCATCGGCCGTGACATGGCTGTCGACCTCGGGACCGCCAACACGCTGGTGTACGTCAGGGGTCGGGGGATCGTACTCAACGAACCGTCCGTCGTCGCGATCAACACCAACACCGGTGGAATTCTCGCGGTCGGCGCCGAGGCGAAGAAGATGATCGGGCGCACGCCCGGCAACATCGTGGCGGTCCGCCCCTTGAAGGACGGTGTCATCGCCGACTTCGAGATCACCGAGCGGATGCTCCGCTACTTCATCCTCAAGATCCACAAGCGGCGCTACCTCGCCCGCCCGCGCGTCGTCGTCTGCGTGCCGTCCGGCATCACCGGGGTCGAGCGCCGTGCGGTCATCGAGGCCTCCTCGCAGGCCGGCGCGCGCCAGGTGCACATCATCGAGGAGCCCATGGCGGCCGCCATCGGCTCCGGCCTCCCGGTGCACGAGGCCACGGGCAACATGGTGGTGGACATCGGCGGCGGCACCACCGAGGTCGCCGTCATCTCCCTCGGCGGAATCGTCACGGCACAGTCGATCCGCGTCGCCGGCGACGAGCTGGACAACGCGATCATCCAGCACATCAAGAAGGAGTACTCCCTCCTCCTCGGTGAGCGCACGGCCGAGCAGATCAAGATCACCATCGGTTCGGCGTACGACATGGACGCCGACGAGCACACCGAGATCCGCGGCCGGGACCTGGTCTCCGGGCTGCCCAAGACCGTCGTCATCTCCGCCGCCGAGGTCCGCAAGGCCATCGAGGAGCCGGTCAACGCCATCGTCGACGCGGTCAAGACGACCCTCGACAAGTGCCCGCCCGAGCTGTCCGGCGACGTCATGGACCGCGGCATCGTCCTGACCGGCGGCGGCGCCCTGCTGCGCGGCCTCGACGAGCGGCTGCGCCGCGAGACCGGCATGCCCATCCACATCGCCGAGGACCCGCTGGACAGCGTGGCGCTCGGCTCCGGAAAGTGCGTCGAGGAGTTCGAGGCGTTGCAGCAGGTGCTGGACGCCCAGCCCCGCAGATGATCCGATCGAAAACATCCGCCGTACGAGTGCCTGCCACCTCGTACGGCGGATCGTTGATATAGAGGCAAGAACAGAATTCAGGCAAGGCAGAACAATTCCCCAGAACCCCGTGGAACCCGCAGTGTCCACGGAATCCGATTGAGGAAGGCACGCCGCCGCACGTGAGGGACACACGAGAGAGCCGGCTGCTCCTGGTGCTGCTGATCGCCGTCGCGTTCGCTTTGATCACGGTGGACATCCGCGGTGGTGAGGACTCGCCGGTCGACGGTGCCCGCCAGGCCGCCGCCACCGTCTTCGGTCCGGTCGAGGAGGGGATGTCCTCCGCCGTCGACCCGATCGGCAACGCCATCGGCGCGGTCCGCGACTCCGGCGAGCGTCACGACCGCATCGCCGAACTGGAGCGGCAGAACGCCGCGTTGAAGGCGAAGCTCGGCAGCGACGACCGCAACCGCAGCCGCCTGCGCCAGCTCGACGGCATGCTGAAGAAGGCCGGCGCCGGTCAGTACGGCATCAAGGGCGCCGAGGTCATCGGCATAGGAGCGGCCCAGGGCTTCTCCTGGACCGTCACCATCGACGCCGGCGCCAAGGACGGCATCAAGCGTGACATGACCGTCCTGAACAGCGACGGACTGGTGGGCCGCGTCACCACGGTCGGACCGGGCACCGCCACCGTCCTGCTCGCCAACGACCCCGACTTCACCGTCGGCACCCGCCTGGAGAAGACCGACGAACTGGGCTTCGCGACCGGCCAGGGCGACCGGCCGCTCTCCGTCCAGATGCTCAACGGCAAGGCCAAGGTCAAGAAGGGCGACCGCCTGGTCACCTTCGGCTCGCAGAAGGACCGGCCGTTCGTGCCCGGCGTCCCGGTCGGCGAGGTCGTCCGCGTCGACCCCTCCGGCGGCGACCTGACCCGCAATGTCTACGTGAAGCCGTACGTCGGGTTCACCAAGCTCGACATCGTCGGCGTCGTCGTCGAGGCACCCCGCGAGGACCCGCGCGACACGGTCCTGCCGAAGAAGCCCGAGAAGCCCAGGCCGACCCCGACGGTGACCGTCACGGCCACCCCGTCGGGCAGGCCGGAGGACGGCGCGGCCGAGGGCCCGGCGAACGGCACGGCAGACGACCCGGCAGACGGCCCGGCCGACAACACCGGCAACACCGGCAACACCGGCAACACCGGCAACACCGGCAACGACGAGCAGTAGGAGACCGGACCCATGCGCTTCAACCGAATCCTGCTCGCCACCACCCTCGTCGTCGTCGCCCTGGTCGTCCAGGTCAGCGTCCTGGCCCGGCTCCAGCTGCCGGGCGCCGTGCCGGACCTCGTGCTGCTCACCGTCCTCGGCCTCGCCCTGGTCTACGGCCACGTCGGCGGCGCCCTCGTCGGCTTCGGCGCGGGCCTCCTCTCCGACCTGGCCCCGCCCGCCGACCACGCCGCCGGGCGGTACGCGCTGGTGCTCTGCGTCGTCGGCTACCTCGCGGGCCTCGCCAAGCCCGAGAGCGGACGGCTGCGCTCGGCCGTCGGCCCGCTCGCCGTGGTCGTCGGGGCCGCCGTCGGATCGACCCTGCTGTACGCGGGCGTGGGCGCCCTCGTCGGGGACACGGCCGCCCGCCATGTGGGCCTGGTCGGGCTGCTGTTCACCGCCGTGCTCTACGACCTGCTGCTCGCGCCCTTCACCGTGCCGCTGATCATCGCGCTCGCCCGGCGCACCGAGAACGACCCGCTGGGCGAGGGCTCGCACGCCAACACCGCCTCCGACGTCTCCTCCGGCTGGGTCGCCTCCGGCACCGGGCTGAGCATCGGCAACCAGCGCGGCGGCCTGCGGGCGAAGGCGGCCAAGGCCCGCGTCGCACGCGCCGGACGCATCAAGGGGGTCAAGCGCCTGTGACGGCGAAGCACCGCGCCGGCCGCCCCGAAGGACGTGGCACCGACCGCACCGAAGGACGTACCAGGGGAGGGCAGAGGTGACCAACATCCCGGAGACCGGGCGAACCCCCCGCGTCCAGATCCGTCTCATCGTCATCCAGATCCTCGTCGTCTCCCTGCTGCTCACCCTCGGCGGCCGCCTCTGGTACCTCCAGATCCGCAACGGCGAGGAGTACGCCAAGGAGGCCTCCGGCAACCACGTCCAGCAGGTCGTCGAGCCCGCCGTGCGCGGCTCGATCCTCGACGCCCGCGGCGTGCCGATCGCCGACAACCACACGCGCCTGGTCGTCTCGGCGTCCCGCACGGACCTGATGAAGATGAAGGACGACGGCAAGGGCGTCCTCGCCAAGCTCGCCGACGTCCTCGGCATGGACCCCAAGGACGTCTCCGACAAGGTCCGCCTCTGCGACGCCAAGACCCCCCAGCCCTGCTGGAACGGCTCGCCCTACCAGCCGATCCCGATCACCGACGAGGCCACGCCCAAGCAGGCCCTCCAGATCCGCGAGCGCTCCGAGGACTTCCCCGGCATCACCGCCGAGCCCACCGCCGTACGCCGCTACCCCGCGCCCGGCAAGTCCAACACCGCGCAGGTCCTCGGCTACCTCTCGCCCGTCACCGACGAGGAGATCAACAAGGCCAAGGACACCGACTCCCCGTTCCTCCGCTCCGACCAGGTCGGCCGCTCCGGGCTTGAACGCACGTACGACAAGCAGCTGCGCGGCAAGGCGGGCGTCACCCGCTACGAGGTCGACAACCTCGGCCGCGTCATCGGCAAGGCCGAGTCCGACGAGGCGAAGCCGGGGGCGAACGTCGTCACCAGCATCGACGCGCGGGTCCAGGCCGTCTCCGAGTACTGGCTGAACGACGCGATGAAGAAGGCCCGCCAGGAGTTCGACAAGAACACCGGCGAGAACTACAAGGCCGACGCGGGCGCCGTCGTCGTCATGGAGAACAAGACCGGCCGCGTCGTCGCCATGGCCTCCAACCCGACGTACGACCCGAACGCCTGGGTCGGCGGCATCTCCGGCAAGGACTACGCCAAGCTCACCGGCAAGAAGTCCAACTACCCGCTGCTCAACCGCGCCATCCAGGGCCAGGCGGCCCCCGGCTCGATCTTCAAGGTCATCCCGACGACCGCCGCCGTCAACGCGGGCTACGACTTCAACGGCCGCTACCCCTGCCCCAGTTCATACTCGATCGGCGGCCAGACCTTCAAGAACTTCGAGTCCAAGGGCCACGGCTCCATCACCCTCGGCCAGGCCCTCGAGGTCTCCTGCGACACCGTCTTCTACAAGCTCGCGCACGACCAGTGGAACAAGGACGGCGGCAACAAGCCCCGGCCCGACGCCAAGGACTGGTTCTACAAGACCGCCCACCAGTTCGGCCTCGGCAAGGAGACCGGCATCGACCTGCCCAACGAGGTCACCGGCCGCGTCCCCGACCGCCAGTGGAAGAAGGACTACTGGAAGGCCAACAAGGACGCCTGGTGCAAGCAGGGCAAGAAGAGCGGCGGCGACTACGCCGCGCGCATCGCGTACGAGAACTGCCTCGAAGGCATGAAGATGCGCGCCGGTGACTCCGTCAACTACTCCATCGGCCAGGGCGACACCCTCGTCACACCGATCCAGATGGCCACGGTCTACTCCGCCATCGCCAACGGTGGCACCATGTACGACCCCACCGTCGGCAAGGCGATCATCAGCGCCGACGGCAAGCACATCGAGGAGATCGAGCCCAGGGCCCACGGCAAGCTGCCGATGGACGCCGAGCTGGTCAAGGACATAGACGGTGCCCTCGCGGACGTCGCCACGCGCGGTACCGCCGCGTGGCGGTTCGGCGGCTGGCCGCAGGACAAGATCCCGATGCACGCCAAGACCGGTACCGCCGAGGTCTACGGCAAGCAGACCACCTCGTGGTTCGCGACCTACACCAAGGACTACTCGATCGTCATGACGATCTCCCAGGGCGGTACGGGCTCCGGCGCCTCCGGACCCGCCGTCCGCAAGATCTACGACGCGATCTACGGCCTCGACGACAGCGGCAACCAGGACCTGAAGAAGGCGCTCCTGCCCCAGCCGCAGAAGACCCTGCCGAAGATCCAGCCCGACGGCTCCATCGACGCCCCGAAGGTCAAGCCGTACAAGCCCGAGGCCCCCAAGCCCAAGGACGAACAGCAGGAACTGGCCGGCGCTCCGGCCGGCTGGAGGCGCGACTGATGACCAACAGTGGCTTCTCCGTCTCCGGGTACGGCCCCGAGCGCTCGCAGATGTCCCGGCTGCTCGCCCGCGACTCGATAGTGCGCCGGCTCGACTGGCCGATGCTCCTCGCCGCGCTCGCGCTCTCCGCGATCGGCTCGGCGCTCGTCTACTCCGCGACCCGCAACCGCACCGAGCTCGTCGGCGACGACCCGTACGCCTTCCTCGTCAAGCACGTCATCAACATCGGCATCGGGCTCGCCCTGATGGCGGGCACGGTCTGGCTCGGCCACCGCACGCTGCGCACCGCCGTGCCGATCCTCTACGGCATCTCGGTCTTCCTGGTGCTGCTGGTCCTGACCCCGCTCGGAGCGACCATCAACGGCGCCCACGCGTGGATCGTCATCGCGGGCCAGTCGCTCCAGCCCTCCGAGTTCTGCAAGGTCACGATCATCCTGGGCATGGCGATGCTCCTCGCCGCCCGGGTCGACGCGGGCGACAAGGAGCACCCCGACCACCGCACGGTCGTCCAGGCCCTCGGCCTCGCCGCCGTACCCGTCATGATCGTCATGCTGATGCCGGACCTCGGCTCGGTCATGGTCATGGTGATGATCGTCCTCGGCGTGCTGCTGGCCTCCGGCGCCTCCAACCGCTGGGTCTTCGGCCTGCTCGGCACGGGCGCGCTGGGCGGCATCGCCATATGGCAGCTCGGCGTCCTGGACGACTACCAGATCGCCCGCTTCGCCGCCTTCGCCAACCCCGCGCTCGACCCCGCGGGCGTCGGCTACAACACCAACCAGGCCCGCATCGCCATCGGCTCCGGCGGCCTCACCGGCACCGGCCTCACCAACGGCTCGCAGACCACCGGACAGTTCGTCCCCGAACAGCAGACCGACTTCGTTTTCACCGTGGCGGGCGAGGAACTGGGCTTCGTCGGCGCGGGCGCCATCCTGCTCCTGCTCGGCGTCGTCCTGTGGCGGGCCTGCGCCATCGCCCGGGAGACCACCGAGCTCTACGGCACGATCGTCGCCGCCGGCATCATCGCCTGGTTCGCCTTCCAGTCCTTCGAGAACATCGGGATGACGCTCGGCATCATGCCGGTCGCGGGCCTTCCGCTGCCCTTCGTCAGCTACGGAGGCTCGTCGATGTTCGCGGTCTGGGTGGCGGTCGGACTGCTCCAGTCGATCAAGGTGCAGCGCCCGATGTCCGCGTGACCCGCCGAAGTCCGCTGCGCCGCATCTCCGGCCGCACGTTTGGTTTCGTCTTTCGCGTCTAGATTCAATACATGGCGGAGACGAAGCGCGAGGTCGAGCGGAAGTACGACATCGGGGCGGACGCGGAGCTGCCCGACCTGACCGGGGTGCCCGGGGTCGGGGAGGTCCTCGACAAGGGCGTCGTCGAACTGGACGCCGTCTACTGGGACACCCCCGACCAGCGCCTGGCCGCCGCCTCCATCACCCTGCGGCGCCGCACCGGCGGCGCCGACGAGGGCTGGCACCTGAAGCTGCCGGTGTCGCTCGCCGACGGCGTACGGGACGAGATCCACGCGCCGCTCTCCGACGAGGTGCCCCCCGCCCTTCTCGACCTCGTGCGCTCCCGCGTCCGCGAGGCCGAACTCGCGCCCCTCGTACGCCTGTTGTCCGCACGCGACCTGCGCCACCTCGTCGACGCCGACGGTGAACTGCTCGCCGAGGTCAGCATCGACGCGGTCCGGGCCGAGCGGCTCACCAAGGGCGGCGGCACGGCCGCGTGGTCCGAGATCGAGGTGGAGCTCGCGGACGACGGCGACCCCGCGCTCCTCGACAAGATCGAGAAGAAGCTGAAGCAGGCGGGCGTACGCCGCTCCACCTCGGACTCGAAGCTCGCCCGGGCCCTCGCGCAGACCGCGCCGAAGGGCCGCAAGGCCGAGAAGGCCGGACTCGCGCCCGCCGAGGGAGCGGTCCGCCTCGGCAAGAAGGCCGGCAAGAGCGAAGCCGTCGCCGAGGCCGTGCGGGAGGCCGTCGGCGACGGCCGCGGAACCGCCGGGGACCACGTCCTCGCCTACCTCCGCGCCCAGCGCGACGCGATCGTCTCCCTCGACCCCGCCGTCCGCCGCGGCCTGCCCGACTCCCTCCACCAGATGCGGGTCGCCACCCGCCGCATGCGCAGCGCCTTCAAGTCGTACCGGAAGATCCTCGACCGCACCGTCACCGACCCGGTGGGCGACGAACTCAAGTGGCTCGCCGCGCAGCTCGGCGTCGACCGCGACCAGGAAGTCCTCGCCGCCCGGTTCGCCGCCCGCGTCGAAGCCCTGCCGAAGACCCTCCTCCTCGGCCCGGTCGACGCGCGGCTGCGCATCTGGTCCACCGGGCGCGGCGCCGACGCCCGGCGCGGCACCCTGGCCGTCCTGGACGGCGAGCGCTACCTCACGCTCCTGGACACCCTCGACGCCCTGCTCGCCACGCCCCCGCTGCGCCCGGCCGCCTCCGCGCCGCCCGGCAAGGCGCTCCCCAAGGCGCTCCTGAAGGACTACGCCCGCCTCGCCGGCCGCGTCGAGCACGCCCTCGCGCTCGCCCCCGGCCAGGAACGCGACCGGGCCATGCACGAGGCCCGCAAGGCCGCCAAGCGCGCCCGGTACGCGGGCGAGGCGGCGGTCCCCGCGCTCGGGGCGCCCGCCGGGCGCTTCGCGAAGCGGATGAAGGCCGTGCAGAGCGTGCTCGGCGACCACCAGGACAGCGTGGTCGCCCGTGAGGCCGTGCGGACCCTCGGCACCCAGGCCCACCTGGCGGGGGAGAGCGCCTTCACCTGGGGGCTGCTGTACGGCCAGGAGGAAGCGGTCGCCGCCGAGCGCGAGCGCGAACTGCCGGCGGTGTGGGCCAAGGCCTCCCGGACGAAAATCCGGGCGGCTCTGGGCAGCTGAACGCCGGGGTACGCTTGATGGTCACCCCTGCCGGCTCATGAAGGTTCGCGATGTCTGTCGAATCGGTCTTCCCACAGCTCGAAGCTCTGCTCCCGCATGTGCAGAAGCCAATCCAGTACGTCGGCGGTGAGCTGAACTCCACCGTCAAGCCGTGGGACAGCTGCGACGTCCGCTGGGCGCTCATGTACCCCGACGCGTACGAGGTCGGGCTGCCCAACCAGGGCGTCATGATCCTCTACGAGGTGCTGAACGAACGCGAGGGCGTCCTCGCCGAGCGCACGTACAGCGTGTGGCCCGACCTGGAGGCGCTCATGCGCGAGCACCAGGTCCCGCAGTTCACGGTGGACAGCCACCGCCCGGTCAAGGCGTTCGACGTCTTCGGACTCAGCTTCTCCACCGAGCTGGGGTACACGAACATGCTGGCCGCCCTGGACCTCGCGGGCATCCCGCTGGAGTCCAAGGACCGCACCGTCGAGGACCCGATCGTCCTCGCCGGCGGCCACGCCGCCTTCAACCCCGAGCCGATCGCCGACTTCATCGACGCGGCGATCATCGGCGACGGCGAGCAGGCCGTGCTCGACATGACCGGGATCATCCGCGCCTGGAAGGCGGAGGGCCGCCCCGGCGGCCGCGAGGAGGTCCTCCTCCGCCTCGCCAGAACCGGCTCGGTCTACATCCCGGCGTTCTACGACGTCGAGTACCTCCCGGACGGCCGCATCGCCCGTGTCGTGCCGAACCGCTCGGGCGTGCCGTGGCGCGTGTCCAAGCACACCGTCATGGACCTCGACGAGTGGCCCTACCCCAAGCAGCCCCTCGTCCCGCTCGCGGAGACCGTCCACGAGCGCATGTCCGTCGAGATCTTCCGCGGCTGCACCCGCGGCTGCCGTTTCTGCCAGGCCGGCATGATCACGCGCCCCGTGCGGGAGCGAAGCATCACCGGCATCGGCGACATGGTCGAGAAGGGCCTGAAGGCGACCGGCTTCGAAGAGGTCGGCCTGCTCTCGCTCTCCTCCGCGGACCACACCGAGATCGCCGAGGTCGCCAAGGGTCTCGCCGACCGGTACGAGGAGGACAAGATCGGCCTGTCCCTCCCCTCGACCCGCGTCGACGCCTTCAACGTCGACCTCGCCAACGAGCTGACCAGGAACGGCCGCCGGTCGGGCCTGACCTTCGCCCCCGAGGGCGGCTCCGAGCGCATGCGCAAGGTCATCAACAAGATGGTGTCCGAGGAAGACCTCATCCGCACCGTCTCGACCGCGTACGGCAACGGCTGGCGCCAGGTGAAGCTGTACTTCATGTGCGGCCTGCCCACCGAGACGGACGACGACGTCCTCCAGATCGCCGACATGGCGACGAAGGTCATCGCCAAGGGCCGCGAGGTCTCCGGCTCCAACGACATCCGCTGCACGGTCTCGATCGGCGGCTTCGTCCCCAAGCCGCACACCCCCTTCCAGTGGGCCCCGCAGCTCTCCGCCGAGGAGACCGACGCCCGCCTGGAGAAGCTCCGCGACAAGATCCGCGGCGACAAGAAGTACGGCCGCTCCATCGGCTTCCGCTACCACGACGGCAAGCCCGGCATCGTCGAGGGCCTGCTCTCGCGCGGCGACCGCCGCATCGGCGCCGTCATCCGCGCGGTCTACGACGAGGGCGGCCGCTTCGACGGCTGGCGCGAGCACTTCTCCTACGAGCGCTGGATGCGCTGCGCCGACAAGACGCTGCCCGGGATGGGCGTCGACGTCGACTGGTACACGACGCGCGAGCGCGCGTACGAGGAGGTCCTGCCCTGGGACCACCTGGACTCCGGTCTCGACAAGGACTGGCTCTGGGAGGACTGGCAGGACGCGCTCGACGAGACCGAGGTCGAGGACTGCCGCTGGACGCCGTGCTTCGACTGCGGCGTGTGCCCCCAGATGGACACGCACATCCAGATCGGCCCCACCGGCAAGAAGCTGCTGCCGCTCACGGTCGTGAAGTAGCGGCGGCGCGGATGCCCGAACTCGCCCCGCCCACCGGCCTGGTGCACCACTCCTACATCGCGGCGATGGAGGAGTTCCGGGCCGAGGGGCGCGGCGGGCCCGACGACGACACGACGCTCGGCGCCACCCTGGGCGAGTACGGCGAGAAGTGGCACGACCCCGCCGTCTTCGAGCGGTACGTCGCCGAGGTGACCGCCGCCGAACACCCCGCGGGGCGGCTCGGCGTCCCCGTCACCACCCTCTGGTACCTGGACGGCGGCGACTACCTCGGCCGCATCGCCATCCGCCACACCATCGGCACCCGCTTCCTGCGCGAGTACGGCGGCCACATCGGCTACGACGTACGCCCCACCGCCCGCCGCCGCGGCCACGCCACCGCGATGCTGCGCGGCTGCCTGCCGTACGCCGCGCGACTGGGCCTGGAATCCGTGCTGGTGACCTGCGACACCGACAACACCGGTTCCCGCAAGGTCATCGAGGCCTCGGGCGGCGTCTTCGAGGACGAGCGGGGCGGAAAACTGCGGTACTGGATCCGAACCGGACTCCCGCGCGTCTAGGACGACATGGACCTGGAAAAACGACCTGCCCACCGAGCGGAACAGCAGCCGCCGCCGGGGCAGGCCGACCGGCACCCCCCGCAGGCCGAGGGCTGCCTCGCCGTCGCGATCCGGCTGCCGGTGCGGATCGTGGTGCTCGTACTCGTCGTGCCGGTGCGCCTCGCCTGGGACGCGCTCGCGGTGTGCGGCCGCTTCCTGTACTTCAGGGGACTGCGACCGATCGGGCGCGGTGTCGGCGCCGTCGTCACGTGGCTGTTCAAGGCCGTGTTCGTGTGGCCGTGGGTGGGTCTTTGGCGGTACGTGGTGGTGCCGGTCGGTGTGGCGCTGGCGTGGCTGGGGCGGGTGCTGTTCGTGGTGCCGGCGGTGTGGCTGTACCGGTGGGTCCTCACGCCGCTCGGCCATGGCATCGCCTGGCTGGCGCGCGGGATCGGTGCCGGTGCCGCCTGGCTGGCCCGGGGCATCGGCGCCGGAGCCGCGTGGCTCGGACGCGGCATCTGGGCCGTCGTCTCGACCCTGTGCCGCTGGCTCTTCGTCGCCCCCGCGACGGCCGTGTGGCGCTGGGTGCTCGCACCCCTCGGGCGGGCCGTCGCCGTCGTCGCGCGGGAGGTCGGCGACGCGCTCGGACACGCCTGGCGCGTCGCCGGGCACATCTCCCTCGTCATCGGCCGCTTCCTCGCCCGCCTCCTTCGGTGGATCTTCGTCGAGCCGGTGCGGTGGGCCTACCGCACCGTCCTCACCCCCATCGGCCACGTGGTCCGCGACGCCGTGTGGCGCCCCGCCGCCAGGGCCGCCAAGGAGATCCGCCGCGCCACCCGCCAGGCCCTGTCCTCCGCACGGGAGAGCGTGCGGCAGGCGCGGGCCGACGTGCGCCGCATGCTGTTCGGAGCACCGAAGCAGACGGTGCCGGTGGGGGCGGTGCCGGGGGAGCCGGTCCCGGTACCGGCGGCCCGGCGGGAACCCGACGCGCCCGGTGCACGTACTCTAGGTAGCAGTACGACCGCTCTGATGAAGGACTGACGACACTGGGCAAGCGACAGCCCGAAGGCCCGCCGCCCGCACCCGCGGTGCAGCGCATCCGCCTGCGCTACACCAAGCGCGGCCGCCTCCGGTTCACCAGCCACCGTGACTTCCAGCGCGCCTTCGAGCGTGCGCTGCGCCGCGCCGAGGTGCCCATGGCGTACTCGGCCGGGTTCACCCCGCACCCGAAGGTGTCGTACGCCAATGCCGCACCCACCGGCACGGGCAGTGAGGCCGAGTACCTGGAGATCGCGCTCACCGCGCCGCGCGACCCCGACCAGCTCCGCGAGCTGCTCGACGAGTCGCTGCCGGACGGCCTGGACATCACCGACGCCGTCGAGTCCCGCACCTCAGGCCTCGCCGACCGGCTGACCGCCTCCGTCTGGGAGCTGCGCCTGGACGGCGTCGAGCCCGCACAGGCACAGCGCGCGGCCGACCTGTTCCGCGCCGCGGACAAGGTCGAGGTGCAGCGCCGCACGAAGAACGGCATGCGCACCTTCGACGCGCGCGAAGCCGTCGTGAGCCTGGAAGCGATCACCGACAGTGAAGTGATCACGCACGACACCGATAGGCCGACCGACAAGCCCTGTGCGATACTGCGGCTGGTTGTTCGGCACGTGACACCTGCCGTACGACCCGACGACGTCCTGTCCGGTCTCCGAGCCGTGGCCGACCTGGCGCCGCCGGTCCCCGCAGCGGTGACCAGGCTGGCGCAGGGGCTTTTCGATGAAGAGACCGGCACGGTGACCGACCCGCTCGCGCCCGACCGCGAGGCAGTCACGGCCGCATCACCCACGGCCGCCGTACCTGCCGCCGCGACGGCGCCGGTGCCGGAAGGCCCCCGTTAAGGACGTACGTCGAAGCGCAGCCCTGGTACTCGGGAGCCACCTGGGTCGGGCAGCGCACTGACCGAGACTTTCGCCAGGCCGTCCGCAGTTGGGCGTACGGAACCGGCGAGACAAGACATAGAGAGCTCCCGTGCGGCGCCCACGCCCCCGGATGGCGGCCCCGCGCAGCTAGCGCGAGCCGCGGACATCACCGGACAGGCGCGGCGCCCGGGAGCGTGACGGGAGAACCGCCCGCATGCTTGAGCCGAACGACCCCACCGAGGGTTCGCAGAACAACGACACCCCCAGCGACACCCTGCCGCCGCGCCGCAGGCGCCGCGCCGCGTCGCGCCCCGCGGGCCCGCCCCCCCCCGCCCCGGCCCCC